>JAWXUO010000016.1:0-37594 GCA_044426355.1 Clostridia bacterium | reverse complement strand
GCTAGTTTGTTTAAAGAAATGAACATATCTTCATTACAAGGGAAAACAAAGTAACAATCGCTATCAACGCAATAGTTTGCAAGAGTAAATAATTTCCATTGAGAATCTATTTCGCTTGCCCATAATGGAACATCTCCGTCTTTATCTAGTTTGCTAGAATTATAGCTGAAATCTTCTGAAAATTTTCCAGTAAAATCGCTTAAAGCGTTAATGAAATCAACACGTTCTATTTTCCAATCAAGGTATAATACATGTCCGTAGCGTTTTAAAATATCTGCAATAGCAATCCAATATATATCTTTTTTAGGTTGCATAGAAAGGTCAAAACTTCTACCTTTATAAATTTCTTTGTAATCTTCTTGAAACTTTAGAAGATCCGACATTAATTCCTTGATTTCAGACAAAACTTTTTCGTCGTTATTTGAAATAAGCGTAGCAATTTCTGTTAAAACTTCTTCAAAATTAACTTTTGCTTTAACTTTAGCCCTAGGCATTATTTCTTCTTCAGTTTCTTTTTTTTTCTTTAAAATATCAAATATTCCCACGAAAGCGCTCCTTTAAATTGTTTTTTATAAATTATTATCTAAATTGAATTCACGTAGAACCATTACAGTAAGTGCAGTAAGCAATGACATATATTGTTCGCTTCTTGCGTGAACTACGTAATGACGTATTGTTTCTGTTGGTGTAGCTAATTTATCAGCTATTGTACCAATAACAATTCCATCAATTTTAACCATATATTTAGCACCAAGTTTATCTGGTGTGTTTTGTACTGTTAGTTTGCCATTTGGTGTATCTACACTAAAATGACCCTTTTGGAAATTGTTTTTCTTAGTAAATGTAAAATATAAGTCATCAGATTTGTAAATATCATACTGAGGCACAGGGCCTTGAAGTCTTACGCAACGTAAAATTTCTTCTCTTGAATTATATAAACACACACTAAAAGCTTGATGTAATTTGTGTATATCAAATATAGGCTTTTCATCTAAATTTGTTATTGTATATTTAGGTTTTAGTGTAAGTAAATCATTATGTATAATAAAAACATAATTTTTATTTTCTTCTGTAAGAATTTGCATAGGTTTGTTTGTTTTTACATATGCGTTAAGCGAATTGAAAATATCATCAAAAACAGATATACTAGCTAATGCCATACAAATAGGATATTTAAACTCGTTTTCGCTTTTATGTGGAATTAATCTCCACGCATCTTTTTGCAAAGGTTTTAAAAAAGTGGGATTGTCATTTTCAGCAACATATAAATTAGAGCCATAAGCTGCTTTATATATGTATACATATTCCCCATTATTTGTAGGTCCGAATACTAAACATTTACCAGGAGCTAAATCGGATTTAGCAATCCAAGGTTTTCCGTAATGCGTATCTATATCTTTAAAACTTTCATATAGGGAATTCATCGTTACATCTACAGCATCTGGAATCATTAAAATTCTATTTTTAGATTTTTTATAAGCATCATCATCTGGACTGATTTTTGGTACGAACAAAGTGAAAAATGCGAGAATAAAGAAAAATATTCCTAAAATAATTCCTAATGTACTTAAATTTAGGATAATTATAATAGAACTACCTATTATGCATAGACAAAACCCAATCAAAAATTTTAATAGAAAATTCATATAAAAACCTTTCGTTTATTTATTTTTACAAATATTTTTATGCTTAATACATAAAAATTAGCAAATTTTACATGTGAAAATTTTACTTTTATTATTTTATCATATTTGTAAAAACTTGTCAATCAAAAAAACGATTAACTCAAAAAAACCACTAAGCAGAAAATGTACTTAGTGGTTCTATTTTATTATAATGAAGCTTTTAAATTTGAAATATCGTTAGCGTCTGGATGGCTTTCTGCTTTTAAAAGCTCAGGTTCCATTGTATTAAACTTTGCTTCGTCCATTTGTTTAATAGCATTTTTCTTAGAATCTGAAACTTTACCTTGACAAATAAATTCGCCGATAATTTCATTTGTATCGTTGATGTTTTCTTTAAAAGAAGCCATGATTGGAGCAAAAAACTCAGTTGTGCTACCATATCCTGCTGTCATAAATAAAAACACTTTTTTGTTTGATATTTTTGATGCAAATTCTTTAATATCTGCAGTACAGCTAAAAGCTTGTGCAAATGAGCCGATGTAAATTACATCTGCATCTAGTGCTTCATCAGAAGGTTTACCAAAATATACAGTATCCCCTATGTTTTCTTGAATTTCTTTTGCTAAAAGTTCAGTGTTACCAGTAGCACTGCTAAAAACTATTGATTTTTTCATTATTATTCTCCTATTATATCTAAAATTTGTGAAATGTTCTTTTTACCAAAATGAACTATTTCGTTATTTATTACCATGCAAGGAACGCTCATTACATTATATTTTTCTTTAAATTCAGTAAAATGTGTAATATCTATAGCACTTGCAGTTACATTTTCATTTAAACTTGCGATTTTTTGAGTTGCAACAACAACCTCAGGACACATAGTGCAAGAAAGCGAAATCAAAACTTTTATGTCAGTTTTTGCTAGATTTTTAGCACGACTAACGTCGTTTTCTTCTATTTCCTTGCCTTTTCCAGAGATATTATACATTGCAAGTATAAATGAATTAAATTCATGCCCACCAGGCATTGCGTAAAATTTTATACCACTAGATTGTTCGTTATGATATAAAAGTTCTATATAAGGTACGATTTCATCATCTGTAGCATCAGTAGTTATGCAGTCAATTTTTTCAGAAAGAGTTTTCATTTCTTGCATGAAATTTGACATTTCCATACCTAGTTCAGATTTATCTAATACAGCTTTTACGATGATTTTATTTTCAAAACGCTCAAAAATAGGTGCAAGTTGAGATTTCATTTCATCTGTTATAAATTTATCATCAGCTGTGTTCACTGCTGTTTTTGTTTCTTCGGGTTTAATACCCTTAGATACAACGTCGAAAGCTGGAATATTAAGCTTTGTATGCAAATTTGCAACATATTTTTCTGCACAAGTAGCAGATAATGCACCGTCAGAAACGGCAGTTACAACTTGGCGTAAATCTTTGATACAAACATCGCCTGCACCATAGACACCAGCTATATTTGTTTGTTGTTTTTCGTCCGTTATGATATAACTGTTTTCTGTTTTGATTTTATCTGAAAGCCACTTAGTGTTTGGGGTATATCCTGCAAAAACAAAAACGCCAAATCCATCATCAAAAGTTTCTAAAGTATCTTCGTTTGTTTTTGAATTATGAATTTTTATAGATTTTAGCGAATTTTCACCAGCTACTTCTAAAACTTCGCTATTAAAACGCACAGAAATTTTAGGTTCGTTGTATACATGGTCAGAAACTGTTTTTGCACATGAAAAATCATCTCCACGCACTATCATTCGAACTTCGCTTGCATATTTTGTTAGAAAAATACCTTCTTCTACAGCTGCAAATCCACCACCTACAACATACACAGTTTTCCCAGTGAAAAATTCACCGTCGCAAGTTGCACAATATGCAACCCCTCGCCCTGCGTATTCGAGTTCGCCTTTAAATCCAAGTTTTCGAGGTGATGCCCCTACTGCGAGTATCACACCTAAAGTTTGAAATTCACCAGATGTGGTTTTAATAGTTTTTATATCACCGTCTAAATCCATATCTAAAACTTCGCAAAGTTTAAACTCTGCACCAAAAGCTTCGGCTTGTTTTTGCATATTTGCTGTAAGTTCTGTACCACTTGTGTGGTAAACACCAGGATAATTTACAATTTCCGAGGTTATTGTTATTTGTCCACCGAATTTTTCTTTTTCTAAAACTAAAGTTTTATACTTTGCTCGAGCCATATAAATTGAAGCAGAAAGTCCTGCAGGACCACCACCTATAATTATCATATCGTACATATAAAAAATCCTTTCATTAAGAAAACACAGCCTACAGTTTGATGTAAGCTGTGTTGCTTTTAATTAAATCATGCCTACTAAATCAAGACTTGGTTTTAAAGTTTTTTCGCCTGGTTTCCATTTTGCAGGACAAACTTCGTCGCCATGTTCTGCAACGAATTGTAAAGCTTGAACACGTCTGAAAAGTTCTTCAGCGTTACGTCCAACATTACCAGCTAAAACTTCGTAAGCTACGATTTCTCCGTTAGGATTTACTACAAAAGTACCTCTTTCAGTGATACCTGCAGATTCAATCATAACATCAAAATCACGAGCTAGTGTAGCAGTTGGATCTGCAAGCATTGGATAGTTGATTTTTTTGATAGTAGCAGATGCATCGTGCCATGCTTTGTGAACAAAGTGTGTGTCACAAGATACTGAGTAAATTTCGCAACCAATTTTTTTGAAATCTGCGTATTTATCAGCTAAATCTTCTAATTCTGTAGGACATACAAAAGTAAAATCTGCAGGATAGAAGAAGAATACAGACCATTTTCCTAAAATATCTGCTTTTTTAACCTCTTTAAAAGAATTGTTTTCATAAGATTGCACAGTAAAATCTGCGACTTGTTTTCCGATCATTGACATATTATTTTCCTCTTTTCTTAATAGTAATTATTATCTATAAACACATTATATCACTCTATTTTGATTTATGCAAGTGTTTTCTTCTATCATTTTAAACAAAAATATTTTTTTAAAACAAGATTTAATTGGTAAAATTTACATTAGTGCTTTAGAAACCTATATTTAATTGACTTTTTTCTTTATATATAGTATAATTATAGTATTCTATATATTTAAGGAGGAAAAAATGCTTGTATATAATTTAGTAGCAGAGTACGCAATGTTAGTCATTATAGTAGTTATACTAATAAGTTTTGTACGTGACTATGATAAAACAAATAAAACAAACCAATTTTTTAAAGCAATTTATTTCACTTCTTTACTATCAACATTATTTACTATTTTATCTATGGAACATAGTGGTCCTGGCGAAGGTTTTGTGCATTTTACTTTTGTTTATGTAATAAACATATTGTATTTTACATTTATTCCAGCAGTTTCAAGTTGTTATTTGCTTTTAGCGATGTCTATTACAACGGTAAACTCAGACTATGCCTCATACAAGAGGAGTATATTATATAGTGTGTTGCCGTCTATAATTTATTTAGTTATGTTATATTCTAATATTGCAAATGGAATTGTTTTCACAGTTACAGCCAAAGAAGGTTATGTTCGTGGTGATATGTATTTATTACCATATTTTTTATCAGGTATTAATTTAATAGCGATAGTTTTTGTTATTTTAAAAAATTATAAAGTTATTCATGCAGATACAAAAATCGTCGTACTTGTAAATATGGGATTATGCTCGGTATTGCTTTTTGTTCAGATGTTGAATTCAGACACGGTAATTACAGGTTTAATTCATACATCAAGCGTTCTTGCTTTGCACTTGTATTCACAAAATAAAAAGAAATCTGTAGACCAACTAACAGGGGCACAAAACACAGTATCACTTAGATTTCATATGGATAATTTAATTAAAAAAGATGAAGATTTTTCGTTGTATGTGTTTAGTATCCGTGGATTTAAAAGCATTAACGAAAGAAATGGACTAGAATTTGGCGACGAAGTTTTAAAAATAATTACAAAAGAATTATTACAAGTATATAAATACGAGCAGGTTTATCGTTATGGTGGAGATGAGTTTGCAGTTTTACTAAAAGGCGAAGAAAATGACGAAAGCATGATTTATTCTTTGTTAGAAAAACTACAAAAGCCTAGAACTATAGAAGATATTGATATTGTTACTTTAGAATTAATATGTGCAAGGGTTGATAATAAATTATTTGGCTCTAGTGTAAAAGAATTAATTTCTTCGGCAGACTATTCGATTTCCCTTTTAAAACAAACGCATGGCGAACCATATTATTTATATGATACGGATATTGTTAAAGAAATTATAAATAAAACTAAAATGATTGAGCAAATAAAAGAAGCTATTGAAAAAAGAAAGTTTCAAATTTGCTATCAACCTACATATTCTCACACAAATCATGCTTTTACGCAGGCAGAAGCTCTAGTTCGTATGATTGATGACGATAATAAATTGATTTCCCCTGCGAGATTTATAGATATTGCAGAAAATACAGGATTAATTGTACCTATGACATTTGTAATTTTGGATATAGTTTGCGAAGATTATAAACGACTTTTAGAAATTCATGGTGATGATATTATCATTAAATCTATATCAGTAAATTTCCCTTATCACATATTTTTAAGTCCAAACGTTGAGGAAAACGTATTAGCTATATTAAAAAAATATGATATATCCCCTAGTTTGATAAAAATTGAAATAACAGAGCGTACTTTTATTTCTAACGAAAAAGTAACTAAAGAAGTTATGGATAGAATGAAAGAACACGGTTTTGTGTTTGAACTAGACGATTTTGGCGTAGATTACTCAAATATGAGTACATTTTTAAATTTACCAACACAAATTATAAAAATTGATCGTAGCGTATTACTTTCAGCACTTAATGCAGAAGTAAATAGAATATTTTTCCAACATTTAATACGAGGAATATCGGCTACTGGTCGAATTATTATCGTCGAGGGTGTAGAAGAAGTTGACCAACTAAACTTTGTTTTAGAAAGTGGTTGTGAGTATGTGCAAGGTTATATTTTTGCAAAACCATTATTATTTGATGATTTTTCTGCATTTATTGTAAAAAAAAATCAAGAAGAAGTTCTAAGTGAATTTGATTTTAAAATTAAACAATAATATTTTGATTTATTAGTATTTGAATTTATTAAAAATATATTAAAGTAGTTTGGACTGCCAAAAAGTAATTTTTGACAGTCCGATTTTTTATTTGTAGATTTTAAGGTTTAAAGGCGAAAAGTTCGATTTTTTATGTTTTGGTTAAGTTTTTTTAAAATTTAATGAAGTATCACTGTGGTGATAGGAATTAAGACTTTTAGTTTTGAAAATGTTGGCTTTCTTTTGTGACGCAGTTAGTTGAAATATATATAAAAAAACGCTGATAATTCAGCGTTTTAGTTTATTAATTATTTGCAAGCATATTTTTAATTAGATTTTCTGTGTTTGTTTTTACAGTTTGCAAGTCATCAGAAATTTCTACAAAGAAAGCTTCTCCGAAAATCACGTTTGTAGCACGTGCATTTTTATTTTTCTTAGAAATCGCAACTGGTAAAATAGGAACTTTTGCAAGCTGTGCACAGTTGAAGATATTTACATCAAAATCTATAGTGTCGGAATCTGTTTCTTTATCAAAAATTATACAAGTAGAGCCTTGGACTAATTTTGCACTAAAATCCGTCTTCCCTTGCTTTTCGCTAATGTCGGCTGTTACAATATTTTCAGCGAACAAACGGTCAGAATATGTATCTTCAGTAGTATCATAAATAGTTACAAATCTATTATTTAGAGCATAACAAATAGAATATTTATCTATATTAGATGTTTTGTTTGCTAATATTATCATACCATCTTGAAAAACGATATTTTCTTCGTTAATTACTTTAGTATGAAAACCTTGCATAGTATTTTTTGTCATCTTAGGATAAGATTTATGATAAAGTTTTTTATTAGCTTCGAATTTTTCTTGTTCAAAAGGCATTGATTTAAGCAAGTTATAATAATTTATAAAATAGCTATCTTTACTATCTTCGAGCTTACTTTCAGTAGCTTTTTTTGAAAGTTTCATAAAGTTTATGCAACTTTTTATGTCCTCGTAGTTTTTGCATCTAATGATATTTTCGTGCGACACATCTTTATTATAAGGAGCATCGACTAAAGCAACTTTTATGCCATTTTTTGCAAGGTGCATAGATACTTCGGGACTATCGTCTATCATTATATCAACACATAATTTTTTGCAAGCGATTAATTTATCACGATTTGTCATTTTACCAGAACAAAATTGAATGCTTTTAAAAACATTTAACTTATTTTTATCAAGCCACTCTTTAAAAAACTTTTGATAACGTTTTCCTAAAACTTTATTTGTAGTGAAAAGTCGAGCTGTTATAGAGTGCAACTCTAATCCTTCGTCAAAAAAAAGATTTAAAGCATCGACACACCCTTCACGAGGTGTTTCGTTTTTACAATACTGGTCAAAATATTTAGCAGTGTGCTTAATTTCTTGGTTTTTTGTGAGGTCAAACATTTCTCTAGCACTGTACCCTGCAGTATTTACAACGTCTTTTTTAAACATTTCTATACCAGTTCTTTTATTAAATTCGTATAAATTTGTAAGCACTCCATCGGCGTCTACACCAATTATAAGACCCATTTATTTCTCCTCTATGTTTAATGATTATTATTAAATAAATAATATTACTTTTATGCTATTATATCACAAATTAATAAAAAAAACAACAAAATTTCACAACAAAATTTAAAAATTAATATTTATTTTTTAAATTATAGAGTAAAGATAAATTGCTTTACTCTTTTGATTATTAGTTTATTATTTGTGAAATTTTGCTATAAATATCATAAATTACTAAATTTCTTTCGTATTTTGTTTGTTTGTAAATTTATATAAATATAAAATTGGTGTATCAAGCAAGCTTGTAATTATGAAAATTATATAAGAAGCTATACAAATATCTATCAAAGTTTCTTGTGGAAAAGTTCCAAAGAAAGCTCCAAATGTAAATAAAATTGTATTAAACAATAGCGAAACTAAAGTCGATAAATTATTTCTAAGCCATAAAAATTTTGAAGAATTACCAAATTTTTGCGTTGTAAAATCCCAAATATAGTGATAAAACCAAACGTCAAAAGCTTGTGATATAGCATAAACTAATATTCCGACTATCATAAGTCTTGGGGTGTTTGAAAATATGCTTTTTATTGCAGGAGTGGCAAAATCGTTTGCGTTTGGCACATATAAAAACCACGATTGTGATATTAAAATAAAAGATATACTTGTAAAAATACCAACTTTTACAGCTTTGTTTGCAAATTCTTTACCTTCGTATTCCGAAAGCAAGTCTGTAGCTAAAAAAGTTGAAGCAAACAAGATATTTCCTAAAGTTTGTTCCATGTTAAACGCATCAATAAGTATTAAAACTTCGATATTTGCACAAATAGTAGCTATTGCAGTCCATACATACAGCCCTGTTTTTCCGAGGAATTTATAAAAAGTTAAAACTCCAAGGTAAGTTATTAGTAAAGTTGTGATTAAAATTATTTCATTTTGCATTTGTGGTTACTCCTCCGACGCCAAAAGCAGTATTTTCGAGCAAAATATCAACTCTTATATCATCTTTAAAAATTGGGTATACTTCTTCTATAAAGCATTTTATAACAGTTGGGTCTGGTTTTACAGGCATGCCGTTTTCTTGCATTATATTTACGCAAACTCTCTCGAAATGCTCAAGTCCAGTTTGAATATCTAAAATCATAGAGTCCTTTGTTTGACCTGATATTCCTTGTAGCAAACAACATTCGTCGAAATATTTTGCAATATCTGCTGGATTATCGGTAGTAATTCCTTTAACTAAATAACTTTCACGAAAAATTGAATTAAAAGTTTCTACACCGATTTTGATTTTAACTAAAATCCCTAAATTATTAAATCTTTCACGAATTTTAACAGTTTCCTCACGGTGAGTATAATGACATTCGAAATGAACCTCGAGAATGCCTTTTTCTACGCAAATTTTCTCTATTAAATCAATAGTTTTAGCTGATAAATCAACAAAACTACCAGAATTTATAATTTCAAGTTTTTTATGAACGCCAGTAACTCGTGATAATTCACGAAGATTTAGCTCATAATTTTCCTCTTCGTTAGAAGAAAAATCTAAATGATAGTCACAAAAACGACATTTTCTCCATTTACAGCCATTTCCACGTATTAAAACGATTTCACGCAGATTTTTTTCATTTATAACAGAATATCTTTCCATTATTTCATTATCCATATTTCCTCCAATAAAAAAATGTGTACATAAATGCACACATCAAATAAATTTTCCCAAGACAAAAGAAGCACTTAAAAGTACTTTAGTCCTAGTTTTGTTTAAAGACAGGATGGTTGCGAACTGTCTTGTTAAGTTAATAAATATTATAAAGTATTTTATGTGAAAAAGCAAGTGTTTTTAAAAAAATATTGCATTATTTTTAAAATAAATGTATAATGTTAATATAGCTTGCAAAAAAACAAAGAAAGAGGATTAATTTATGATTTATACTATTAAAAATGACTATTTAAGCGTAGATGTTAATAGCAAAGGAGCAGAACTTTGGTCTATTAAAAAAGATGGAACTGAATATTTATGGCAAGGAAATGCAGAATTTTGGGCAAATCGTGCTACGACGCTTTTTCCTTATGTTGCAAGATTAAATCAAGAAAAATGCATAGTAGATGGAAAAGAATATTCTATGCAAATTCATGGATTTGCAAAACTTTATGATTTTTCGGTAAAAACACAAAAAGAAGATTTAATTGAACTAGAAATTACATCAAACGAAGAAACTTTAAAAGCGTACCCTTTTGAATTTGCTTTTCGCATTACTTTTTCACTTGAAAAAAATAGTTTAGTAACAAAATATGAAGTAGAAAATAATGGTACAAAAACTATGTATTTTGGGGTTGGTGGGCATACTGGTTTTAATGTTCCTTTAGATGATGGTCTGGATTTCACAGATTACGAGCTTGAGTTTGTTAAAAAACATGAACCTATTATTGTTGGTGTTAGTGATGATACTAAATTGATTACTGGAAAAGATACAAAAGCAAATTTTGGACAAGTTTTAAAATTACGCCATGATTTATTTGACCATGATGCGATTTTAATGAAAAATATGTCTGATGAAGTGATTTTAAAGTCTGAAAAAGGTGAAAAAAGCATAAAAGTTCATTATCCATCTATGAAATACCTTGCTATTTGGCACAAACCACTAACCAAAGCACCATATGTGTGTATCGAGCCGTGGTCGTCTACCCCATCTCGTGAAGATAGAATTGAAGATTTAGCAAAACAAGAGAATTTAATATCATTAGAAAGTAACAAAATATACGAAAATATATGGACAATAACAATTAACTAAGATGAGAAGGACTATTATGATGAATAAAGTGTTAAAAACAATTGAAAATACAACCAATTTATGCTTTATTGCTTCTATAATTGTGTTTTTTGCTAATTTACCTAGAATAATAGAAAGTTTATATAATATATTTGATAGATTTTTGGAAAAATACCTTGGTAAAACTTACGCTCGCTTAAATTTTTTAATTTGTGTTTTAGAAATATTAAAATCTGTTAATAAGAAAAAACAACGAATGATAAAAAATAATTGTATACACGTAAGAAATTTGAGATTTTAATACTGAAAGATTTAAATCAAAGCATAAATGTAAAAAATTTCGTCTAAAACTAAAAAATTGCTCAGAAACTTTCAGACAAACTAAAACAGCCACATAAGTGGCTGTTTTTTGTATTATATTAACCATTAAGGCGTTTTTTTACTAAATCTAAAGTTGGCATAGCAGGAATTGCACCGAAATTTTCGACGCACAAACTAGCTACTGCATTTGCAAAAGTTGTATTTTCTCGAATTGTATCTAAAGATATTTCAGAAATAACTGTATTATTTTCGATGATTTTATATAAAAAACCTCCCCAGAACGAGTCGCCAGCCCCATTTGTATCACAAATTCTAGCAGGTTTGAACCCATCTACTTGAACTGCCCCCTCTTTTGTTGCAATTAATGCTCCTTTTGAGCCAAGCGTTACTGCAACTAGTGAAATTCCTTTTGAAATAAGTACTTCGCAAGCTTTATAAGGGTCTTTTTGGTCGGTTATAAGTTCGGTTTCTTCGTCAGAAATTTTCAAAATATCTACATAATCCAAAACAGAACGCATTTTTTCAATAGCTTCTTCTTTTGATGACCACAAAGGTGCACGATAATTTGGGTCATACGAGATTAAAGCCCCTGCTTCTTTTGCTTTATTTACAGCAAAAATAGTTGCTTTGCGAGCTGTTTCGTCTGTTAAAGAAAGCGAGCCAAAATGAAAAACTTTTGTGTTTTCTACTAAATCTAAGTCAACTTCATCGTAACTAAGCATTGTATCAGCACCTGGTTTTCTAGCAAAAGCAAAATTTCTTTCGCCGTTTTCATTGATGCTAACGAAAGCAAGTGTTGTAAAATATTTGTCGTCAGAAATTAATCCTTTTGTTTCGATTTTTTGGTCTATTAGAGTTTTTCTTAAAAATTCTCCTTGCATGTCACAGCCAATTTTTCCTATAAAAGCAGTGTTTAAACCTAGTTTTGTTGCTGAAACAAGCACATTTGCTGGTGCTCCTCCTGGATTTTGTTCGAAAACTGCCATTCCAGATTCTGAATTTTCTCGTGGTGTGTAGTCTATTAAAATTTCTCCTAGAGATACTATGTCAAATTTTTTCATAAAAAACCCTCCTTAAAACTATATATTTCATTGTAACATTTTGTTAAATAATTGTCAATGCTTTTAGTGAAAAAAATCAGCATCAAATTTTGACGCTGACTTAAATTTATTCGACTTCCCCTATATCTTCGCTTATAATTTCTGTAATTTCTTCATTCATTTCTGGAATAGAAATATTCTTTTTTTCTAAAATATAATTTGCAAAATTTCTTGTTAAAATATAAATTACAGCGAAAGATGGTATACCTAGTAAAATTCCGACAACTCCACCAAGACCACCACCGAGTAGCATTGCGAAAAGTATCCAAAGTCCAGAAATTCCGATAGAACTACCTACTACACGAGGATAAATTAAATTACCTTCAAATTGTTGTAAAAGTATAATAAATACTACGAAAATAACGGCTTTTGATGGGCTAATCATCATTAAAATTATAACTCCAGGAGTAGCACCTATAAAAGCACCAAACATAGGAATTACACTCGTAACACCGATTATAGTACCTATTAAAAGAGCGTATTCTAGCCCTAAAATAAGCATTCCTATAGTTGTTAAAGCTCCTAAAATTACAGCTTCAGTAAGTTGTCCACCAATAAAACCACTAAAAGTTACATTAGCAAGATTTGCAATATTAACTATGCCATCAGCGATTTTTTTATTACAAATTGCATATAAAAGTTTTTTAAAACCACGAGCAAGATTTTCTTTGCTAGCTAAAATATAAATAGAAATAATAAAAGACATAATTAAATTAAATGCCCCACTAATTATTTGCATTATTAAATTTATAGTATATGGAATAATATTACTTATAAGAGTTGTTGTGAAAATTATGATTTTTTCTAGTTGAGATTCTATAATAGTCACAATTTCTGTAGGAATATTTAGATTATACAACATATCCATGCCGTTGGCACTATTTATGTAACCTTGGACAGAGCTTGTGAGTGTTGATACACTATCTCTAATTTGTGGAAAGATGAACGTTATAAGAGCTGTAGTAAAAGTGAAAAATAGTAAAATTGTAGTTGAAATTGAAACAGCTCTTTTTACACCTAGTTTTAAAGGGGTTTTTGAGAGTAGCTTTTCTTCTATAAATTTAACGGGTATGTTAAAAATAAAAGCGATAGCCATTGCAGTAAAAAAAGGTGAAATATATGATGCAACGGTTAGAATACGACTGTACAGCATATCAAAATTTGTAAGAGTTAAAAAAAGTATAATCCCATAAGTTACAACGATGATATACGTAACTAAGGAATTTTTAAGTGTTTTATTATTCATTTATACCTACTTATAATAGAGAAACCATAGGATAACCTATGGTTTCTTAGCTTATTTATTTAGACATTTTAGCTACTTCAGCAGCAAAATCATCTTCTTTTTTCTCAATACCTTCACCAGTTTCAAAACGAGTGAATGCAACGATTTCGATTTCTCCACCGTTTTCTTTTGCTATACGAGAAGCATATTCTGATACAGAAATTTTGTTTTCTTTAACAAAAGCTTGATCTAATAAACAATTTTCTTCATAGAATTTATTGATACGGCCTTCAACCATTTTTTCTGCGATATTTTGTGGTTTACCTTCGTTTAAAGCTTGAGCAAGTAAGATTTCTCTTTCTTTTTCAAGGTCTGTAGCTTGAACTTCAGAACGATTTAGGTAACCAGGACGCATTGCAGCAATTTGCATACAAACATCTTTACCTAAAGTGATAACTTCTGCATTATTTTTTAAGTTATCAGAAACTTGCATAGAAACTAAAACGCCGATTTTACCACCCATGTGAATGTATGGAACGTTTACTTTACAAGCACCTTTACGTACGAAACGTCTAATTTCTAATTTTTCGCCGATAGTTAAGATTTTGTCAGTTAAAACTTCAGAAACAGTTTTGCCTTCCATTTCGCAAGCTAAAAGAGCTTCTACATCAGCAGGTATCTTTTCTATTACAACGTCTGCAAGGTTTGATGTGAATTTTTGGAATTCTTCATTTTTAGAAACGAAGTCTGTTTCAGAGTTTACTTCTAAAATAACACCAACGCCACTTTCAGAAGTTTTAGCTATAACCATACCTTCTGCTGCAACACGACCTGCTTTTTTAGCAGCTGCTGCAAGGCCTTTTTCTCTTAAATATTCAACAGCACCTTGAAAATCACCATTTGATTCTGTTAATGCTTTTTTACAATCCATCATACCTGCGTTTGTTTGTTCACGTAATTTTTTTACGTCTTGAGCTGTAAATGCCATTATTTTTCCTCCGATTATTATATAAAATAAATATTTTTACTTTGATAACAGCCCTTTTAAAAGAGCTGTTAGAAATTGTTATATTAAGCTTCTTTTGTTACTTCTTGAGTAGCTTCTTGGTCTACACCTTGTCTACCTTCGATAACAGCTTTTGACATACATTCTGCAATTAATTTAATAGCACGAATAGCATCATCATTACCTGGGATTACGTAGTCTACTTCATCAGGGTCACAGTTTGTATCACAAATTGCAACTACAGGAATACCTAATTTATGAGCTTCAGCTATTGCATTTTTTTCTTTTTTAGGGTCTACTATAAATAAAGCAGCAGGAATTTTTTTCATTCCTTTAACGCCACCTAGATATTTTTCTAGTTTAGCAATTTCAAGGCCTAATTTGATAACTTCTTTTTTAGGAAGTAGGTCAAAAGTACCGTCTTCTTGCATTTTTTTAAGTTGGTTTAATCTGTCGATACGACGACGCATTGTTTTAAAGTTAGTAAGCATACCACCTAACCAACGAGCGTTTACGTAGTACATACCGATTTTTTCAGCTTCTTCTTTAATAGCATCTTGAGCTTGTTTTTTTGTACCAACAAAAAGGATTTCTCCACCGTCTGCTGCTACATCACGAACGAAGTAGTAAGCTTCTTCTAATTTTTTAACAGTTTTTTGTAAGTCGATGATGTGAATACTATTTCTGTCTGTAAAAATGTATTCGTCCATTTTTGGGTTCCATCTTCTTGTTTGGTGACCGAAGTGCACCCCTGCTTCTAGCAGTTGTTTCATTGAAATAATTGACATAATTTTTGTCTCCTTTAGTTTTTTCCTCCGTAGAATATTATACAAATACTAATTTGCAAAGCAAACACAAATATCCAAAATTCTACGTGTGTATTTATCGTTCCTAAATACTATATCACAAATGAATATGTAATGCAAGACTTTTTTGGAAAAATTATTAAATATAATTTATCTTGAAAACTTTTGAATTTTGTAGTATTATATAGGCAACGCCTCACAACTAACGGCTAACGCCGAAACCGTCAACTTTTTTGTAAATTTTACGTAATGTCGCACAAAAATCACTTACAAGACGAAAGTATTACTGCATAATTTTTGCACAAATTAACGAAAAATTTATCTGAAAAATTTAACTATTATAGTTATGAGGTGTTGCCTATAGTATATTAATTGCTATTTTATGATACATATTGACGGAGGTTTTATGTCGATTTCAAAACTTATTTTAGATTCTAATGATTTTTGCGTTTTAAAAGGTGAAATTGTAGATAAAATTTTACTTACTGCAAATCCTGATGTAGCAATTTTATATTTATATATGACAAGAAATAAAGAAGATATTTCAGAAAAAAGTGTTTTGAAAAATTTGAATTTTAGTAAAGAAAGATACGATTTAGCTATATATGACTTACTTAGCATGCAAATTTTAAAAAGAGAGGCAGAAGATACAAAGCCTATTTCTACTCTTAAAAAACCAAATTACACAATAGCTGAAATAAACGAAGCACGCAAGGATAATAAGTTCGAAGCTGTATGTATCACATGCGAGCAAACTATTAATAAAAGATTGACAACAGGATATATAAAAACAATGCTATATTTATATAGTGGTCTAAAACTTCCAGCAGAAGTAATTATAGAACTTTTAGCGTATATTAAAAGTAAAAGTTTGGATATACCAACAACTAAGGATATTGAACGAGAAGCCACAAATTGGGTAGATATGGGTATCGCCTCTTATAGCGAGGCTACGAATTATATTGCAAGCAAGCTAACGGAGAAACCACTTATAGAAGATATGATGCACGCACTAAAGAAATTTGATAGAAAACTTCAAGAAAACGAAGAAGACTATATTATAAAGTTTATAAGTTATGGATTTAAACCCGATGCTGTGGTGCTTGCTGTAGATAAAATGTATAGAAGTATAAACAGGTTTAGCTACAGCTATCTAAATAAAATTTTGATTAATTTAAAAGACCAAAATTTATTAACTGCTGAAGATATACTTTCTGATGATGAAAAACTAGAGAAAAAAGATAGACATATTAAACCACAATCTCAAAGAACTGGCGAACTTGAACCGTGGGAAATTGAAATGATGAAAGAATTACATAAGGAGTGATTTAATTGGAAAAAAGACATTTGAGTGCAGTACTTCGTGAATATGATATAAAAAGAATGAAAAACGAACAAATTATGCAAGAAAGAAAAAATGAGCTGTTTAAAAAATGTCCAGAAATTATTAAAATAGATAATAAAGTACGTTCTAATATTGCAAAAAGTGCGATAATAGCTTTTGATGATAACATAAAACACGATGAAGAAATAGAAAAATTAAGAGAAAATCATAGAAATTTGACACGAGAAAAAAAAGCGTTGCTTGTTGCTAATAATTATCCTAAAAATTATCTCGACCCAGTTTTCGAATGCCCTATGTGCAAAGATTATGGATATGTTGAGTTAAAAGTATGCGATTGCGTAAAAAAAGCGTGCGAAGTTTTACAATATAGAGAAAAATCTGCTATGTGGAATGTGAAAACACAGAGTTTTGACTATTTTAATTTTGATGTATATTCAAAAGAGGCAGATGAAAGATATAAAAAATCGCCATATGAAAATATGGAAATTAATTTTAAAATAGCAAAAGACTACGCTGATAATTTTACAAAAAATTCTGGAAACCTACTTTTTTGTGGAAGTACAGGTCTTTCAAAGACGTTTTTATCAACTTCTATAGCAAAAATAGTAACAGAAAAATCGTATTCTGTTGTATATGATACTTGTATAAACCTTTTTAACACATACGAGAGCGTAAAATTTAGGAATTTTGATGAAGTAGATTCAAATATATCTTTTAAGCAAGCAAAAATTGAACAATATACAAATTGCGATTTACTTATTATAGATGATTTAGGAACGGAAATGGTAACAGCTTTTACAATTTCGGTGCTTTACGACCTTATAAACGATAGAATTATGAGAAATAAGCCTATGATAATTAACACAAACTTTGTTTTGCCAGAAATTTCTAAAAAATACTCCCCTGCTATTGCTTCAAGGCTTGATGGAGATTTTCGTTTTGTATTTTTCTTTGGTGATGATATAAGAAAACAGGTAAAAAACAATTAATTTAAGGAGAATTTATGAAAATACTTGCAATTGGTGATATTGTATCAAATTCTGGAGTAGAAACTGTAGAAAAATATCTACCAAAAATAAAAAAAGAACATAAAATAGATTTTGTAATTGCAAATGGCGAAAATGCAAGTGATTTAGGAATAATTCCCTCTCAAGCAGATTCTTTGTTTTCTTATGGTGTAGATGTTATAACTTTAGGAAATCATAGCTTTAAAAAAAGTGATATTTTTAATTATTTAGACGATAATAAATATATCTTGCGTCCACATAATTATGCACCTCAACTACCAGGAACAGGATATTCTATATATAATGTAAATAATTATAATGTGCTTGTTATAAATTTAATAGGTCGAGTTGATATGGAAGTAGGTCCTGATAATCCTTTTTTATGTGTAGAAAAAATTCTAAAAGAGGTAGAAGATTTTGATATAGCTATTATAGATTTTCATGCACAAGCAACTAGCGAAAAATATGCACTTGCTTTTCACTTAGATGGCAAAGTATCGGCAATTTTTGGAACGCATACACATGTAAAAACGGCAGATACTAGAATTTTCCCAAACGGTTTAGGATATATTACAGATGTAGGAATGGTAGGTCCTATGTGGTCGGTAATTGGCGTTGACCCTGTTTGTTCTATAAAAATGTTTCGTGGAGATATTCAAGAAAGATTTAGACCAGCTAGTGGAACGCAATTTTTAAACGCTACAATTTTTGAAATAGACGAAGATACTAAAAAATGTATTAATATAGAAAATTTAACTATTATAGGAGAATAGAATGAATAAAAAAGTGATTTTAGGCTTATCTGGTGGTGTTGATTCTGCTGTAGCTTCAGCTCTTTTAAAAAAAGACGGATATGAGGTTATAGGTGTTTTTTTAGACGCTGGACTAACCCTTGTAGATGATGCGAAAACAGTGGCTAAAACTGTAGGTATAGAGTTTATCAGTCATGATTTTCGCAAAACTTTAGAAGATAATGTTTGCAAATATTTTGTAGATGAATACCTAAAAGGTCGCACGCCAAATCCTTGCATAATGTGCAACCCTACTTCGAAATTTGCGATTTTAAATGACTATGCAAAAAAACTAGACGCAGATTTTATAGCGACAGGTCATTATCTTCAAACTGATATTGTAAATTTAAAAGGTAAAGAACAAAAGGTTATAAAAAAGGCGAACTCAAACAAAGACCAGTCTTATATGCTTTGTAGACTTACGCCCCCAATTATAAAAAAACTTATTTTCCCGCTTTGTGAATTTGAAACAAAAGAGCAAGTTCGAAAAAAAGCCGAAGAAATGGATTTGCACGTTGCGAAAAAGCCAGATAGCATGGAAATTTGTTTTGTGCCAGAAAATCATACTAAATATATCGAAAGCCGTGGACACTCAATGCCTGAGGGGAATTTTGTAGACTTAGATGGAAATATTTTAGGCAAACACAAAGGTATTCATAATTATACTGTAGGTCAAAGGCGAGGACTTGGAGTATCTGCGAAAACTAGACTTTTTTTGCATAAAATAGATGTAGAAAACAATAATATTATTTTATCAGATAAAGATATTTTTATGGATAAAATAACGATTTCTAACACAAGTTTTGCTGTAGATGGTTTTTATGGAACAGAATTTAAAGCAGGAGTAAAAATTCGCTATTCAAAAGAAGAAAACGAAGCTACTGTGTATTCAAATGAAGACGGAACTTGCGAAATTGTGTTTATAGAGCCAGTTAGAGCACCTGCTTCTGGACAATCAGCTGTATTTTATATAGATGATGTTTTAATTGGTGGAGGATTTATAGATTAATAAAGTAGACGACAATTAGTCGTTTTAGACTGTTGAAAGTATTTTTTAGCAGTCTTTTTTATTTAAAAAAATTTTAGTTTTTAGGATAAATAAAAAAGGTCAAATATAAAATTTGACCTACATAAATTTTGCAACATGGCTTGCTACTATAAACGCTGTTAAATCAGCTGTTAAAGCACAAATTACAGTGTATTTCATTTTAGATATACCTAGCGAGCCGTAGTATAATGACATTGTGTAAAAACTTGTTTCGCTAGATGCAAGCATGATAGATGCAACTCTGCCGATATAGCTATCTGCACCGTGATTTTTTAAAATATCACTTCCTATAGCAAGCCCACCACCCCCACTTATTGGTTTTAACAAAACCAAAGGAGTGCATTCTTTCGGTATTCCTAAAATCGAGGTTACAGGATATAAAAATTCGGATAAAAATTCTATAGCACCCGAGGCACGTAGCATATACACGGCAGTTACAAGACCTAAAATAGTAGGAAAAATTTTAATACTTATTTCAATGCCTTTTTGAACGCCACAAACGAAAGTTTCGAATACATCTATTTTTTTATACAAACCGTAGCACACTATAAAAGTTATGATTATTGGTAATACAAATTCACTCATAAGCCACCTTTTTGACACAGTTTAGCAACTAATATTCCACTTAAAACAGAAATAAGCGAAGTAATCCATACAGCAGGCAAAATATCAAAAGCGTTTTCTGCTCCGTAGTTTGCACGAATTGCAGATACTGTAGTTGGGATTAATTGTATAGACGAACAATTTATGATGATAAGCATTATCAAATCATCAGGAGTTCCACGTCTACCATGTATTTCGTAAATTCTATCAGCAGATTTCAAACCCATTGGTGTGGCAGCATTAGATAACCCTAGTAAATTAGCTGTGAAATTCGAGGTAATATAACGCATTGCTTCTTGGTCTTTCGAGGCTTTTTTGAAAATAAGTGATAAAACAGGCTTGAAAACTTTTGCTAATTTATCAATTAATTTTGACTGTATTAATATTTCCATAATACCTGACCAAAAGCACATTATACCAAGTATTGATATAATTAAAGTTACTGCTTCTTTTGCACCTAAGCTAACGCTCTGAGTTACACTCGATATATTCCCTGTTATAACTCCAAAAATCAAACTTAGAAAAATCAAACCACACCATACGTAAGATAACATTAAAACTCCTTAAATGTTCATATTTTTATATTTTTCACGGGTGGCAACCCCACCTCGAATATGTCTTTCCTGCTTATTTGTATCTAAAACCTCTCGAACTCTTGTATAAAGTTCTGGATTTAGTTTCTCAAGCCTTGTTGTTATGTCTTTGTGTGCTGTAGATTTAGAAATTTTGAAAACTTTTCCTGCATCACGCACAGTTGCTTTGTTGTCTATTATGTATTTTGCAACTTTAATCGCTCTTTCTTCTGGTATACCTATCAATCTTCTCAACCCCTTTTTGTTTATTACTAAACATTATGAAAAGAAACTTTGCTTTATTACATAAAAAACATTTACATGAAAAATATATTTACAATCTTTGGATTTATTGCATAAAAAAAGTTGATTTTTTAATATATTTATAGTATAATTAAAATAAAAAATTTCAAAGGTGGTTTAATTATGGTACAAAAAATTAAAGAAAATATAGAAAAGGTTATGGTAGGACAATCTGAAACTATAGATTTATTACTAACAGCTATACTTTCAGAAGGACATATTTTAATAGAAGATATGCCAGGAACTGGTAAAACAGTACTGTGTTCGAGCCTTGCAAGGTCGATTTCGGGAAAATTTAACAGAATACAATTTACTCCTGACTTACTTCCGTCAGACGTTACAGGGCTTAATTATTACAATCAAAAAGAGGGTGAATTTGTTTTTAAAAAAGGACCGGCTTTTTGTAATATTTTACTTGCAGATGAGATAAACCGTGCAACCCCTAGAACGCAATCTAGCTTGCTTGAATGTATGGCAGAAAAGCAAATTACAGTAGATGGAATAACTTCCCCTTTAAATAAACCTTTTTTAATTATCGCAACGCAAAACCCATTAGAAACATTAGGTACATATCCACTACCAGAGGCACAGCTAGACCGTTTTTTAATGCGAATTAATATGAAAGCACCGACTAAAGATACCGAGGTTGCTATTTTAAAACGCTTTATGACAGATGAACCACTAAAAAGCTTAGATAATGTTTGCACAGCTGTTCAAATAAACGAATTAGTAGCTAAGTGCAAAGAAGTGCATGTTCATGATTTAATTGTAGATTATATTGCAGATATTGCTGTAGAATCAAGAGAAAGTGCTGTTTTTGAAGTAGGAATTAGTCCTCGTGGAAGTTTAGCACTTTTAAGTGCAGTTCGTGCTTATGCTTTTATTCAAGGTAGAGATTTTGTTATTCCAGAAGATGTAAAAGCGATAGCAGTTCCTGTTTTAGCACATAGAGTGCAAATTACAGGTGGTTTTAGCTCACCAATTGAGCAACGAAACGCAATAGAGAATTTGCTAAATACAGTTTCTATTACTACTGAGGAGTGGAGTAAATGATGATTTTTTATGCTTTTGTAGCATTATTTATCACGTATTATTTAATAAATTATTTATATAGTAGATATTGGGATTATAAATTATCTGCTGAAGTAATTTTGCCAAAAGAGCAAGTTTTTGAGGGTTCTAAAACATCAATTACCCAAGTGGTTACAAATAATAAATTTTTGCCACTACCTACGCTTGAAACGAGATTTGTTTTAGACAAAGGTTTGCAATATATTGGAGATACGAAAAATACTGCTATAACAGATAAACTTTATAGACGAGATGTTTTTTCGCTTGGAATAAAACAAAAAGTAAGCAGAACATTTGATATAATTTGTACGAAAAGAGGTTATTATACGCTTTCTTCGGTAGACCTTATAGCGTATGATGTTTTTTTAAACAATAAAATTATAGCAAAAAATACTTTTCATAAATATTTTTATGTTTTTCCAAGACGAGTTGAAAGCTCGAAAATTGCGTTGCCTTTTCGTCAAATACAAGGCGACCTTGCTGTTAGAAAACTGCTAATAGACGACCCTTTTTGCTTTGCAGGTATTCGAGATTATACTCCAACGGATACGTTAAACAGCATAAACTGGAAAGCTTCTGCAAAGTCGGGCGACCTTGTAGTTAATACTTATGATTCAACTTCTAAGCAGAAAGTTTTAGTGTTTTTAGATACATATGATAACGATACTACAAAAAAAGAATGGTTAAACGAGGAGGCTATTCGTGTTGCGTCTTCGCTTATAGAAAGGCTTTTGCATATAGATTGCGACGTAACTTTTGTGTCGAATGCAATAGATGTTGTAACGAATAAAAATATAGAGCTTTATAATCTAAATGGGCTTTTAACAAATACAGTTAGACAACATTTATCACGCATTACACTTGGTGCAGAAAAACCTTTAGATGATTATTTAGATATGCAACTTGATAGCACATACACTGTAATTATATCTAAAAATTTAGATGTTAAAGAAAAAATAGAAAGTAATTTCGAAAATTTTTACTGGATTTTACCATACAGCGACTTTATTCGTCCGTTATCAATGCCAAAAGATAAACTTTGTCTTTGGAATGCCGACCATAAAGATGTTGAGTAAGGAGTTTTTATGAATTTAATACGAAAAAAGATAATAAATATCACTCCTTATATCGCATGGACTTTGGTTTTAGCAGTTTTTTATGCGTATGTTGCAGGCGAATTTAATAAATGGTTCTTAGAAGATGTTTCTAAATCTGTAGAAACGTTGTATTTAAAAGGTCTATTGCTTTTTATTCCCATATTTGCATTAGGATATTTTTATACAAAGCTAAATACTTTTGGAAAGTTTTTGTTAGCTGGTATAGTTATAATTTTATGTAGTTTAGCAATATCTCAGTGTATTATATTTACAATTATAGTTATTTTGCCATATTACAGAAGAATTTGTAATCATTTATATGGAGAAACTGGCGATTTTGATAGAATTACCACGTCAGCAATAATATCAATGGGTATTTTTTACATTTATTCAGCATTTACCGAGCAAGTTTTTTTACAAGAAATTATTATTCAAAATACGCTTATCGTTATGATTTTAATGTTTGTGAGAAACGGACTTATAAAATCCGAAGAATATGTAATGCTAAGACAAGAAAAATCAAATATGCCCTCGCAGTTAATTTTAGATAAATCTACGAAAATATTTATAATAACAGGACTTTTGGTAATATTGATTATATCGCCTATTATAAATAGTCAATATCAATTTTTGTCATTTGCCTTTGACCCATTTGATTTTGAAGCAGAAGAAGTACCTTTGTATGAGGCAGAGGAAGAAGTTTTAGAAGAAAATTTTGAAAAAGGACCTTCGTATGAAGAACTAGACGAAATGGGCAGAGCATCATATACCGAGTATTTGTATAAATTATATGATTTTATAGAGCCTATTATATATATTGCAACGCTAATTTTTCTTATAAATGTGTTTGTTAAAGGGATTTTAGCGTTTATAGAAATCTTACATAATCCCCTAGTTGTAAAAAATGACATAATCGAATCAACTTTAAATACAGATGAAAAAGATGTTAAAACTTCTTTGGGAAACTCGTTTAATTTAGGCGAAATTTTCAATTTTAGTAGCGAAATGACAGTGCGAAGAAAATATAAACGAACTTTGAAAAAACATTCACCAAAAAACTGGCAAACCCCTACGGAAATGGAAAATATGGCAAAAATTGATATACCTAAGTTGCATAATGAGTACTTAGAAGCGAGATATGGTAAAAATTCATCGGATATTTAACGTACTTCATTGACATTTTGAATATGATGTGCTAAAATATATTGTAAAACAATTTTAGGAGAAAAACATGCAATTTATTAATTCAATTGACACAAAAACAAAAAAAATGATAGCTGTAATATTAGTTGCGTTAAGCTTATTTTTCGCATTTTTTACTACGTATGTATCATTTAACACATCAAATGTTTATGGAAATATCATGATGGGTCTTTATCAAAAATCTAATTTTACGATGTATGCTTTAGCTGAATTTTTTGAAGAAGCTGGAAATGATTCGGTAAAAGCAAATATTATCATACAAATGATTTTAACACTAGCTACAGCGAGTTTTGCAGTATTTTCTATAGTTACGAACAAAGAAAAAGGCACTATTCCATTTATGGTAATGACTATAGTTAATATTTTAGCAGGTTTTTGGTATGTAGACCAATCTGAGCAAATTTTAAAATTAGCTGTGTCGCCTTTTATAGCAGTAATATTCGGAGTTTTAGTTTATGTGTTTACGAAATTAGCATGCGAAGAACTTGCAAAAACTGGTACGCTAGACAATGAAGTATCGGTTAAAGAAGAATTTATAGACCTTGCGAAAAATTTAAATGATACTGCTTTGGATATTGTAAATATTGCTAAAAAAACAGCTATAGAAACTAAAGAAAAAGCAAAAGATACAGCAGATAAAGTTCGTTCAAACGCAACTTGTCCGAATTGTAATAAATTGCAACCTTTAGGTTCTACTTTTTGCAAAGATTGTGGAACAGCTATGAAAACAACGGTACATTGTTCAGGTTGTGGTGCAGAAATAGCTCAAGATAAAAATTTTTGTGGCAAATGTGGTAAGAAAATTTAATAATAAACTAATATCACCTATTTAAGGTGGCAAAGACTGTCGAAAAATGTTTTTTTGCAGTCTTTTTCTATTAACATCAATTTTTTGTTTTGATGAAAAAATTAAAAGTTGATATTACTCTATTGATAGCGATTTAAAACATTTAGTCTTGAAAACCTCAATTTTCTTCCATGGACGCATTTGACATAATATATAAGATATGTTATAATTTAATGAAAAAAGGAGTGAATGAAATGGCTAAAAGACTTTCGGCAGTATATATAGGAGAAGATGCATACTTATATAAAGGGCATATAAATCCAGAAATAATATTAGAAGAACCTCAAATAGTTGAGGAAATGGTAGAATATTTAGAAATAAAAAATATTAAATCAGCTGATTTTGAACTAGATTTCATGAGATTTTTAGAAGATGATGACAAAGGCTACGAATTTGACGATGATGCAGACGATGATACAATTAAAGAAATTGAAAACAATTTCGAAGTATTAGTAAAGCGTTTGCAAGTACTAGATACAATAACGTTTGAGTTTTCTCAATAAATACATAAATCACTGACGAAAGTCGGTGGTTTTTTATTACGGATAGTTAGTTAATTTGAAAATTTAGATATGACAAAAGCGACGTAGGCTACAATATTGTAACTTACGTCGCTGTATTTAATTAGTTTAATACTTGGTTTGTTAATTTTTCTAAAAATTCGTTTTCTGGAAGAGGTCTTGAGAAAATAAATCCTTGCCCTAAGTCGCAACCAAGGTCACGCATAAGTTCTAGTTGAGTAGGTGTTTCGATACCTTCTATAACAATTTTTAACTCAAGGTCTTTTGCCATGTTAACGATATTTTTAAGAATTTTATCAGCGTTTGCTTTTTGAGGAGAATCAATAATAAATTCTCTGTCAATTTTTAAAACGTCAATTGGCATATCTTTTAGTCTACCTAAAGATGATACACCACAACCAAAGTCGTCCATAGAAATTCTAAAGCCTTCTTGTCTAAAGTCATTAATACGCTCTACAACTTCTTCGAATTGGTTTACAAAAGCACTTTCTGTAATTTCTAGTTCTATTCTGCTAGTGCATAAACCATGTTCTTTTACGATATCTAAGATATTTTGCACAATGTCTGGTTTCATCATAGTAACACCAGATAGATTTACAGAAATAATTGGTAAATCTTTATCTTGGTTATCTTTTATAAATTTACAAGTAGCACGCATTACATAGTAGTCTAGTTTTTCGATAAATCCGTTGTTTTCAAAGATTGATATAAAGTCACCTGGAGAAATCATCGAACCATCGTGAAACCATCTTACTAATGCTTCAGCACCTTTAATTTCGTTAGTAACTAAGTCGAATTTTGGTTGATAATAGATAACAAATTCGTTATTTATTTCAGCATCACGCATTTTTGAAACAATGTAGTTATTAGAGGTTCTTTGAGCGTGCATATCATCATTATAAGTATTTACAGAAAAACCAGCTACAGATTTACCTTTGTTTCGTGCATAAACAGCACAGTCTATCATAGAAGGAATATCTAAAGATTTATTTGTGATAGAATATAAACCGATACTCATACTTAAATCGTAATGCTCATCTACAACACAAGCAACCTTTTTTTGAAACGGTGCGTAGTCACGGCTTGCATTAGCTATTATATTAGATTGTTCTTGTTTTAGTAAAATTAGAAAATTATCAGAGTGAACTCTTGAAATGATGGTATTATCACCAATTAAAATTCTAAGTTGGATAGCAAGTTCTTTTAAAACTTCGCTACCTACTTGGTAATTATGAGTATCATTAATATATTTAAAATTATCAATATCTAAAGATAAAATTGTATATGTGTTAGCAGTATCTGTTATTAAAGCATTTTCTACTTCTTTAATAAATTTTCTTTCTGTGTAAAGAAGAGTTAATTCGTCGATGTCAAGTTGATATTCAATTTGAGCTATGTAGTCAGAAAGCATTTCACTTGCAAATCGGACATTGTCAGCAAGGTCACCAATTTCATTTTTAGACTTATATGCTAATTTGTATGACGTGTTACCTTCGGCAAGTTCTTGCATGGCAATTTTTATTTCTGTGATTGGTTTAAGTGATTTTTTAACAGTAAAAGTTGCTGTAAGTATGGTAATTATGATACTTATAACTAGTATAAAAGAAAGATTTAAAAGTATATTGTTTGTGTGAGAATTAAATTCGTCAAGATCCATATAAGTTAAAACTTTCCAATTATATTCAGGAATTAAACCTACATACCCTATTCTGTTTTCTTCGTTTTCTGTAAAAATAACTAACTTATCAGATGGCATAAACAATTCGGTTATAATATTTTCGCTATAAGATATATTTTCAGATAAATCCGAACCAAGAAGTTCTTGTTCTGGGTGTGCAATAATTGTGTATACTTCGTCTAAAACCATACCTTTGCCCGTTTCGGCATTATTACTTTCGGCGATAATATCAGATACAAATTCTAGGTATAAATCTATAACAACAGCACCTACTACAGTGTCGCCATCAAAAATTGGAGCACCGATAGATATTACGATATTATCAGATAAAACATCTTTATATGGTAAAGTAACTTTAACTTCGGCATCTGTTACAACGTTGAAATAAGGACGTTCTTTAAAAGAAAAATCTTCGTCAGAATACGAGCCATCTTCTATAAGATAGCCATCTTGTGCAACGGATAAAATACCGAATGTACAGATAATACCTTCAAATTCTTTAGCTAAAATTGAAAGCTGTCGTATAACATCGTCTGCAGTATCTTGCATATGCATAGGAACTTCTTTATTTCCTGCAGAAACTATATCTATTATTGATGTAGTTTTCGCTAAAACATCACATAACAGTATATATTTTGACATTGTAGTTTCTATAGAGCTTGAAACATTATCTACAATTTCCATAGAATGTTGCGTTTGTAAAATATATACAACATTACTTATAGAATTTACAATAACCAACAAAACTACAAGGTTTATAATAATTGTAACTTTACACAGTCGACTAGAAACAATTTTTGATATTAAAGTTTTCTCTGTGTTTGGGTTCATAAATAATCTCCTATTTTATATAGTATACATTATTATATCACAAAGTAAATGCAACTTCAATATTTTTTACAAAAAATGTATAAAATTTTTACATAGTAAATATTCATGTAAAAAGTATAGACAAAGTATAAAAATGTATGATATAATTGTATATATATATAATTATGTGAGGATGAGTTTTTATGAATGAAAATAATATATCTTTTGAAGAAAGTATAGATTTATGTATTTCTTTTTTAAATGAAAAAGAAGATGTTAAAATTCCCTCTTTGCTAAAAATATTAGGCGATTTTTATGATGCTGATAAAACTTATCTTTATATGAATTTAACCAATAGTGATGGTATTAGATTACCGTGTGCATATAATTGGAAAAAAGACGATAGCATAATAATTGTATCTGATTTAAGCGAAAAAATGAGCCCTGCAAATTTTGTAGAATGGCTTAAACAAAGAAACGAAAAAAGAATAAATTTTATAGAAAGAAAAGATAAAGATTTTAAAGAAGGTACTTTAAACTTTGAAATTTTAGAAGCTTTTAAAATAGAAAATCTTGCAATATCTGTTATAGAAGATGAAGAAAAATTACCTCTTGGAACGATAACGATGAGCAATTGTCGTAAAAACACAAATGATTTTCGTTTATTGCAAGCTGTTTCGGGCTTTTTAGAAAAAGACGTAACGCAAAATGAATTGCTTTTAAATATGGCAAAAATTGCAGAAAAAGATATTCTTACAGATTTTTATACACATACATATTACGCACGAAAAATAGAAGAAATAAAAGAAAATTTACCTAAATCATTAGGAATATTTTTTGCAAATATAAATGGGCTTAAAAAAATAAATTCTGAATTTGGATATACTAAAGGCGATGAATTTATAAAAAAAGCTACAGAAATAATGCAAAATCACTTTAAAATAGAACTTTATCGTATTTCAGGAGATGAATATGTAGGATTTTTCTTAAATGTTGATAAAAATGAGTTTGAACAATCTATTAATTCATTGCGTAATATATTAAAAAAAGAAACTTATAACCTTTTTGCGATTGGGAATGCTTTTGACCAAGGAAGATATGACTGTGAACAGCTAATAAACGATGCAAAAGCTGTTATGTATATCAACAAACAAGAGTATTATTCGTCTGCCCACACAGGTATAGATGAAATATCGGATAGCACGTTGAGTGATTTATTCAAATTTTTAGACAATGGTGAGTTTAGCATAAATTTGCAACCTCAGTTTGAATTAACAACAGGAAAAATACATGGTGCAGAGGCACTTATTAGACGTTTTGATAAAACAAATAATAAAATGGTTTTCCCTGACCAATTTATTCCACTTTATGAACAAAAATCAATAATTAGACATATTGATTTATTTGTTGTAGAAGAAGTTTGCAAACTTTTAAATAAATGGTCAAAAATTGACAAAGCAGTTCCAGTTTCTGTAAATTTAAGTCGTGTAACATTGCTTGAATATGGAATTGTGGATACCATAATGAAAATATGCGACAAATATGACGTTCCACATAATCTTCTTATAATAGAAGTTACAGAACGAGTAGGATTAGTAGAAAATAATGTTGCATCGTCGCTTATAACTAATTTCAAAAAAAATAATTTTCAAATTTCACTAGATGACTTCGGCTGTGCATATTCAAATATAGTTACACTTTCTCAAATTGAAGTAGATGAAATTAAAATTGATAAAAGCCTAGTAGATAATATTTTAACTAATAGAAAAAACTACATTTTAGTTAAAAATATACTAACAATGTGTAACGAACTTGGTAATATTTCAACAGTAACTGAAGGAATAGAAGATAAAGAGCAATCGGACATGCTAAGAGATTTGAATTGCAGTTTAGCTCAAGGATATTTCTATTCTCGACCAATACCAGTAAGCGAATTTGAAGAAAAATACATAAATTAAAACCTCATTTATTAGACTAAATAATCTATTAAATGAGGTTGTTTTTTATCTACTTGGAACTATTTCTAGCCAGTAACCATCAGGGTCGCTTATAAAGTAAATGCCCATATCTTTGTTTTCAAAACAAATTATATCCATTTCTTTATGTTTTTTATATGCTTCGTCAAAATTATCGGTAACAAAAGCTAAATGTATCTCGTTATCCCCTAAATTATAAGGTCTATCCCAATTTTTTAGCCAAGTTAACTCTAATAAATGTGGAGTTTTGCCATCTCCTAGATATACAAGTGTAAAATCGTCGGCTTTCTTTTCTTTTGAAACCTCAAGACCTAACGCACTTTTGTAAAATTCTAGAGATTTTTCTAAATCAAAAACATTGATGTTATTGTGTGCGAAACTAAAATTCATAATATTCCCCTTTCGACAGTTGGTTTTTTAGTAATTATATCATTTTTATAAAATAAAATCAATAATCAATTTAACCAAAAAGAGGTTTGGAAATTTGTTTTAAAAAACACTTCCAACAGCTAAAATACCTGTAGCTAGGTCTTCTCGATAATTATCATCACTTTTGTTTAAGCTGTTAATCACAACTCCATCACTACCGTTTTTCCCAGTAGAGTGGATATACAAACCATCGCCCATATACATTGCGATATGCCCTTTAAAATATAAAAGGTCGGCAGGTTTGATATTTTCTAAAGAAATTTCTTTTACAGGAAAACCATCTACCAATCTTGCGTCACGGAACGTGAAAATTCCATGAAACATATAAGAAATTGATGTAAGACCAGAGCAATCTATGCCAAGTGGAGTTTTTCCACCCCAGCGATAATGCACACCTAAATAGGTTTTTGCAGTGTCTATTAAAGATTTACGAAGTGTATTTTCGTCTAAATTGCATTTTTTATTAAAATATTCCCCGAGAAATGTTGCTTTTGTGTACCCTGTTCTACCATCTGGTAAAAGAATTTTAAAATAGCCGTCCTCATTCGGTTCGCCTATCGTAGAAACCAAACCACCACGAGTTAAAGTTATAAGACACCACGAGCGAACGCTTGGGCTTTCTTGAATATCACAAGTGAACATAGTTACTACTTTTTTTTCAAGATTTGCCCATTCAGAGGCTTTTTCATCAGAAATAATTAGGTTATCTTTATGCACAAAACCAGTATAATTATAATGAGTTGTAGCTTTATACCATTCGTCATTTTCTTTTTCAATGTCTAAAATATAGCCACATAAAGCCTCGTCGGCTCTTTCGCAAGAAAAAGTAGGCTCGGTCATAATAGAACAAATATCAGTTTTTACTATAGCTTTCATAATTAACCTTTCACAACTTTAATTTCTTTTAAATCTGCGTCCATTGTAACCGAATATCCTAAAGGAAGTGTCATAGTAGGCAGAATATGTCCACATTGAACGTTATAAATAGTAGGTTTTTTTATAGGTGCGACAAGTTCTGTGAAAATTTCTTCTAGCTCAAGATTTTGCTCAGGGTCATGTGGTTCACAATCTGTGTACGCACCGAGTAAAATCCCTGCACAATCATCAAGTTTTCCAGCGTTTCTAAGCTGTGTTAGCTGACCGTCAATTCTATAAGTATATTCGCCTATATCTTCTAAAAATAGTATTTTGCCTTTTGTGTCAATTTCGTAAGGAGTGCCTAAAGATGACGCAACTAGAGCAAGATTTCCACCACAAAGCATACCTTCGCTTTTACCACCATATAGAGTTTTCATTTCTATATTTTCAGGGTTTTTTAGGTTAGAAAATTCACCAGAAAAAAGAGCTGTTTTAAGGTAATCTAAAGTATAGTCATCTAAATCTTTATATTCAGTAGATGGCATTGTTGTGTGAAATGTAGCAAAATTACAAATTTGATTAAGTGCTGTGTGTAAAGCAGTAACATCGCTATAACCTGCAAAATATTTAGGTTTTATTTTATCAAAATCTAACAACGGTAAAATTCTGTGCGTGCCATATCCTCCACGGATACACCAAATTCCATCTATAGTGTCATCTTCGAAAGCATCTTGAATATCTTTAGCACGAATATTATCGTTTGCAGAAAAATATCCATGTCTGTTTTCTAAAAGGCAAGACGGATATACAATTGGCTCAAGTCCTAAGCTTTTTACTAGATTTATAGCTGGTGTAAAGCTTTCTTCCGTTACAGCATATGCAGGAGCAACTAACGCTACTCTAGCACCTTTGAAAAGTGGTTTTGGAAAAATCATATTTAAACTCCTTTAAGATAATAACGATTTGTAGCCTTCTATTTCGCTTTTGCTACCACGAACAAAATGCCCTTCTTCAACTTCTACCCATTCTGGCATATTTGTTTCAGAATAATTATGACTATCAGGGTCATAGATGAAAAGAGTTTTGTTGCGTTCGTTTATAGGGTCTGGCTGTGGAATAGATGATAAAAGCGACTTTGTATATGGGTGGAACGGGTGTGCGAAAAGTTTTTCTGAAGGTGCAAGTTCCATAAGTTCGCCTTTATATATTACAGCTATTCTATCGCAGATAAATTGCATAACACTTAAATCGTGAGCAACTAGCAAAAATGTAAGGTCACGTTCTTTTTGAAATTTTGAAAGCAAGTTTAAAACTTGAGCACGAATAGATACATCAAGTGCTGAAATTGGTTCGTCTGCAATAATAAATTCAGGTTCCATGATTAATGCACGAGCGATACCAATACGTTGACGTTGACCACCAGAAAATTCGTGTGGAAATCTACTAGCAAATTCAGGCAACAAACCAACATCAGAAAGTGCTTTAGAAACTTTTTCGGCTCTTTCTTTTTCGCTTAATTTCGAGTTGTTTGAATATAACCCCTCAGAAACTATGTAGTCAACCTTTGCTCTCTCATTTAGAGATGCCATAGGGTCTTGGAAAATCATTTGAATATTTCGTGTAATCATTCTATCGATAGAATGAGGAATTTTTCCGTTTATTTTAGTGTCTTTATATAGTATATCACCACCACTAGTGTGATTTATACGAATAATAGAACGTCCTATAGTTGTTTTACCAGAACCAGATTCTCCAACAAGACCGAAAATTTCGCCTTTGTATATATCAAAAGACACATTTTTTACAGCACGAAAAGGATTTTTTTTGTGACCAAAAGTAACTTCTAAATCACGTATTTTAAGTAAAATTTCTCTATTCATTAAACATGCCCTCCATGCTCTTTAAGTCTTTTTATATGAACAGGTGGTTCAATTTTTGGCGAACGAGGGTCGAGTAGCCAAGTTCTAGCTTTATGTGTAGGACTTACCTCAAAATAAGGTGGTCTTTCTATAAAATCAATATTTAAAGCCTGTGGATTACGTGGTGCAAAGGCATCTCCCTTTACTTCGTAAAATAGATTTGGAGGTGTTCCTTTTATAGAAAACAGCTCCGTTCCTCTTTCTCCAAGTTGTGGTAAAGAAGATAATAAAGCCCAAGTGTATGGGTGTTTTGGATTATAAAAAACCTCTTCGCAAGTACCGATTTCTATTATATCTCCAGCATACATTACAGCAATTCTATCTGCAACGTTTGCAACAACTCCAAGGTCGTGTGTTATATAAATAGTTGTTAAATCAAATTTCTTTTGCAAATCTTTTATTAGGTTTAAAATTTGTGCTTGAATTGTAACGTCAAGAGCCGTTGTTGGTTCGTCGCATATTAATATTTTTGGTCTACATGCAATAGCAATAGCGATAACAACCCTTTGACGCATACCACCAGAAAACTCATGAGGATACTGTTTATATCGTTTTTCAGGTTCTGTAATACCAACTGCATCTATTGTTTCGATGGCGATTTTATATGCTTCTGCTTTGTTTTTTGTTTGGTGAAGTAAAATTGCTTCTGTAATTTGTGCCCCTATAGTTTTTAGTGGGTTTAAAGAAGTCATTGGGTCTTGCATAACCATTGCAATTTCTCGACCACGAATAGTTCTCCATTGTTTTTCAGAGTGATATTCTGTAAGTTCTATATCGTTGTATTTAATAGAACCGTTTGCGATAGAACCGTTTGAGTCTAAAAGTCCCATACAAGATTTTGTAAAAACACTTTTTCCAGAGCCAGACTCTCCAACAATAGCTAAACTTTCGCCTTTGTGTAAATCTAGAGATATTCCACGTATTGCTTTTAATACGTTTCCACGAAGGGTAAATTGTATTTCTAAATCATTTATAGATAAAATAATATCTGACATTTTAACCCTCCTTAATGTGTATGATTTTTAGGGTCAGCTGCATCTGCGAATGCATTCCCTACTATATAGAATGAAATTGTAACGATTGCTAAAACGAAAACTGGTATAAATAATTGATAGCGTAGAGTTGGTTCCATCATAACTTTTCTGCCTGCCTCTACTAGATTACCTAAAGTTGGAGTTTCTAGTGGAACACCAAGACCGATATAAGTTATAAATACTTCGTTGCTAATTGCAACAGGAATTGCAAGAGCCATACGCATAGTTATGATACTTACAAGGTATGGAAGTAAATTTTTAGATATTATTCGAGGAGTTCTACTACCTAAGCAACGAGAGGCTAGGTTATAGTCCCTATCACGAATTATTACAACCTGATTTCTGACAAAACGAGAAGTTGCGAGCCATGAGGTTAGGCACATGGCAAAAATCATTGTAGAAATACCAGGACGCATGATATAAGAAATTATAATTACAAGTAACGTTTGAGGAACGTTGTCGAAAACATTATAAAGCTCTGTGAAAATAAAGTCAAGCTTTCTTACATAACCCCATAAAACACCCATTAGAACACCTAATAAAGCATCTACGCAAGCTACTGTAAAACCAATAAGCAAGCTGTTTCGTGTTCCTGTCCAAATTTGACTCCAAAGGTCTTGTCCTAAAGTGTTTGTCCCAAACCAAAAGTCAGAACTTGGAGCTTTGTCACTTGCACGAACTTCTTTTATGATAACTTCGCCAAATTCATCTACTTTATATTGAAGTGTAAAATAGTCAAGTTCTGCTTCTTCTACCCAATAAATTATGTTTGCTTCTCTGTCATAAGGTAAAAGTGGTTCTAGAAATGTAAAAGCTAGTGTTATAGTTATTAAAAACAGAAAAAAGCAAGCTGTTTTATTTAATAAAAAAGCACGAAAAGTTGAGTTCCAATAAGAATAATTGGTATGTGGAAGTTTTTCGCTTGCGTTTGGGTCGTATGTTGCTAATTCAAATAATTCGTTTTCTGAAAACTTTGTTTCATTTAAGCTATCTGCAAGTATTTGAGTTTTTTTATCTTTTGCACTAAATAAAGACATTAGCGACCTCCTGTTTTCTTATTTAAGCTTATGCGAGGGTCAAGCATTGCCATTAAAATATCGCCTATTAAAAGACCGAGTATAGAAATTGATGCATAAACTAAAACCAAAGCTTGAACTAAAGTATTATCTTGAATTTGAATTGAATTAACTAAAAGCCCACCCATTCCAGGTATAGAATACAAACTTTCGATATATAAAGAGCCCATAAGCGTTAGTATCATCGAAGTTGGTATAAACTGAACTAAAGGAACAAATGCATTTCTAAAAATGTGTGATGCAGAAATTAAAACAGGAGAAACTCCTTTTGCACGAGCCAGTCGAACATAGTCTTTATTACCTTCGTCTACCATGTAACGACGTAACCACATAGCGTAGTACGCAACATTACCAAGAGCTAACGATAAAATAGGTAAAATCCATGTTGATTTATTGTCAATATTAAAACGCATTGATAAACCTGTAGCAGCAGTTCCGTAAAATTGTATAAATAAATAATAAATAGCAGCTGGAACAGATTGTATTACTACAACAAAGATTGTTCCAAATTTATCAGCGAGTTTTAGTTTTGTTCTTGATGAGCGAGCCATAAGAATACCTAAAGGTAAACCCAAACTTAAAGCTATAATTAAAGAGCTAAGCCCTATAGTTAAAGAAATTGGCATTTTTTCTAAAATAATATCAAGATTTGATGCGTTTAAACGATATTTATTAGATGTACCTAAGTCACCTTGAACTAAATTAAACCAGAAATTTTTAATTTGAGTAGGCAAAGGGTCACTAATACCTAGCTGTTGAAGCGTTACACGGATTTGTGTATCGGTCATTTTTTCGTAATTTTGAAAATATCCTTCTATAGGCATTAACGTTAAAAGCGAAAATACTATTGTTACTATTATAAATAACGTTAGCATAGAACGAAGTAAACGTTTTCCGATATAGCTTAGCATATTATAAACCTCCTATAATAAAAGTTAGCGAGCGAAGATTTTCAACGCTCGCTAGTATAAATCTGTTGATTAGTTTGTAGCTGAAAGAGCAGATTCACGTTCTGATTCCCATTGAGCTAAAAGACTTGTATATTCTTCTATACCAATAGCAGTTTCACGTATTGTCATGCCTTTAAAACGTTGACGAACAACGCCATAAGGAGCATATTGTGCTTCGAAAGCATTTAAACGAGTAGCAACATAATCGCTTGCACTAATATGGATTGGGATTATAAATGCATGGTCAATTAAGTAAGCTTCTGCTTCTGCGAATGCAGAGTAACGGTCTGCTGTGTCTGTAGTAGATGCTTTAGCTGTTGCAACTAAAGAGTAGTATTCAGAAACTAAAGCTTGTGTTTCTGCAGTTTTGCTATCACAAGGCTCGTCCATTAAAATGCGAGTTTCGTCTTGATTCATAAAGTTGTATGTTTGAGTTGCAGTGAATGGGTCAGTCCAAGTTTGTGGGTCTGCGTAGTCAGCACCCCAGTTACATTTCATTAAAGCATAATCGCCAGCACGACGAACAGCTGATAAGAAACCAGTAGCAGGACCTGCTTCTACAACAACATCAATATAATCTGTTCCAAGAAGTGCTTCAAGTTGTTGTTCTACAAGTTGACATTCTTTGTCCCAGTTTGAAGTATCTGGATTATAACGCATGTAGATAATGATTGGGAAAGAACAACCAGCATCTTCAAGTTCTGAAATAGCTAAGTCTTTGTATTCTAAAGCAGCATCAGCGTCAAAAGAATCTTCGTTTGTAATATGAACAATTTCGTCATATTGAGTATAATCTAAACCAGCACCTGTTGCAAAGTTTGGAGGTGTTACAGTATTTGTGATAATGTTTTCTGGATATTGTGGGTCAATAACACTTACAGCATTAACTCTGTCTAAAGCTGACATGATAGATTGACGGAAGTTTTCGTTATTTACTGCAATGTTCCAGTTTTCTTATCATTGAAAACTTCTATCCTT
>JAWXUO010000015.1:0-38070 GCA_044426355.1 Clostridia bacterium | reverse complement strand
GGAGATCATTTCGAAGAATATAGGCGTTTACGTTTGGTATATCAATCTTTAAATTGTGCGTGTTATCGCATAAAAATGCAGTTGCTTCAAGAGTTATGTTCTCTTCGAGTGCGATTTTTAAACCGTCTATCGAGGACACATATTTATTGTTGGTTTCTAAGTTTATAAGAGCTCCCTCTGGACAAAATTGCTCCATTTAATACCTCCTAGATTTTTCTTTATGATAATTTATATTCAAAATCATAATAAAAATACCAACTTTGAGAAATTAAATTGTAGCGTATAAATTTGTGTCCCAAGATGGAACGTATTCGTGGTGGCGAATGTAGAATTTGTATTCAGGGCAAATGTCATAAAGTCTAAATATTATGTCAAATAAATCTTCGTTTCTATGATAAGCAGATATATTTAAACGTGGTTTGTAGGTAGAAATCGTATTTTTTGCACCTGTTATTGCTTGACGCTCTGCACCCTCTACATCCATTTTAATTAAAGTAACCTCACGGTTTTGCATGATATTATCAACCGAGTTTACATTAATAGAAATTTCGTTTTCAGAACTTTGCATAAGGCTAGAATTTCTACTTGATTTACCAGCAAATTTTAGAATATCTTCTTTTTCCCAAACACCTATATTTAAAGCGTTTACGTTAGAAATATTATTGTTTTTAAAGAAATCTAGCATTTTTGTGTAGTTTTTAATATCAGGCTCAAAAGCAGTAGCTGTTTTAAAATTACCATAATGCAAAATTTCTGCGATTGTATCGCCTGTATATGCTCCTAAATCTACAAAATGCTCGTTTTGATGAATTTTTAGAACGTTTTTGAAAATTTCGTCCTTATGTTGCGTAAAATTACGAAGATGACATAGTTTTCCAGAAATTTTATAGTCTATAGTAGCTTTAAAAGTGTCTTTTGATATATCATCTGCTAAAAGCGAATATGCACGGTTAAAATTTTCTTCGTTTTCTTTAAAAAATTCCATATCGAAAACTCCATCGCCAAAAACAGGAACATCTGGCGAATAGACTTCGAAATTATCATCTAAATAATAAAAATAATCTAGCACATCACGTTTTTGAGAACCAAAACCAAGTAAAATAATAGCGTTTGGGTCTTCAAGTGCCTTAGATATTTTGATAATATCATATTTTTGATATTCAGCCTTGATTTTTCTTTGTTTGTCGCTTATTAAAATATTTTTTATTAAAATATTACGTTTTTCACATTCTAAAAGTATTTTTTCAGTACCTAAACCTAGACCGTAAATGTATATATTTTTATTTGTATGGGACAGCTTGTCCCAAATTGACTCTGTGTAGCAAGTTAAACTCATATTGCTCTCCTTTTAAAATTGTTAGATAATCCTATTTTACATATTTTTTTTGCATTTTGCAAGATATAGTACATATTTTGTTGTAAAAAATAATAAAATTATTTTAAAGGTGGTGAAAAATGCAAAAAACATGTACAATTTCTGATTTAAAACGTAAAGAAGTGATAAATTTATACAATGGAATGAGATTAGGATATGTGTGTGATGTTGAACTAGACTTAGAAAAAGGAGAAGTTATTTCTGTTGTAGTTCCAGGCGAACTTCGTCTTTTCGGACTTTTAGGACGTGAGGAAGACATTGTTATTCCGTGGAACAAAATTGATAAAATAGGGGACGATATTGTCATAATTAACTTTGAATTTGCTGTCGCAACACGAAGTAAAAAACCATGGTTTAATCTATAAGTATCAAAATAAGTAAAAGACCTTGAGGATTTTTACTTTGAGGTTTTTTATAATTTAAGGCAATACCTCACAACTAACAGCTTACGCCTTAACAGTCAACTTTTTTGGTAAATTTATGTTACTTTGCACAAAAATCAATTGCAAGACGAAAGTATTACTGCGTATTTTTTTTATACAAATTAACAAAAAAATTCTCCAAAAAATTTAACTATTATAGTATTGAGGAATTGCCTTAAAATAAAGTGTAGATATTTTTATAAAATGCCTTGACAAAAAAGGCTAATAGATATATAATATATAAAGCTAAGTTTTGCGAGGTTTTATATGGTAATAAATTTTAAAAAAATAAGAGTTTCTGAAGAAGAAAAAATCGACTTTGATTATAATGTCGATTTATCACACGTAGAACATCTCTTAGAAAATGTATTTCCAAATCCGGTAAGAATAAAAGGTAGTATATCAAACCACCTAGGAATAATAAAATTATATGCAGAATGTAGCACGGTTATTTCATGTTCGTGTGGAAGATGTTTAAAACCTGTAATTCAGGATTATAAAGTTGTTGTAGATAATGTTTTATCTACAGAACAAAACGAAAATGATTTAGATGATACTTTTGTTGTTTTAACGGACAAACTAGAGCTTGACGAAATTATTATTCCAACAATTATACTTGAACTCGAAATGAACTATTTATGTAGCGAAGACTGTAAAGGACTTTGTCCTAAGTGTGGAACAGATCTAAACCTAAATAAATGTCAGTGCGAAACAAAAATAATCGACCCGAGGCTTGCTGTTTTACAGCAATTATTAGATAAAGAATAAATTTGATTTAATATATAGAGGAGGAACTAACAATGGCAGTACCAAAGAGAAAAACTTCGAAAGCAAGACGTGATAAAAGACGTAATTCGCATTGGAAATTATCATTACCAAGTGCGGTATCTTGCCCTAAATGTGGCGAAGCAGTTTTATCACATAGAATGTGTAAAGCTTGTGGAACTTATAAAGGCCGTCAAGTGGTTGAGATTGCAGACTAGAAGAACATAGAGGAGGGCTAAACCTTTCTCTATTTTTTTATTTATACAAGGAGTATAAAATGGGAGCAAAAATAACGAATGTTTATAAAAACAGCCCAGCTGATAAAAGTGGTATTCAAGTAGGCGACGAGCTTATTTTAGTGAACTCTAAGCCTATTTTAGATGTACTAGACTATAAATTTTATGCATACGATACTAATTTAACACTAGAAGTGAAAAGAAATGAGCAAACCTATAGTGTAAATATAAAAAAATTTGAGGGCGAAGATTTAGGACTAGATTTTGAAAGCTATCTTATAGATAAAGAAAAATCTTGCTCAAACAGATGTATTTTTTGCTTTATAGACCAAAATCCTCGTGGAATGAGAAAAACAATATACTTTAAAGATGATGATGCTAGATTGTCATTTCTTTTAGGAAATTATATAACGCTTACAAATTTGTCTGATGCTGATGTAGAACGTATTATACAGATGAAATTGTCGCCGATAAATATTTCGGTACAAACAACAAACCCTAAGCTACGTGAATTTATGCTAGGGCATAAAAATGCAGGTGAAAGCCTTAAAATAATTCCAAAGTTAGCTTTAGCGAATATTCAAATGAAATGCCAAGTAGTTGTGTGCCAAGATGTAAATGATGGTTTTGAGCTTGAAAATACAATAAAAGATTTGCTACAATATGAAACGGTTACAAGTGTTTCTGTAGTGCCAGCAGGGCTTACAAAACACCGTGCAAAACTGCATGATTTAAAACCGATTACTGTAGAAAATGCGAATAATATTATAGATATTGTAGAAAAGTTTGCAAAAATTCAGAAAGAAAAAACAGGTTTTAACACAGTTTTTTGTGGAGATGAATTATATATTCGTGCAAAACGAGAATTTCACCCAGCTGAATATTACGACGATTTAGAGCAGTTTGAAAATGGCGTAGGTATGATTTCGCAGTTTGAAAGCGAGTTTTTAACATACTTAAACTTAGAAGATGATATGCCAAAAACTTCTAAACGTTTAAAAAGTTTTACGATAGCTACAGGCTCTGCAATGTACCCATATATGTATAAATTAATTGAAAAATTAAAGAAAACAGACCCGAACATAGTCGGAAATGTTTATGAAATAGAAAATATATTTTTTGGAAATACAGTGAGTGTAGCAGGGCTAATAACAGGTAGCGACCTAATACACGGACTAAAAGATAAAGAAATTAATGAGCGTATCTTTATAACAGAAAACATGCTAAAACATGGAGAAACGCTTTTTTTAGATGATACAAAGATAGAAGATGTTGAAAATGCACTTAATAGACCGATTTTTACCATTGCAAATGATGGTTACGAGCTATTAAGCGAAATTTATAGGAGGTAAATTATATGCCAAAGCCAGTTATTGCTATTATAGGACGACCAAATGTAGGAAAATCATCGCTTTTTAACAGAATTGCAGGAAAAAGACTATCAATAGTAGAAGATACACCAGGGGTTACTCGTGATAGATTATACACAGACGCAGAGTGGACTGGAAAAGAATTTTCGCTAGTAGATACAGGAGGTATCGAACCTCGTGCAGATAGCGAAATTTTAAAATTTATGCGTATGCAAGCTGAACTTGCGATTGACCACGCTGACGTAATAATTTTCGTAACAGATATTAAAACAGGTATAACAGCAAGCGACACAGAAGTTGCACAAATGCTTTTAAAATCAAAAAAACCTATAGTTTTAGCTGTAAATAAAGTGGATACGCCAGGAACACCACCAGCAGAATTATACGAATTTTATAATTTAGGTCTTGGGGACCCTATGCCGATTTCTGCACTTCATGGTTATTCTTCTGGTGACTTACTAGACGAATGTTTTAAACATATACCAGATGATTTTAACTACGAAGAGGAAGAAGAAAATATCAAAGTTTGCGTTATTGGTAAACCAAATGTTGGTAAATCATCGCTTATAAATAAAGTTTTAGGTGAAAATCGTGTTATCGTGTCTGATGTTGCAGGAACAACTCGTGATAGCGTAGACACTTATGTAGAAAACGATTTTGGTAAATTTACGTTCATAGATACAGCAGGTATTAGAAAACGTTCTAAAGTAGATGAAAGCATTGAAAGATACAGTGTTGTTCGTGCTGTTATGGCAATCGAGCGTGCAGATGTTGTACTTATTATGATTAATGCTGAAGAGGGCGTTACAGAGCAAGATACAAAAATTGCAGGCGAAGCACATAATCGTGGTAAAGCTGCGATTATCCTAGTTAATAAATGGGATTTAATAGAAAAAGATGGCAAAACTATGGACGAATATACAGCAAAAATTCGCCATGACCTAATTTATATGCCGTATGCACCTATTATGTTTATTTCGGCAGAAACAGGACAAAGAGTTCACAAATTATTTGAAAAAATAGCATTTGTAAATGAGCAAACTAATATTAGAATTACAACAGGTCAGCTAAATTCTGTTTTAGCAGAGGCAACTTCTCGTGTTCAACCACCATCAGACAAAGGTAAACGCTTAAAAATTTACTATATGACACAAGCAGGTGTTAAACCACCTACATTCATTATGTTTTGTAATGAAGCTCAGCTTTTCCACTTCTCTTATAGAAGATATATCGAAAATCAACTTAGAGCTGTATATAAACTAGAGGGTACACCTATAAAAATGATTATACGACAAAAAGGCGAAGATGGGGACAAATAGGAGTTTTTATGCAATATTTAGCAATAATGATAATAGCGTATGTGATAGGTAGCTTGAATTTTGCTATTGTGATTTCAAAATTAGTTTTAAAAAAAGATATAAGAGATTATGGTAGTAAAAATGCAGGAACTACAAATGCATTTAGAATAATGGGAGCAAAACTTGGTGCTTTAGTGCTTGTTGGAGATATTTCAAAAGCTTTTATAGCTGTCTTAATTGGTAGTAATATGGGTGGCGATAAAGGAAAATTACTTGCAGGAATTCTTGTAATAATCGGGCATGTATATCCTGTATACTTTAAATTTAAAGGTGGAAAAGGCGTTGCAACAGCAACTGGAATGCTTTTAGCTTTCGACCTTAAAATGTTCGCTATTTTGTTTGTAATATTCATGACTGTACTTTTAGTTACAAAATTTGTGTCGTTATCTTCGTTAAGTGCAGGGGCATTTTTGCCATTTGGAATGTATATTTATTATGGCGATGCAATTTTTGTACTTACAGGAACGTTGATTTTTTTAGGTGTTGTATATTTACACAGAGCAAATATTGTAAGACTCATAAACCATGAGGAAAATAAAATTTCTTTTAAAAAGAATTGAGGATAGAATGAAAATATCTGTACTTGGAAGTGGAGCGTTTGGTATTGCTATATCAATTTCGCTTTTGAAAAATAAAAACGAAGTTTGCATATGGTCACATCTAAAAGAAGCAAATGACGAACTTTTAAAAACACGTGAGAATAAAACTTCTTTAAAAGGTATAAAAATACCAGAAGAAGTCGAATTAACGGCTGATATAAATTGTGTAAAAGATAGTCAAATTATAATAGTAGCGACGCCATCTTTTGCAGTAAGAGAAACTTTAATTTTAATACGTGATATAATCGCAAAAGATTCAGTTGTTGTAATTTTAGCTAAAGGAATTATACACGAAGGTGATGAATATTTAGTTTTTTCTCAGCTTGCACAAAAAGTTTTAAGAGAAAATCAACCAGTAGTAGCACTAACAGGTCCTACGCATGCAGAAGAAATAGCAGTCGGAAAACCTTCAGCTATACTTTCTGCGTCTACGGATAAAGTTGCGTCTAAAAAAGTGCAAGATGCATTTATGAACGAAGGATTTAGAGTATATACTGCGAGCGATATTTTAGGAGCTCAGCTAGGTGGTGCTTTGAAAAATGTTATAGCTATAGCGTCGGGTATGTCTAGTGGCATGGGGCTTGGAGATAATACAACAGCAGCACTTATAACACGAGGATTTGTAGAAATTTCTCGTTTAGGTGTAGAAATGGGTGCGAAAAAAGATACTTTTTCAGGACTTTCTGGAGTGGGCGACCTGATTGTAACATGTATGTCAGAACATTCTAGAAATCGTAGAGCAGGATATTTAATAGGAAGTGGAAACACAGCAAAAGAGGCTATGGATAAAATAGGTTCAGTTGTTGAGGGTTATTATGCAACAAAATTTGGATATGAACTGTCTAAAGAGTATAATATTGAAATGCCTATTGTTGAAGCTGTGTACAATGTGCTTTATAACAACATAAGTCCAAAAGATGCTGTTTTGCATCTTATGAACAGAAGTGGAAAGTCGGAAAGTGATGAGGCGTTTTAGAAATTAAGGAGGCGAAGAATGAAATTAGTTTCTATTAAACTTGAAAAAAAAGAGAAAATTATTTGTATCACTTTAGGATTAGTTGCTATTATAATGGTTTTAGTAGCAATAGCAATAACTCAGATAAAACCACCAGATATTATTTCACCTACGATAGACGTTGTTGTAGATGAAGTAACAGGCGAAGAGAAAGAGGAAGTTGTAGAATCTACAAAAACTGGGGATATTTACACGATTTTAGTCGCAGGACGTGACTACGCAGGGCTAAATACAGATACAATTTTGTTAGTATCTTTTAACACAATAGATTACAAGGTAAATGTTTTGAGCATACCTCGTGACACAATGTCTAACGATGTAAGTAGATGGGTGCAAAAAATAAACGCAGCGTATGCTGTTGGGGGTAGTGCAAATCCTGAGCAACTTCAAGAAGAAGTAGAAAATCTTGTCGGAATAGAAATAGACAGATACGCAGTTATTAGTCTTGATGTTTTTGTAAATATAGTAGACTTAATCGGTGGAGTAACTATAGATGTTCCAACAAATATGTATTATACAGACCCTACGCAAAATCTTTATATAAACATTTCAAAAGGACTTCAAACACTTGATGGTGTAGATGCGATGGGATTTGTTCGTTACCGTTCTTATGTAAATGGAGATTTAGGAAGAATAGCTGCACAGCAATTATTTATAGAAGCATTTGCAGAAGCAGCACTAAAACCTAGCATAATAACTAAGGCAAAAGACATTACAGAAGCTGTTATAGATGGTGTAGATACAAATTTATCGGTTACAGAAATTATTTGGTTTGCAACAGAAGCTCTAAAAGTAAATTTAAGTGAGAGTGTAGAAATATTTATGCTACCTGGTAAAGATGGTTCAGCATATAGCAAAGCTACAGACTCGAATTTATCATATTATTTCCCTGATAAAGAAGAACTTTTACTTATTTTAAATGAATATTTCAATCCAACAACAGAAGAAATCACAGAAGATGATATAAATATTGCTCTGCAATCGCAACAGTACATAAAACCAGCTACTGTTGAAGAAGATACGTCTACTGAAGAAGATACATCAACAGACGATAGCACGTCAACAGATGATAATACGTCAACAGATGATAATACGTCAACAGACGATAGCACGTCAACAGACGATAGCACGTCAACAGATGACAATATGTCAACAGATGATAGTACATCAGCAGATGACAATACATCAGCAGACGATAATACATCAGCAGACGACAATACGTCAACAGACGATAGTACATCAACCGAAAGTGGGAATAGTTCTGATACGTCTACTGAAAACGGAACGTTAGCTGATAGCTACGCATCAGATAGTGATTAAACCTAGCAAAACCCTCTCCTTATTTGGAGGGGGTAAATGCAATTGTTTGCAATTTAGTTAAAAAAATGGTATAATAAAGAACAGCTTGTATATGAAGGGGGCGTTTAAAATAAAAAGTATGACAGGGTATGGTAGAGTATCAAATATTATAAATGATAGAGAAATTACCGTAGAGATTAAAAGCGTAAACCATAGATATTTAGATTTAAGCATAAAAACACCTAGAATATATGGATTTTTAGATGAATATATTAAAAAAGAGATGATTATTACTCGAGGAAAAGTTGATGTATATATCACGATAGATTCGTCTAAATCGTCTGACACGAAAATTGAAATAGACGAAAATTTATTGCAAGAATACTTGAAAGTTTTGCGTGATACATGTCAAAAATATAATATTGAAGATGATATTAAAATTTCTAACATAACAAAATTGCCAGATGTTTTATCTGTAAAAAAAGAAGAAGCAGATGCCACAAAACTTGCAGAAGATGTGGTTATAGTTTTAAAAGAAGCTGTTTTGCAATATGAAAAAATGCGTGAATTTGAGGGGCAATCCCTTAAAAATGATATTTTATCAAGAAATAATGAAATTTTAAAACTTGTAGAAATTATCGAAGAAAGCTCGCCACAAACGGTTATAGCTTATCAAAAAAGACTTTTTGCAAAACTGCAAGAAGTTTTAAGCAATAATTCGATAAGCGAAGATAGAATTTTAGCAGAAAGTGCTGTTTTTGCAGATAAAGTATCTGTTTGCGAAGAAACTGTTCGCCTAAAAAGTCACATAATGCAATTTGAGCAAATGTGTGATACAGAAGGTGCGATAGGCAGAAAAATGGATTTTTTAATACAAGAATTTAACCGTGAGGCAAATACTATAGGCTCTAAAGCTAATGATTCTGCAATCGCAAAAATTGTTATAGATTTGAAATCTGAGATAGAAAAAATACGTGAACAAGTACAAAATGTAGAGTAGGTGTTTTTTGAAATTAATAAATATAGGTTTTTCAAATATGGTAGCTGAAAACCGAATAGTATCTATAATTTCTCCAGAATCAGCACCGATAAAGCGTCTTATAGCCGAGGAAAGAGAAAAAGGCAACCTTATAGATGCAAGTTATGGAAGAAAAACAAAATCTGTTATTATAACGGATAGTAAACATGTGATTTTATCATCACTAACACCAGAAATATTAGCGAATAGGCAAAAGGAAGGCGAAAATGAGTAAAAAAGGTAATTTATTTGTTATAACAGCACCATCTGGAGCTGGAAAAGATACAATACTTAAAAAAATGTTATCTATAGATGACAATTTATCTTTGTCTGTATCTGCAACAACAAGAAAACCAAGAGAAAACGAAGTAGATGGCGTTCATTATCATTTTTTAACTGTAGAACAATTTGAAGAAAAAATAGCAAAAGGTAGTTTTTTCGAATATGCAAAATATGCAGATAATTACTACGGAACACCAGTCGAATATGTAGTGGAAAAGCTAGAAAAAGGGCTTGATGTTATAGTGGAAATCGAAACACAAGGTGCAGAAAAAGTATCGAAAATGTTCCCAGAAGCAACACGGATTTTTATAAATGCACCATCGTTTGAGGAATTAGAAAGACGCTTAATATCTCGTGGAACAGATGATTTAGACGTTATTAAAAAGCGACTAGAAATAGCTAAAAAAGAAGTTTTAGAGCAAGATAAATTCGACTTTATTGTTATAAACGATGTTGTAGATAAAGCTTGCGAAGAAATTTTAAATATTATTAGAAATAAGAGGTAGAATATATGTTAAATCCATCAATGAAAGAACTAATAGAAAAAACTGGTAATAGATATTTACTAGTAAATTTAGCTGCAAAAAGAGCTAGAGATATTGCAGACGAAGCAGAAATGCACGGCGAAATTATCGACGAAAAACCTGTTAAAATAGCTTTAGAAGAAATTGCAGACGGAACAATAGAAGTTTGTAACAACCTAGAAGGCGTACACGATTAAATAAAAAATTTAAGGTGAAAAAATGCAGTTTAATGTAGCTAAAATTGCTGTTAGTACAGCTATTTATAATATAGATAAACCATATTCGTATTTAATTCCGAAAGCTTTTTTAGATAATTTGCAAGTTGGAATGAGGGTGCGAGTACCTTTTGGACGTGGCAACAGAAAAGTTGAAGGAATTGTTTTAAAAATTGATTTTGAAAACGAAACCAAGAATTTTAAAAGAATTGCAGAAGTATTGGATACTGAGCCTTTATTTGACGAAAATATGCTAAAATTGGCTCTTTTTATGCAAAAAAGATACTTTGCAACTTTTTATGAAATTATAAAAACTATGCTACCGAGTGGGTTTTGGTTTGACTATGAACAACAGTTTACTTTAGCTGAAGATGCTGATTTTGACGCAACGCACACAGAAATTGTAGAAAAAATTAAAAAACAAGGTTATATTAAGAAAAACACTAAAAATTCTGATATAATAGACGAAATGCTCGAAAAAAATTTGTTAGTTGCAACTTATGAAACAAAACAAAAGGCAAATGACCAAATTTTAAAAATATATTCTCTAAATGAGGACATAGAAAATCATTTAGAGCTTGCAGACAAAGGCTCTGCAAAAGAATCTCGTGTAAATGTAGTTAATGCTTTGAAAAAAGAAAAAATTTTAGAGCCTCAGCTTATGTATCAAACTGGTGCTTCAAAATCTGTTCTTGCTACTTTGTGCAAACAAGGTATTATAAAATTCGAAAAAGAGCAAGTATATCGTGAAAACGATATAGATTATACAATTAAACACACAGAGATTAATTTATCTGATACTCAGGAAAAAATCGCAGATGATATTAAAAACGAAATTTTAGCTGATAAATTTTCGCAAAATTTGCTTTTTGGTGTAACAGGAAGTGGAAAAACTCACGTTTATATCAAATTAATCAAAGAATGCCTAGAAAATGATAAATCGGCACTTGTTTTAATCCCAGAAATAGCACTAACAACGCAACTTTTAACAAGATTTACTGAATATTTTGGCGAAAATGTTGCTATTTTGCATAGCAAACTTAGTGTTAATACTAGGTTTGAAGAGTGGAAAAAAATACGTGATGGCAAATGCAAAGTTGTAATTGGAACAAGGTCTGGAGTTTTTGCACCTATAAAAAATCTTGGAATTATAATTATTGACGAAGAGCATGAAAGCACATACAAATCGGAAAATAACCCGAGATATGATGCTATAGAAGTTGCAAAATACCGTGCATATGCAGAAAATGCAGTGCTTATGCTTGCTTCTGCGACACCAAGCATAAAAAGTTTTTATGAGGCAAAAACTGGAAAAACAATTTTGCACACACTAGATTCTCGTTTTGGTGAGTCGCAAATGCCAAAAGTTTTTGTATACGACATGAAAGAATTTTCAAGACAAGGTTTAGAGTCGAGTATTGGAGATTTTTTACGTGATGAAATAGAAAAAAATCTTGATTTAGGCGAGCAAACTATACTTTTTTTAAACAGACGTGGAAACAGCAAGCGTTTTACGTGCATAAGCTGTGGATATACGCCAGAATGTATAAATTGTTCGACAAATATGGTGTATCACTCTGCAAACGAGCGAATTATGTGTCATTTTTGTGGTTATTCTTATGAAAGACCGATTATTTGTCCAAAATGTAGTAGTAGACACATAAAAACAGATGTTGCAGGTACGCAAAAACTTGAAATGGAAGTTTTGGAAATGTTTCCAACGGCAAAAATTTTAAGACTTGATGCAGACACAACACGAGGAAAAAATTCGCATTTTGAAATTTTAGATGATTTTAAAAGGCAAAAAGCAGATATTTTAATAGGAACGCAGATGGTGACAAAAGGGCTTGACTTTGAAAAAGCCACTTTAGTAGGTGTTGTAGATGCCGACCAGTCACTTTTTGCAGAAGATTATAAAGCGTTAGAGCGAACTTTTTCGCAGATTACGCAAGTTGTTGGTCGTGCAGGGCGAAGAAATACAGTTGGACGAGCAATAATTCAAACTTATTCGCCAGAAAATCCAGTTATACAATATGCAAAAAATCAGCAGTATGAGCTTTTTTATGAAAGTGAAATTGAGCGACGCAAAGCTTTGAGATTTCCACCGATTACTGATTTTTTCACCTTTGTAGTAACTGGCGAAATAGAAACTAATGTAGTGAAGTCTGCTGTTAGAACTGTCGAGCGAATGAAATATTTGCAAAAAACGATATTTAATGATATAGTAATTCTAGGCCCTTCGCAGGCAAAGATTTTTAAAATAAATAGAAAATATAGATATATAATAACAATCAGAATGGCAGATGAAAAGCTAAAAAGAAAATTTATTGCAGGAATGCTTAAAGAATTTTTAGCAGATAAAGAAAATAAAGGCGTAAATCTTTTTGTAGACTTAGATGGAGAGTGTTAAAAACAATGGCGATTAGAAAGATTATATTAAAAGGTGACGAATGTTTATCAAAAAAGTGCAGAGATGTAACTACTTTTGATAGAAAATTAAAAATGCTAATAGAAGATATGAAGGAAACTATGATTGACCTAAATGGAGTAGGGCTTGCAGGACCACAAATAGGCATGCTTAGAAATATAGCTATAGTTTTAAATGTAGAAACAGAAGAAATTATAGAAATTATTAATCCAAAAATACTAGAATCATCTGGCGAAGAGTCAGGACTTGAAGGTTGCCTTAGCATACCAGATGTATATGGATATGTAGCACGTCCTACGTATATTAAAATAGAATATCAAAACAGAAAGGGAAAACTTTGCACACTAGAGGCAAATGATTTTCTAGCAAGAACAGTTTTTCACGAACTAGACCATCTAAACGGTAATTTGTTTGATGTTTTAGTAACAGAATTTGTAGATGCATCGGAGTTGAATTTAGAATGAGAATTTTGTATATGGGAACGCCAGAGTTTGCATCACACTCGTTGCAAGCATTAATAGACAACAAATGCGATGTTGTCGGTGTTTTTACAAGACAGGACACGCCAAAAGGCAGAGGTATGAAAATGATGCCAACCCCTGTAAAAGAAGTGGCGTTAAAATATGATATACCTGTTTTTCAACCAAAAAATTTAAGAGAAGATAGCGTAATGGACACAATTTCATCACTTAAACCCGATATAATTGTTGTTGTTGCATACGGAAGATTACTTCCAAAAAAAGTTTTAGATTTTCCAAAGTATGGCTGTATCAATGTGCATGGTTCGCTTTTACCAAAATATCGTGGGGCAGCTCCTATTCAGTGGGCAGTTTTAAATGGCGATAAAACAACTGGAATTACAACTATGTATATGTCAGAAGGTTTAGACGAAGGCGATATGATTATCAAAGAAGAAACAGAAATACTAAAAAATGAAACTTCTGGAGAATTATTCGAGAGATTAATGGATTTGGGAGCTAAAACTCTGATAAAAACCTTAGATTTGATTGAAAATAATACAGCACCACGCATACCTCAAAATAATGACGATGCAACTTTTGCTCCTATGCTTTCAAAAGAGATGGGCAACCTTGATTTTTCTGAAAATGCAGATAAAATTTTATGTAAAATTTTCGGACTAAATCCTTGGCCGTCGGCTTATACATCTTTAGGCGAAAACAAAGTTAAAATATTTTTTGCAACAAAAGTGGAAAATTATGATAAAGACTATGATTTCGGAACGATTTATGATGTGAAAGATGGATTATATGTAGCGTGTGGCGAAAAAACAGCTATATTTATTACAGAAATGCAAGTAGTAGGCAAAAAAAGAATGAAAGTTTCAGAATTTTTAAAAGGAAACAAAATAGAAATAGGTAGTAAATTTTTGAAAGGATAATGTGAATTATGTACGGATATTATGGATTTTATTGGGACGAACCATGGGTTGTAGTGTTGCTTTTGATTGCAACAGCTTTTGCAGGATATGCTCAACTGAAAGTATCATCTAGCTTTAAAAAATATTCAGATGTTAGAAGTTCTCGCAACATAACAGGAGCTGAGGCTGCAATGCAAGTACTTCGTAATAATGGAATAACAGATGTAAGTGTTGAACGAATTTCAGGTAATTTAACAGACCATTTTGACCCAACGTCAAATGTTATTAGACTATCAGACTCAGTTTATGACAAAACTTCGGTTGCAGCTATTGGAGTTGCAGCACATGAGGCAGGTCACGCTGTGCAATATGCACAAGGATATGCACCGATGTCACTTCGTGCAGCTATAATTCCTGTAGCGAATTTAGGAACAACGATAGCATTTCCTTTGATTATTGCAGGCATGTTTTTTGGTGCTTTTTTAACAAATTTAGGAATAATATTATTTTCTATGACGGCAGTTTTTCAGTTTGTAACTTTGCCTGTAGAATTTGATGCGTCAAACCGTGCTTTAGTTGCTCTTGAAAGTGGGCATATTTTAAGTGATGAAGAAATGACTGGTGCTAAAAAAGTTCTTTCGGCAGCAGCTATGACGTATGTTGCAGCACTTGCAATGTCTATTGTGCAAGTAATTCGACTTGTAGTACGCTATGGAGGCAGAAGTAATGATTAGTTCGCCCCGAAAAATTGCGTTTGATGTTTTGCAAGATGTGCATATAAACAAATCATACGCTAATTTATCTCTTAAAGGTAAACTAAAAAATCAAAAACCTATCGATGCTAGTTTTGTGACTCGCATCGTTTTTGGCGTTTTACAAAACAAGTTATATATTGATTATTATATAAAAAAATACACAAATGGCAAAAAAATCAAGCCGAAAATCATGGATATACTTCGAATTGGCGTATATCAAATATTATTTATGGATAAAGTGCCTGATAGGTCGGCTGTCGATGAGAGTGTTAAAATCACAAAACAGCTAAAACTACAGTCGCTTGCACCTTTTGTAAATGGTGTTTTGCGAAATATTTCTCGTGACAAAGAAAATTTAGAGCATATAAATGCCGACAGCAAGGCAGAGTATTTGTCGATAAAATATAGCCACCCTTTGTGGCTTGTAGAAAAACTTATGAGCGAGTTTTCGGATATTGAGCCTATTTTAAAAGCGAATAACGAAAACGCACCTATTATATGCAGAGTAAATACTCTTAAAACGAATACGGAAGATATACTTAAAAAACTAGAAAATGCAACAAAATGCGATGAAAACGCAGTTGTTTTAACGAAAACAGGCGATATAACCGAGCTTGAAGTCTTTAAAACAGGAGAAATTTATGTGCAAGACCTTGCAAGCCAATTTGCTATAAAAGTACTAGAACCAAAACCAAATTCAATAATGATTGATTGTTGCTCAGCACCTGGTGGAAAAAGCTTTTTATCAGCTCAATATATGGAAAACAAAGGCGAGATTTATTCGTTTGACATACATTCACACAAGCTTGAACTTATCGAAAAAACTGCCGATAGACTTGGTATAAATATCATAAAAACAAAAGAGAAAGATGCGAGTATTTATGATGAAAATTTAGAGCAAAAAGCAGACTTTGTGCTTTGTGATGTACCATGTTCAGGGCTTGGAATTATAAGACGAAAACCAGAAATTCGATATAAAGAAGATATTTCATCTTTACCAGAAATACAGTCGAAAATATTAGAAAATTGTAGCAAATATGTTAAAAAAGGTGGAGTGCTAGTTTATTCTACTTGTACAATAATTTCTGATGAAAATCAAAATATTGTAGAAAATTTTCTTAAAAACAATGCAGAATTTGCGTTAGAAGACTTTGTTTTAGATGGAAAAACACAAAATATGGTGACTTTATTACCACATATAAATAATTCTGATGGATTTTTTATAGCTAAATTAAGGAGGGTATAGTGGATTTTATAAAAGATTATACACTTTTAGAGCTAGAAGAAAAACTAGTAGAGTTAGGTTTTCAAAAATTTCGTGCAAAGCAAATATATAAATGGCTAAATGAGGGGGTAACCTCTTTTGAAGAAATGACTAATATTTCTAAAGATATGAGAGAAAAATTAAGCGAAAACTTCGTTTTATCATATCCTACAGTAGAAAAAGTTCAAGTATCAAAAATAGATGGAACACGAAAATATCTTTTTAAATTACAAGATGGAGAGATGGTCGAAAGCGTTTTAATGCAATATAAACACGGAAATAGCATATGCGTTTCTTCGCAAGTAGGTTGCAAAATGGGGTGTAAATTTTGTGCTTCAGGACTTTTAGGACTTACTAGAAATTTAAGACCTTCGGAAATTTTAGACCAAGTTATTTTTGTGCAAAAAGAGAGTTCGCTTAAAATATCAAATATCGTTTTGATGGGAATTGGCGAACCATTAGATAATTATGACAATGTACTAAAATTTTTAAGGCTTGTTAATGATAAAGATGGACTAAACATAGGGCATAGACATATATCGCTATCAACATGTGGCGTGGTAGACAAAATATATAAACTAATGGACGAAAAATTGCAGATAACGCTTTCAATTTCGCTTCATAGCCCAGATGATTTAAGCCGTGAAAAAATTATGCCGATAAATAAAAAATATAATATAGATACGCTTATAAAAGCCTGTAAAGATTATTTCGACAAAACAGGACGTAGAATTTCTTATGAATATACTATGATAGATGGTGTAAGCGACAGTGTCGAGCAGGCAAAGCTTTTAGTAAAAAGATTAAAAGGAAAACCTTGCCACGTAAATTTAATTCCTCTAAATTCTGTAGAAGAAAGTGGACTAAAAACAAGTTCTAACACAAAAATAAACAAATTTCGTGAAGTTTTAGAAAAAAATGGTATATCTGCAACAGTAAGAAGAACGCTAGGGCCAGATATTGATGCTTCGTGTGGCCAATTACGAAAAAGGGAAATAGGTGATAATATATGAGAATATGGGGAAAAACAGACGCAGGTCGAGAGAGAGTTGACAATCAAGATAACTTTTTTTGCGAAAGCATAATGGAAGATATTGTAGTTTTTTGCCTTTGCGACGGTATGGGTGGCACAAATGGTGGACATATTGCGAGTAAATTTGCATCGGTTGAGTTTATACGTGATATAAAAAAACTTATACGCCCAGATATTAGCGATGATGACGCTAAAATTATCTTATCTAAAGCTGTTTTAGGTGCAAATAATATTGTATATGATATGTCATCAACAGATACAAACCTTGCTGAAATGGGGACAACTCTAGTAGGTGGATTTTTAATAAAAGATACAGTATATATTGCAAATGTAGGTGATAGCAGATGTTATCATATAAGCAATAACGCTATTTTGCAAGTAACAAAAGACCATTCTTTAGTGCAACATCTTATCGACACTGGTGAGATAAGCGATGAAGAAAGAGAAACTCACCCTCAAAAAAATTATATAACTCGTGCTATAGGTATCGCTAATGAAATATTAAGCGACATGTATAGATTTCGTTTTGCACAAGGTGAATACATATTGCTGTGTAGTGATGGGCTTTACAATCTAGTAAGCGATGAAGAAATTAAAGATGTTGTAGCATCTGATAGGTCACTAGATGAAAAATGCGATATTTTAGTACAAACAGCAAACGAAAATGGTGGTACAGATAATATTACTGCTGTTATTTTAGAGTTTTAGGAGGTTTTAATGGACAGAAATATCGGAAAAGTATTAGATGATAGATACGAAATAGAAGATTCGATAGGAATCGGAGGCATGGCATATGTATATAAAGCAAGATGTAGAAGATTATCTCGCTTTGTTGCTATTAAAATATTAAAGCAAGAATTTGCAAATGATATAGAATTTAAAAGACGTTTTAAAAACGAATCTAACGCAGTAGCACGTCTTTCACATAAAAATATTGTAAATATTTTTGACGTTTCAAATAGCGATAAAATAGACTATATCGTAATGGAACTTATCGAAGGTGTTACGCTAAAAGAATATTTGCAAAAAAAGGGTAAATTACCTTGGATGCAAGCACTATTATTTAGTGGACAGATAGCAGAAGCTCTTGAGCATGCTCATAGCAGAGGGATTATCCACCAAGATATTAAACCTCACAATATTATGCTTTTGCGTGATGGAACACTAAAAGTAGCCGATTTTGGTATTGCAAAGCTCGAAAACGAAGGCGAAACAAAAGTTATAAAAGAAGCTATAGGCTCGGTGCATTATGTATCTCCAGAACAAGCAAAAGGAAACACGATAGATACACGTACAGACATATATTCGCTAGGGGTTGTAATGTATGAAATGGTTACAGGAAGAACTCCGTACAAAGGCGATACTGCAATTTCTATAGTAATGCAACACATAAATTCAGTTCCTGCACCACCGTCTTCGCATAATGAAGAAATGCCAAAAGCTTTCGAATATATTATTTTAAAAGCTATGAGTTCTTCTTTAAACACAAGATACAAAACAGCATCTGAACTTATGATAGATTTAGATAAAGTTCGCAAAAATCCTGATGTTGTTTTAGAAAATGATATTTTAAGTGTTTTAAATACTACACAAAAAATAAGTAGCGACGAAGTTAGAAAAGCTTTAGCAAAATCACCACGAGAGCAAGCAGAAGAACTTTATCCAGAAATATATGAAAATCTAAAAGAAGAAACAGAGCAAACTGAAGATTTAGAAGAATATGATGAAGACGATGAAGATGAATACTACGCTCCAAGAAAAAATGGTGCGATAATATTCATGGCAATGCTAGTTATTCTTGGTATAACATGGTACGCTGGAACTTTTATGTTTGACCAAGTTTTTAAAGACGAAATAGAACCAGTTTTAGCACCAGCTGTTGTAGATTTAAAATATGATGATGTTATAGAAACATATGCAGATTTAAACTTTATTGTAAATGAAGAAATTTATTCTGCTGAACCTGTAGGTACAATTATTTCGCAAAAACCAACAGCAGACTCAGAGCTTGCTTTAGACTCAGTAGTATATTTAACACTTAGTTTGGGCGAAAGAACAAATGCTATGCCAAATCTTACAGAATATGACTATATTCAAGCACAAATAGAGCTTCAAAGTTTAGGTATTACAGATATAGAAGTAGAATATGACTATCATGACGAAATTGCAGAGGGCAAAGTATATGAAACAACTCCAGAATATGGAGAAGCTATTACTGCAAGCACTTCTGTAAAATTAATGATTAGTGCTGGTAAAGAAATCGTATTTACTAGCGTTCCGTCGTTAAAAGGCTTAACTGTCGAGCAAGCAACACTAAATCTTGAAATTGCAGGCCTTGAGATAGGCGAAGTTATAATGGAAATTTCAGAAACTACAGCAGGTTTAATTATCGCTCAAGGTATTCAAAGTGGTACAAGCATTGAAGAGGGAACACTTATCAATGTTGTTGTTGCTGAAAAATCACCAGAACCTGTTATAGCTACAAAATCAATTACGGTATATATACCTCAAGAAGGTGCATTTAATAGCTATTATATGCAAGTTTATGTAGATAATAAAATAGCTTATGAAGCAGAGCATCACAAAGACCAAGTATCATTTAGTGTAGATGTAACGGGGACAGGCTCGTCTGTTGTAACAATTTATGCTGGTGGATTGCTAATTGATGAAAGAATTGTTATGTTTAATTAAGGAGAAATAAATGGAAGGCGTTATACTAAAAGGTATCGGTGGATTTTACTATATTGATACAGAAATTGGGCTTGTAGAATGCAAAGCTCGTGGTAAATTTCGCCATAATTTAGAAACGCCAACTGTGGGCGATAGAGTTATTGTTGAAAAAATTGACAACAATATGACAGGCTATTTAAAGGAAATTTTGCCAAGAAAAAATAGACTAATTCGCCCTGCTATTAGCAATATAGACTTGCTTGTGGTGGTTATTAGCAAAGCTCCACCAAAAACAGACACTTTTTTGATAGATAAAGTATGTGCGATAGCGACTAATCAAAATATCGAAGTTGTAATTTTTATTAATAAAACAGATATAGATAGTGCCGACGAACTTTTTCAGATTTACTCTAAAGTAGGCTATAAAGTTATTCGTGGAAGTGCTGTAACAAAAGAGGGGATAGAAGAACTTCGTGAAATAATATCTTCTAAAATAGCTACATTTACAGGAAATTCTGCCGTTGGTAAATCAAGCATACTAAACCAAATTGACGATAGTTTTGACCTGAAAATTGGTGGTCTTTCAGAAAAAATCGGCAGAGGTAAGCACACAACTCGTCATGTTGAACTTTTAAAAACAAAAAATGGTAGCTATATTGCAGATACACCAGGATTTTCTTCTTTTGATACAAAGCAAATGGACTTAGTTTTAAAAGAAAGTTTGCAACATACTTTTGTAGAATTTGAAGATTATATAAGCGAGTGTAAATTTACATCTTGCTCACATACGAAAGAAAAAGGCTGTGCTATTCTCGAAGCTGTAAAAAACGGTGAGATTTCACATTCACGACATGAAAATTATGTGAAATTATATAACGATGTTAAAGATATTAAAGAATGGGAAATTAAATGACAGCTATAGTAATTGCAGGTGGAAAACTTTTTGACGCACAAAAAATTATTGAAAAAATATCAAACTATAGCAAAGATTTGATAATAGCTTGTGACCATGGATATGATAATTCCAAGCTTTTAGGGTTAAATCCACATATCATAGTAGGCGATTTAGATTCTATTAAAGGTAGCGTTTGTGATAGCGAGATTATAAAACTTCCATGTCAAAAAGATGAAACTGATTTACGTGTTGGTATTGATATTGCTGTAGATAAAAAATGCACGAATATAGTTATTTTATGTGCTACAGGTGGCAGACTCGACCATTTTTATGGAAATATATCAAATCTTGAGTATTTACATGATAAAAAAATTAACGCAACTATTATAGACGAGCAAAATATCATAATAATAAGCGATAAAAACCAAATTTATAAAAATATTAGTAAATATGTATCTATTATACCCATTGGCGAAAAGATTATATTTTCTACAGAAAGTTTAAAATATTCTGCGAAAAATTTAGAGGTTTGCCGAAAAAATATTATATCTATTAGCAATGAAAGCGAAAGCGAGTTTTTTAGCATTGATATAAAAAAAGGCAAAGCACTAATTATTCAGTCAGACGATAAATAAAAAATATAGCAACTAAGTATCCGTTAGTATTTAAACAGATAAGCTTAATTGCTATATTTTTATAAAAAAAGAAAGCAGATGAAAAAATCATCTGCTTTTTTGTTATTAATAAGCGATACCTTGAGCAAGCATAGCGTCAGCGATTTTTGTAAATCCTGCGATATTAGCACCAGCAACAAGATTTCCTTCCATGCCATATTCTTTAGCATATTTAGAAGAATTTTGGTAGATACCTACCATGATTTCTTTTAGTTTTGCATCAACTTCTTCAAAAGTCCAAGATAATCTCATAGAGTTTTGAGTCATTTCTAAACCAGAAACTGCAACACCACCAGCATTAGCAGCTTTTGATGGAGCAAATAAAGTTTTGCTGTTTAAAAATTCGTTGATAGCATCTATATCAGAACCCATGTTAGAACCTTCAGCAACAGCTATACAGCCATTTTTGATAAGCATTTTAGCATCGTCTAAAAGAACTTCGTTTTGAGTTGCAGATGGAAGAGCAATATCACATGGAATAGACCAAATGCCACGACCTTCTGTGTAAGTAGCTGATGGAACTAAGTCTGCGTATTCAGAAATTCTTCCACGACGTACTTCTTTAATTTCACGAACGATGTCAATTTTGATACCCTCAGGGTCATGCACATAACCATTTGAGTCACTAAGAGCTACAACTTTACCACCAAGCTCAGTAGCTTTGATAGTAGCAAAAATTGCAACATTACCAGAACCAGAAATAACTACAGTTTTGCCTTTAAAAGAAGTTCCGTGGTCACGTAGCATTTCTTCTGTGAAATAACATAAGCCATATCCAGTAGCTTCAGGGCGAACTAGCGAACCACCATAAGCAGGTGCTTTACCAGAAAGTGTTCCTGTAAATTCGTTTCTTAAACGTTTGTATTGACCATACATATAGCCTATTTCACGTCCACCAACACCGATGTCGCCTGCAGGTCCATCTGTAAATTGTCCGATATGTTTAGAAAGTTCTGTAACAAAACTTTGACAAAAACGCATAACTTCAGCATCTGATTTGCCTTTAGGGTCGAAGTCTGAACCACCTTTACCACCACCCATAGGAAGTCCTGTAAGTGAATTTTTAAAGCATTGTTCAAAACCTAAGAATTTAACGATAGATTGGTTTACAGATGGGTGGAAACGAAGTCCACCTTTGTAAATACCGATAGCAGAGTTGAATTGTACTCTGTAACCACGATTTACTTGAACTTTTCCAGCATCATCTACCCAAGAAACTCTAAATGAGATAATTCTTTCAGGTTCAACGATTCTTTCGATAATACCATTAGCTTCAAGCTCTGGTCTTTTTTCAACAACTGGTTCAAAAGATTGTAGCACCTCGTAAACTGCTTGTTGAAATTCTGATTCGTAAGGATAGTTTTTTTGTACCCCTGCGTAAACTTTAGCAAGATAACTGTTTTTAATTGACATTTTATATTCCTCCTAGTTTATTTTCGTAATTATAGTATACAACAAGATTTGGAAAAAATCAACAAATTTTTTATAATAATATAGGAACACCTCTCGGCTAACGGCTCACGTCTTAATAGTCAACTTTTTTGCGAATTTTTACGTAACATTGCACAAAAATCACTTGCAAGACGAAAGTATAACTGCATAATTTTTGCACAAATTAACGAAAAAATTTAACTATTATAGTTATGAGGAGTGCTTATATTATTTTTGGTGCATGATTTTAATACAAATTAATGCATAGGTAAAAACTCCCTTAAAAAAATTTAAGAGAGTTTTATTTTATTTGAAAAGAGTTTCAACATCAATATTTTCGCCATTTTTTGTAGCTTCTACGTGTATATGGTCGCCTATTGCAATTTCGGCAGGAAATGAGCCTAAAGCAGTAGCTATAACATCGCCAGCAACAACTTTATCGCCAATTTTTGCTACGGTATCTGAATTTAAACCATAAATTTTTGTAACTAATCCATCGCTGTGCGAAATTTCCATGATAGTTCCATATTGGTCATTTGTTTCGATAGACACAACTTCTCCATTTGCAATAGCTACAATGTTTTGCCCTTTTGTAACAGAATAATCGGTAGCGTTGTGCGTTCTCCAGTCATTCATAGACACATTTTTTACAAGCTCATCAAGCGAATTTTCTTGAATTATCCCACCATCGCATGGTCTAACATAGATTTCTTCTATTTTTGTAATTTCTACAGATGGTGCGACAACAACAGTTGCCTCTTGTGTTTTGTTGATAGGCTCTGGTGTAATTTCTGGCTCGATAAGTGGCTCTGCCTCGACTACAGGTTCTACCACTGGTTCTTTTTCTACAGGTTCTGCTACGGGTTCTGGTGTTGGTGCAGTTGGTGTAATAGTCGCATCTTCTCGGTTTGTATGCTCCATTACAATATCATCTACCACCTCTAAATTTGACACATAACCTGTATCTTCACTAAAATTTACATATCCTGCGACACCTATTGCTGTTATGCAAAGTGCGAGGACTATGTAAAATCCTCTGCTGTAATTAACATTACTCACGTAAATTCCTCCTTAAAATATTTTAAACGAATAAATTTTTCTTATCTGTTTGAAAATATTATCGCCATATTTTAAAGAGTTTATACTTTATTTTTTCGTAATTTGTGTGTCTTTATAATACCACGAAAGTATCTCATTATATGTTAAACCATCTTTTGCTAAAGCGTTTGCTCCATATTGGCTTAAACCAACTCCGTGACCATATCCAAGTGTATGAAAAATTATGTAATCATCAGTGTATTCTATGGTAAAATTTGTCGAATTTAATTTAAAAAGCGTGCGAATATCTGCACCATCTATAAGAACACCACCAACATATACGCTTATAATTCCTCCACTTTCACTACGTGTAGATGCACGAAACCATAGTTCTTTTTCTACAGAAAAATCAGCAGTAGGATAGCTATTTAAAAAAATCGTTTTAAAGTCATCTAAAGATACAGAAATCGAATTACTATAGTTTGGAGAAACCTTAGAACCCTCGCTTTCGACAGCTTGTAAATATGGAATATCTGTACCCCAAACATCTTCTGCTTTCTCAGTTATTCCACTAGATGCTGCATGAAAAACGGCTGCTATAGGCTCGTTATTATATATAATATATTCGTTTGATGTGTCATATACAGCTTGCGTGATTTTAGTTTTGTATAATTCATAATAATCTCCCCATGGGTTTTTAGTTTCAATATCAATATATGCTTTGCAGTGAGCAGGGTCATTGCAAACAACAGCACCATCATGCACATTGTCGCTTTTTCCTTCATCTATGAGCCATTGTTTATAATAAATGTAAGTTCTTCCAGCTACTGCTTGAGCTTTTAGTGCTTCTGTTTCAAAACTTGCTGGCATTTCTGCAGACACAACACCAACTAAAAACTCATCTATATTAATTGTAGTATTAACACCATCTATGCAAACTATGATATTTTCAAAAGAGTCATTTGAAATGTCAGGTGTGTTCTCTACATTAAAAAGTTCTTTTATGCTAAATTCTGGTAAAAAAGGAACAGATACCTCGGTAAGTTCGTTTGATTCCTTTGTGAAAGGTAAAATATAAACAACAAAAAGCATTGCAAGCGATAGTAAAAAGGTCCTTAACATAATACGTCCTCCATTTGGTTTTTTGATTGACTTTAATAGAATTTTGTAGTACAATAGATAATATATTGTATAAGAGGTGATTGTGATGTATGAAAATAAATTCATTAGTAATTTATGCGTAAATTTTGAAAAAAATAACAAAATAACTCCTGAAAGTTTTGAAACTTATGATATAAAACGTGGTCTAAGAAATAGAGATGGAACAGGTGTTGTAGCAGGTATATCATGTATCGGTGATGTTCATGGTTATACTTATGAAAATCACATGAAAACACCAGATAAAGGTATTTTAACCTATAGAGGAATAGACGTTTCGCAAATCGTAGAAAATATATCAAATGATGATAGATTTGGATTTGAAGAAATTTGCTATTTACTTTTAGTAGGAAATTTGCCATCTTCTGATGAATTACATAACTTCACAGAACTTTTAGGTAGCAAAAGAGAACTTCCAAAAAACTTTACAGAAGATATGATAATGCGTGCACCAAGCTCAAATGTAATGAATAAGCTTGCAAGTTCGACATTATCTTTATATGCTTATGATAAATATGCAGAAGAAAACTCTACAGAAAATATTATGCGACAAGCTATAGAACTTATAGCACGTTTTCCTATAATAATTTCACATGCATATCAAGCGAAACGTCGTTATTATGATAACAAAAGCATGTATTTACATCACGCAGACAAAGAAAAATCTACTTCTGAAAATATTTTAAAATTAATTCGTCGCGATAAAAAATATTCTGACGCAGAAGCAAAACTTTTAGATAAATGTTTAATAGTTCATGCAGAGCATGGTGGTGGTAACAACTCGGCTTTTACAGCACGTGTTTTATCATCTGCAAGCACGGATACATATTCTGCAATAGCAGCGTCTGTAGGCTCGCTTAAAGGTTTTCGTCATGGTGGTGCAAATATTAAAGTTACACATATGTTCGACAACATTAAACATCATGTTCATAATTGGGAAAACGAAGACGAAGTTATGGCATATTTAGAAAAAATATTAAGAAAAAAAGCTTATGATAAAAGTGGATTAATTTATGGTATGGGTCATGCTATATATACACTAAACGACCCACGTGCTGATATTATTTGCGATAACGCACGTATTTTAGCACATAATTCTCGTCATGCTCGTGAATTTGCACTTATTGAGCTTGTAGAAAAACTAACTACAGAAGCTTATTATAATGTGCATGGTGTCCGTCGCACTATGTGTGCGAATGTTGACATGTATTCTGGTTTTGTATATAAACTTTTAGGCATACCAGAAGATTTATTCACGCCGATTTTCGCAGCATCAAGAATTGTTGGCTGGATGGCACACAGAATGGAAGAAATTCAGTACGGAGGAAAAATTATACGTCCAGCTTATCAAGCGTTGTATAATCAGTCAGAATTTGTTGCATTAGACGAGAGAGGTTAATTTATGATTTTTATAACAGTTATATTAGCGTGTATAATAGGGAATTTATGTGCAAGACCTATGAATTTATTCGATTCATTTGATAATTTGTCGTTTTTCTTTATAATTTCTCTAATATTATATGTAGTTTGCCGTGTTTATTTTATGTTTCAAGCTAGAATAAACCTTGAAACTGTCGCAACTTCTGCAAAACATTTAAAATTAATTTCAATTTCAGCATCTTTTGTTGCAACGGTATTTGGTTTTATATATTTCTTGCAATATGGTGCAGGTGTGTTGCTTGATATTATAAGTTCGCTAGGATTGTTTTTATCAGGACTAAGCTTTTTAGCTATCACAGTTTTGATGAATAAAGGAAGAATACAAAATCAACTAATATCAAATTTAGGAACTGTTCCAATTATATGGATGGTATTTGAAATTATCTTAATATTTAAAAACAATTTGTCAAACCCTAGCATATCTGAATATATTTTGATAATTGCATTGTATGCAAGCACGTCTATGATGCTTTACTACTTTACTTCTGCTTTTTGTATTGTGGACAAGACTAATTTGTTTAAAGAATATTTTAATATATCCGTTTTTATGACGATAGCCTATATAGTAGCACATTTTTCGGGATATGTAACTAGCTCATCAATAAATGTTGCAAGCGTTATAAGTGCATGTGGTATATTTAATTTATTTGTAGCACCTTATTATATAACAGCGAATAAATCAGCTGTAAAAGTAGGTGTAACAGAGCTTGGAGCTATGAAAAAAGAACCAAAACCAGTAGTTAAAAAGCAAAATAGCGAAACAAAGGTTCTTCCAAAAGTCGAAAATAAAGACGTAAAGCCTACAAACGAACAACCAAAAGAACAACCAAAAACAAATAACACAGACGTGAAAAATAATGATATTAAAAATAGTGACATAAAAAAATAATTACAAAATTGCATCTACGTAAGAAAGTCGTGATTTTTAAGTCTGAAAGTCTTAAATTACTATCGAATAGAGAAAAACTCTATTGGATTTTGTGAAAATTCAACTAAATAACACAAAAAAGGGACGAAATATATTCGTCCCTTTAGTTTTATGCTTCAAAATCCACTATAAAAACGAAATTTGCACAAAGTGTTTGAAATAAATATAACCACCTATCTAAAAAGCAGATTTTTTTACTCTTTTAGCTAGGTGGTATTTTTAAATTTGTGCAACAAAACTGCGTTTTTAAATTGCTGATATGTCACGTTTTCTAAGGTTTAATACTCTTTTTTAGGCGTTTTGCTAAAAAAATTCCACCGATGATGAAAATTATTGCAATAACTGAAATGATATTACCGACTATCGCAACAGGGTTTACTATGCTGTTTGTAATGCCTGTAAGCACACCGTGCGACATATTTACATTACCAATAATACCACCAAAACTACTAAAATCATTTAACATTTTATTTGAGATATACACAGCTATTTGGCATATAACAAGAACAAATGTAGCATAAGCAGATATTAGATAACCTGCTTTATAGCCATGCTTTTTAAGTGATTTTTTTAGAAATTCTAATTTTTCAACATTGTCAGACACATCGCTAGATTTGTGAGTTTCATCATGCAGTAGCAAGTAGTCTGTAGTTACCTCGTAGACTTCTGCGAGTTTTACGATTTTTGAAATTTCAGGAACTGATTCATCAAGCTCCCATTTAGAAATTGATTGGCGAGAAACATCTAGTATTTCAGATAATTTATCTTGAGTATAACCGTGTTCTTTACGCAAATTATGTAATTTTTGTCCTAGTGTCATATTTAAAACCACCTTTCTTTTCTATAAATATACTATAGTTTTAACGAAATTTCCACCAATTGTGCTTTGAAATTACGCAACTGGTGGTTGCATAGTGGAGTTTTTAGTGTTTTTTATAAAAAACATTAGTCTACGTTTATTCTTAAAATTTGTATGATTTTATAAATATCATAAACTAGAAAACCTAGAAAAAGACCAACAAGAAGTATCATTCCAACAAAATTACCAGCTTTTGTCATAGCAGTTAATGAAAAATAAATACTAGCACACCCAGTAAAAAAACCTATTATGTAATTACCAGTAAGTTTAAAATTAATATGAAAAATTGAACATAGCATATACATAGTTAAAAATATAAGTATACCAGTAGCTAAAAAATTCATATCAACAGGCATTCCGACATTAGCACTAGTCTTTGATATGTAATAAACTGCACCACACGATAATAAAATTTTGACAAACATAGGAGCAAATCTGCTTATGAATAGCTCATCTTTTAAATATTTTCCCATTGAAAATCCTTTCTTTTATAAAATTCCTACTCTTTTGAAAATTTCTTCAACGTTTTTAATATGGTGACGAGGGTCAAAACAATCGTCTATATCGTCTTTAGATAAAAGAGATGTTACATCAGCATTAGCTTCCATAAGTTCACGGAAAGAGCGTTTTTCTTCCCAAGCAATCATTGCGTTTGGTTGAACTAAATCATAAGCTTTTTCACGAGAAAAGCCTTTTTCTATCATTTTTAGCATAAATCTCTGAGAGTAGATAACTCCAAAAGTTTTGTTTATATTGTCTATCATATTTTCTGGATACACTAAAAGATTTTCTACGATATTTGTAAATCTGCTTAGCATGTAATCAAGCAGACAAGTCGCATCTTGTGCGATAATTCTTTCTGCCGAAGAGTGAGAAATATCTCTTTCATGCCATAGCGACACATCTTCGAATGCAGTTAGCATATATCCACGCATAACTCTTGCACAACCTGCCATATTTTCAGAACCGATAGGGTTTCTTTTGTGTGGCATTGCAGAAGAACCTTTTTGTCCTTTTCTGAAAAATTCTTCAGCTTCACGTACTTCTGTTCTTTGTAAATGACGTACTTCTGTAGCCATTTTTTCGATAGATGTTGCGATTAAAGCAAGCGTGCTAAAATATTCTGCGTGTCTATCACGTTGCAAAGTTTGCGTTGAAATATTGCTAGAATTGATTTCTAGTTTTTTACAAACATAGTCTTGAACGAAAGGTGGTGTGTTTGCAAAAGTACCAACAGCACCAGAAATTTTACCTGTTTCGACCATTGCAGAGGCTTTTTTAAAACGCTCAAGATTTCTTTGCATTTCATCATACCAAAGAGCCATTTTTAAACCAAAACTTGTAATTTCTGCATGAACTCCGTGTGTTCTGCCAATACAAGCTGTATCTTTATGCTCAATTGCACGTTTTTTAAGCACTTCTGTAAATTTTTCTAGGTCAGCAAGTAAAATTTCGTTTGCTTGTTTATATAGGTAGCCATAAGCTGTGTCTACAACGTCTGTAGAAGTTAAACCAAAATGCACCCATTTTTTTTCGTCGCCTAAACTTTCTGATACCGAACGTGTAAAAGCTACAACGTCGTGGCGAGTTTCTTGCTCTATTTCGTAAATTCTGTCTATATCAAAAGACGCATTATCCCAAAGTTTTTTTACATCGTCTTTCGGAATTTCTCCAAGTTCTGCCCAAGCTTCACAAGCAAGAATTTCAACTTTTAACCATGCATCAAATTTCGCTTGTTCTGTCCATATATCACGCATAATTTCTCTTGAATATCTGTTTAACATAAAGTTTCTCCTTAATTTAAGTTGTTTTTTCGTTTTTTAATAAATCCAGCATACATAATCATTCCAGCCATTGCCCAAAAGTAGCCTGTCATATAAGGCACTTCAAAAATATTTTCAAAATAACAATGAATTAGAACTCCACACATGCCAGAAAACATAGCAACACACGGAATGTATAATTCTGTGTTATATATTCTACCGATAGCTTTTACAGATAAAACTAAAAAAGCTACGAGCAATAATAAATAGAAAAATAGTCCCATATATCCCATTTCGACTAAAGTTTTTAGATAATAATTATCCATATAAAAATATTCGAAATCGTCTGTTATTTCAATAACTTGGTTTTGCATTGCAACTGCTCCACCAAATCGACCTAAGCCAAAACCGAAGAATGCATCACATTGCTCAAGTAGCTCAAAACCAAATGCCCAACGCAAAGTTCTGCCACCTACAGCTGATGCTTCGGCATAATCACTTGTAAAAAGATAAGTTATCCTATTTGTAACAGAAGGAACGGCGATAACCACAAATGCACCTGCCATTAAAAGTAGTGATAAAATTCTTCTATCAACGAAAATTGCGAAAATGATAACTGCTACAGCCATACCAACCCATGCACCTTTTGAAAAAGTGAAAAGTACTGCAAAACATAGCATAACTGTGAAAAATCCAGCAGTAAGCTTTATAAATAAATTTTTTCCTGTATAAAAATACGCTGTAACCATAGGTGTTAGTAAAACGATTAAAGCACCCATGATATTAGGGCTACCTGTTAGCGAAAAAACACGAGTTCGAACAGAATATTCGGTTTCTGATGTCCACGATGCAGGTACTTCTACAGCTATTATAAATTGATAAATACAATGTATTCCTAAAAATATAATAAGACCTACAAAAGTATTGTATAATATTTTAAAATCATCATCGTTTTCTATGAGCCTAACTATAACAAAAAACCACAAAATATATTGAACTACAGCACGATAACCATCAAAAGCGATAGAAAATATAGGGCTAACATAGCACATTAAAAACAGTCCCGCTGTTAAAAATAAAAATATATAGCTATCTAGTGGCGTGGTTTTAGATGTTTTAGGCGATTTTTTAAGAGCAATTCTGTAAATTACTGTTATAAAAAATCCTATCATTAAAAGCTCGTCCCAAACAGAGGCTAAAAAATAAACTTTTAAAACAGAACGCAAAAAATAGTCTATCGGTAAATACAAACCGAAAATTAAAAGCAAAGTTCCTTTAAATCCTATTTTTACAAAAGGTTTTAAGATAAAGCTTGAAGTCGCAATTTTTAAAAATGTATTTACAAAAAAATTAAAAATTTTGCACAAAAACGAGTTTTCGTATAAAAAACCTAAAAATTCAAAAAAACGCTCTATTTGCATTACTATTTTATTATAAAAAGATGAATATACCAAACTTTCAGAGTTTGTAAAATTATTCCATAAGATTTTTGTTTTAGAAAACTTGTATCGCTCTTTTATATTTTCTGTTGATTTATAAATAAAACCTTGCTTGTAAAAATAAATTATTTTAACAAAAAATTTAAAAAGCAAACTGTTTTTAAATATATTAATCATCAACTCTCACCGACTCAATATTCGCAGTAATTTCGAAAGTTCTTGTTTTAAATATAAAAGTTCTACCTGCACGAACTTCTTGAGTACCTATTTTTAAAATTGGTGTATTTGCTGTTATTTCGGATTCTACAGTGATGATATAATCTACTTTTGTAGGGTCTGTTGCATCTACAATTCTACCATCTGCTGTTGTAACTTGTGTTGTATATGGTTCAGAATAAATATCTGTAACAAAAGCATTAACATATACATTACCTGCTATTAATTGTTCGCCAAGCAAAGATTGTGCGTCTATTTCTTCTTGTAAATAGATAGATGCACCTCTTACACGAAAAACACTCGTCATTTTAACAGTAGGAGCTACAGCTTCCTTTATCGGTGTAGCAAAAAGAGCTACTGCAAAGGCTGTCATTGCTAAAAGCAAAGATATAACCACTAAAAAATCGACAATATTAACTTTTCCAAAAAGTCGTCCTTTTTCATCTAGAAATTTCATTTGTTCCTCCAAAAATTTTTTTATTTTTATTGTTTAATTTTAACCAATTTTATGGTAAACTAATATACGATTAATATTATACTATAAATTTTTATAAAAATCTACACTTTTGGAGGAATAATGAAAATTTTAATGCTCATGGGTGGAGGCGACGTTGGTGGAGCTAAAACTCATATAATGTCCCTTGCTTTGCGTTTGTCAAAGGAACACGAATTTAAGCTTGTAAGCTTTCGAGAAGGAGAGTTTGCACAAGAGGCTTTGCAAAACGGAATAGACGTTGAAATTATAGCGTCGAAAAATATTATTAAAGACAGAAAAATTTTGCAAAACCTTGTAAAGGATTTTAAACCGTGCGTTATACATTCGCATGGTGCAAAAGCAAATTTGCTCTCGGTTTTAGTAAAACATAAATTTAATATACCAACGATTTCTACAGTACATTCAGATTATAAACTAGACTATCTTGGTTCGCCACATAAACAATATACTTTTGGTGTGCTAAATGCAATTTCACTTAGAAAAATAGATTTCTATATTTCTGTAGCAGGTCGAATGAAAAAAACTTTAATTAGCAGAAAATTTGACCCAAACAATATATTTAAAATATATAATGGTATCGACTTTGATGTTAAACCTAGAAATATAGACAGAGTAGAATATTATAAAAACTTTGGGTTTGAAATTTTAGAAGATGATGTTATATGTGGGATAGGTGCAAGACTTACTGAGGTAAAAGATTTGCCAACGCTATTTCGTGCTTTTAAAATTGCTTATGATAAAAATAAAAATCTAAAGCTTGCAATAGCAGGCGATGGAGAGGACAAAGAAGAGCTTATAAAACTTGCAAAAGACTTAGGTATTTACCAAAATATAATGTTTTTAGGGTGGATAACCGATGTTGCAAGCTTTTTTAGTTCGCTTGATATAAATCTTTTAACATCAATATCAGAAACGTTTCCATATTCTGTTTTAGAAGGTATACTAGAAGGAACAGCTACTATTTGCTCTGATGTAGGTGGTATGAGTGAGCTTATAGATACCAATATAAACGGTTATATTTTTGAACCTCGTGACTTCGAAACGCTCTCGAAATATATATATGAATTATCTATAGACGAGCAAAAACGAGAGCATTTTTCGGATTTGTTATTTAAAAAAGCAAAAGAGCAATTTTCTTTAAAATCAACTTATAAAACGCAGGTTGAAATTTATGAAAATTGCGTAGAGTTATATAAACTAAAGAAAGACCGACACCACAAAATAACAATCTGTGGAGCATACGGAAAAGGCAACGCAGGTGATGACGCTATTTTAAAAGCTATTGTAAACTCTATGCAAGAAGTATCTAAAAATACGCCTATCTGCGTTATGTCGAGAACACCGTTGCAAACAAAAATGGACTACGAAGTAGACTCTGTGTTTACATTTAATGTTTTTAAATTTATAAAAAGTTTTAAAAATTCTAAGCTTTATATAAACGGAGGTGGTAGCTTAATTCAAGATGTAACATCTTCACGCTCACTGTATTTTTATTTGTTTACGCTAGTTAGTGCGAAAATGTGCAGAGCAAAAGTTATGATGTATGGCTGTGGAATTGGTCCTGTAGATGGCAAACTAAACAGAAAACTTGCAGGATATGTTGTGAATAATTTTGTTGATGTTATAACTTTAAGAGATGAATTATCAATAGAAGAACTGAAAAAATTAGGTGTTGCAAAACCTGAAATAATTCTAACAGCAGACCCTACGCTAAATCTAACGGCAGATAGCTTAGAATATGTTTTAAATGCATTTGAAAATGCGAAAATTCCTTTAGGCAAAAAATATCTTGGCATTGGCGTGCGTCAGTGGGTAGGTATCGACGAAATGAAAATTGCACAAATTATTGAATATATAAATAAGGAATACGGATTAATACCTATATTTTTGCCTATTGAATACCCAAATGATTGCATACAGGCACAAAAAATAGCAAAAAGTCTTAATTGCGAGTATTATATCATAGACACAAAGCAAACAACAGAAACTACGATAGGTTTATTTTCTAAAATGGACTTAGTTTTAGGGATAAGACTACATTCACTTATATTTTCTGTGTCAAATTCAGTTCCAACTATCGGTTTATCTTATGATGTAAAGGTAGATGGCTTTCTAAAAAGCATCGGCTCAGATTTGTTTATAAATCTTAAAAATATAGACATTGAAAAAATAAAACCTATGATTAAAACTTCGCTTTCAAAAGAATATTTTGATAAAACAGCAGAAAAATCGGAAAATTTAAGAATACTTGAAAAAGAAAATTCTAAAAAAGCAAAAGAACTACTAAAGTAAAGAGGAAATATTATGAAAAAAATCGTATGCTTGTCTACGACAAGTTTCGACCCATTACCAACAAGAAAACAAAACGTAATGAAAAGATTACCAGACTGCGAAGTTTTGTATTTTGACCCACCAGTAACTTTTTTAGCACCTTTAAAAGATAAAACAGCTTTTAAAAAAATCTTTAAGTTTAAAGAAAAAGGGTATAACCCACAAAAAAACATAACGGTATATACAATGCCACCAGTTTTGCCATTTTTTAATAAAATTCGATGGATAAATACTGTGAATCAAGCGATTTCTTCTGTTTATGTTAATTCTAAAATCAAAAAGCATAATTTTCAAGATGTTATACTGTGGTGCTATTCGCCATCGTCTTGCGATATTGTAGACAAAATACCATATAAAAACTTAGTATATGATTGCGTAGACCGTCATAGTGGCTATGAGGGGTTTATAAATCCAAGTGTGGTTGACACTATGGAGGAAGATTTGGCAAAAAAATCTGCTGTAGTTTTCGCAACAGCAGAGGGACTTTATCAAACTTTAGTAGACTATAATAAAAAATGTCATATGATACCAAACGGTTGTGCGTATGAGCTTTTTTCTTCGGTTCACACAAAGACTTTTGAAACGCCAGAAAAACTGAAAAAAGCAAAAGGTAAAATTTTTGGTTTTATAGGAATGTTGCAAGAATGTATCGCCTATGACTATATCGAAGAACTAGCAAAAGCACGCCCAAACGATACAATAGTTTTCGTAGGAAAAGCTTTACCAGGGGTGAATTTAGAGCATTTAGAAAAATATGAAAATATAATTTTCTGTGGTTTAGTTCCACAAATAGAGCTACCAGCGTATATTTCTAAGTTTGATGTATGTTTAAATACTTTTTCGGCAGGAAAACTATCAAAAGACGTAAGCCCACTCAAGTTTTATGAATATTTAGCAACAGGAAAACCTATAGTTTCGACAAGAGAACCTTTGCAGGTTTTAGATTTTACAAGCTGTATTTATATAGCACAAGATAAAGAAACTTTTGTGCAAAAATGCAATGATGCTCTAAACGAAACGAATGATATTAAGCAGAATTTACGCATGGAATACGCAAAAAGATGTTCGTGGACTGAGAGAGTAAAGCAAATGCACGAAATACTTAAAATGCATGAAATATATTAAGAGTTTTTGATGTACACAGGGCTTGTTGTCATCTCAAAATTGCTTTTGCGACACGACTTATCCTCACATGCCATAAAAAATAAATCTGTAGATAAAATATCAAGGGATAAAAGTTCACGCCCCTCAAAACATAAATTATATTCAGCAGAAGGCTTTGTAATTATTGCAAATTCGCTACAATCTTTAAGTTTTTTTAAAATTTGTCTGCCTTTGTCATCAAAAGCTAAAACTTTTGTATATTTTGGTGATGTATCGGTATGTTTTTTAGAAATTTCGAGATAAGAATTTAAAATAATGCGATGTATTCTGCTGTTTGTGTATCTTTTTGACTTTATTTCGGTATATAATTCGTCTAAAGAAGTAACTTTTTTTAGAGAAGACACGATTTTATTCTCAAGACCCTCGTTGCAATCACGAATAGACTTGAAAAATTCTGAATCTTTGCGTTTTAAATGCGAAAGTATACTGTTTTCTACGTTGTAAATAGAAAATTTACTAGCAAGTTTAATGTTATTTGCAGATTTTTCGGGCATTAGGTGAAAAATGTCACTTTCGATATTTTTTCTAATATAAGAAGCTGAGGAAATATCTGATATTTCAAAATCACTATGATAACCTGTTTTTTCACGAGTGATAGTAATGGGTTTAATAGTGCTTTTACTTAAATTTAAAGCTTTTATATATTCTATACCCAAAGTATTGTTAGGATTTTTTATGATTTCGCTAAATTTAACGTTTATTTTATTCAAAACTTCGTCTAGTGCGTTAGGGTAGGATATGCCTTTTTGCATGCAGTCTTGAACTTTTTCAAAAAAACTTGGGTCTAAAATATGGTTTGAAATATCTGTTAAAGTGTCAATATCGCCACATTCAGAGCCAAAACATAGATAATCTATGCAATTGAGTTGGTTTAATACATAAACAGCACCTTTTGCAAAAAACTCAGCAGAACTTATAGCATAAGGTAAAGGCAACTCTAAAATTAGGTTTGCACCACCCAAAATTGCAGATTTTGCACGAGTGTGCTTGTCAAAAATCGCAAAATCGCCTCTTTGAACAAAATTTCCACTCATGATACAGATGATATTTGTGTCACTTCCGAATTTTTCTAAAATTTTGTCTATTTGCAGTTTGTGACCATTGTGAAAAGGGTTATATTCGCAAATAATTGCAATGTTTTTCATAGCATACCTCATTTGTTTAAAAAATAACAATAAATTTGAAAAAATACTCTTGTTTTTATGTGAAAAAAGGTGTAAAATATAAATATGAATATTATATAGACACGTTCTTTTAAAACAAGGTGTTTGTCTATATTGTAAACTAAAAAAGTAAATAATACAATTATTTTTAAGAAAAAAGGAGTAAATACAACATGAAAGTATTAGTAATTAATGCTGGTAGCTCATCTTTGAAATACCAATTATTCGAGATGGACACAGAAGAAGTATTAGCAAAAGGTCTTTGCGAAAGAATAGGAATTGACGGACGTTTAGTTCACGAAGTGGGCGAAGATAAAAACAAATTCGACATTCCTATGGATACTCATGCAGAAGCTATTAAAGCTGTTTTAGAAAAACTTACAGACGCAACTTATGGTGTTATAAAAGACATTAAAGAAATAGACGCTGTAGGACATCGTGTAGTTCATGGTGGAGAATATTTTGCAGACTCTGTGATTATAGACGAAAAAGTTTTAAAAGCTATCAACGACTGTGTACCTCTAGCTCCACTACATAACCCACCAAACCTTATCGGTATAGATGCTGTAACTGCATGTTTAGGTAAAGACACTCCTCAAATCGCTGTATTTGACACGGCTTTCCACCAAACTATGCCAGCTACAAACTTTATGTATTCAATTCCTTACGAATACTATGAAAAATACCAAATTAGAAAATATGGTTTCCACGGAACATCTCATAAATATGTTTCTCAAAAAGCTGCTGATATGCTTGGAAAACCAATTTCTCAAACTCGTTTAATAACTTGTCACTTAGGTAATGGTGCATCTATTGCAGCTGTTTTACATGGTGAATCTATTGATACTTCAATGGGCTTTACTCCACTTGACGGTCTTCCAATGGGAACTCGTTCTGGTTCTATCGACCCAGGTATCATAAGCTTTATTTGCCAAAGAGAAAACTTAACAGCTGATGCAGTTATCGACATTTTAAACAAACGTTCTGGTGTACTAGGTATTTCTGGTGTTTCTTCAGACTTTAGAGATATAGAATCTGCTGCAGCTGAAGGCGATGCTCGTGCTATGCT
>JAWXUO010000065.1:0-8268 GCA_044426355.1 Clostridia bacterium | reverse complement strand
GACTTTAAAGAAATAAAAAAATAAGTGATTACCCGTAAAAGTAACCACTTAAAAGTTATTATATTTTTTTAGTCCTTAGTTTACACATTCAGAATTGCTTGCGATTACGAAAGAGGACTTCGATTTTACAAAAATGACCTTGAGAATTAACAAATCTTATCAAAGAATTGATAAAAAAGATGTGATAACTGACCCAAAAACACCAAAAAGTAATCGTGTAATTGCTCTGCCAGAATTTATATGCGACGAGCTTCAAGACTACATTGATAGTCTTTACAAAGTGGGAAAAAGGGATAGAATTTTCCCTATTACAAAGGGATATTTGCACAATGAAATGAAACGAGGTTGCAAGGCGAGTGGTGTTAAAAAGATAAGAAATCATGATCTCAGACACAGCCACTGCTCGTTGTTGATAGAGCTTGGTTTCCCTGTAATTGCGATTGCAGAGAGGCTTGGACACGAAAGTATCGACATAACTTATCGATATGCACATCTGTTTCCAAACAAGCAAAATGAAATTGCTGAGAGGTTAAATTTAGAAAAAGGAGCTTAAAATGTCGGCTAAAAAATATGATAAAAAGAATAGATTTCGCAGTAAAACTGTTAGTTTTAGGGTAAGTCCAGAGGAATGGGTGGAGATTGAAAGGTTGGTGAGAATTAGTGGAATGACTAAGCAGGACTACATTTTGCATAGGCTTCAAAATTTGGGTTTGACGGTGCAGGCAAGTCCGAGGGTTGTTAAGATGATTAAGGAGGAGGTTGCAAATGGTGGTAATGCTGATGATATTGATATAAATTAATAGAATTTGAATGAAAAAAGCAGACTTAAAGTGATTTTTAGGTCTATTTTTTCTTTTACTGAAGTTTATTATTAAAATAATATCGTAAAATTAGCAAATAGTCAATTAGGAATTTTGTTGTATAATAAAAGTAAAAGGAGATTACAAAAAATGCTTACAAAATACAAAATTCACTTAATTGAAAACGAAAAAAGCCCAGCTACAATTGAAAAATACATACGAGATGTGAAAAATCTGCTTAACTTTCTGCAAAAAGAGGGGGTTTCTAAGATTAAACTTTTAGAATACAAAGAAAATTTGATAAAAACCTACGCACCGGCAAGTGTAAACTCAATGCTTGCGAGTGTTAATAGTTATTTAGATTTTTTAGAACTTGAACAGCTGAAAATCAAGCCTATAAAGATACAAAAACAACTTTTTGTTGAGAAAAATAAAGAAATAAATCTAAATGACTATCAAAAACTTATAAAAACTGCTGAAAATAAAGGGGATTTTCGGTTGTCACTTATAATTCAAACGATTTGCTCTACAGGAATTAGGGTGTCGGAGCTTCTATACATTACTTTTTCGTCGGTTCATAGCACGCAAACTGTTGTTAGAAACAAAGGGAAAACTCGTACGATTTTACTACCTAAAGATTTATGCAAACTGCTTAAAAAATATTGCTTTGAAAATAATATAAAAAGTGGCTCTATTTTTATTACGAAAAACGGAAAACCTATAAATCGTTCTAATATATGGAAAATGATGAAAAGTCTATGTAAGACTGCGAAAATTAATGAAAATAAAGTCTTTCCACACAATTTGCGTCATTTATTTGCGAAAACTTTCTATAAAATAGAAAAAGACATCAGCAAACTTGCAGACATCTTGGGTCATAGCAGTATTGAAACTACTAGAATTTATATAATTTCATCTTTCGATAAGCATGTAAAACAGATTAATAAAATGAATTTGGTTTTCACTACATAATAACAATTATGTATCTTAAAAATTTAAGCAAAAACACAAAATGACCTAAAAAACACATGGAAATTAAACCGATTTTAAAACTTTTGAAATCGGTTTAGTTTTGTTGTCTTTTTTTAATTTTTCATTAAGAAATTAGTCATATTTCATTGACACAAAAGGAAAAAAATGATAAAATTATATACAAGATATAACATAATTGTTATTATGTAGTATCTTGTATATATAATAAGAAATAACTTAGAATAGAGGTAATTTATATGACTTTAGCTATTTATGGAGCAGGTGGACTTGGCTCTGATGTATATATTTTAGCAAAACAAATGGAAAACGCAGGTACAAATTTATTTGATGATATAATTTATCTAACAGATAACGTAACTTTTGATGAGTTTATGGGGTGTCCTGTTATAAGTTTTATAGATTTTACTAAGAAATATAATAAAGATAATGCGAAAATAGTTATCGCAGTTGGTGAACCTCGAGTACGAGAAATTTTAGCGAACAAAGTTTGTGAAAACGATTTTAGCCTTGCAACGCTTATCCACCCACAGGTTTATGTGTGCGAAAATACAGAAATTGCAAGTGGTTGTATAATTTCACAAGGAACTTTTGTAGGAGCAAATACAAAAATTGGGAAAAACACGGTTGTAATCTCTGCAAATACAAGTATCGGACACGATATTAATATTGGCGAAAACTGCGTAGTCGGTGGTGTATGCGTTATAGGTGGAAATACAAAAATAGCCGATAATGTTTATATCGGTGGTGGAGCGAGTGTTCGTGAACACATAACAATAGGCGAAAAAGTAGTTGTTAGTATGGGAGCATTTGTAACAAGAGATTTAGAGGAAAAAGATGTTGCAATAGGAAATCCTGCTAGGGTTATGCGAAAAAATAGTGATGAAAAAGTCTTTTAATTTAGGAGAAATAAAAAATGCTTAGTAATAAAAATATAGTAATAACTGGAGCTCAACAAGGAATTGGATTTGAAACAATGAAAATAGCTGTAAGCTTAGGTGCGACGGTTTTTGCGTGCTATTTAGATGAAAAAGATGATTTTATGCTTTTGGCTGAAAAAGAAAGCAATATAATACCAATTCATTTAGATTTGTCTGACAATAATTCTATAAAAAATGCAGTAAAGGAAATTCGTTCGCATAAAAAACATATAAGTGGACTTGCAAATATTGCAGGAATGACAAACGATGCTTTGTTTCACATGGTGACACAAGGTCAACTAGAACAGATTTTTCAAATAAATTTGTTTTCACAAATCGTTTTTTCTCAATATATTACAAAACTTATGTTGCAAAACGACGAACCAAGTAGTGTTGTAAATATATCGTCTATATCTGGATTAGACGGAAATATAGGACAAACTGCGTATAGTGCAACGAAATCTGCGTGGGTAGGAGTTACAAAAACTATGTCAAAAGAACTATCACCAAAGGGTATTCGTGTTAATGCTGTTGCACCGGGTGTTATAAAAACGCCTATGACAGATGTTTTAACAGATGAAAATATACAGTCGAAAATAGAAAAAACGGCACTTAATAGAATAGGGGAAGCAGATGAAGTTGCAAAAACTATTTGCTATCTTTTATCAAATAATGCATCTTACATAACAGGGCAAATTATCCGTGTTGACGGTGGAATAGGTTAAGAGGTTTTAAAATGGAAAAATTACTTATAGAAAAAACAGCTTTTATAACAGGTTGCAACAGAGGGATAGGAAAGTCAATTTTAGAAGAATATGCTAAAAATGGTGCGAATATATTTGCTCATGCAAGATGTGAAAGCGAAGAATTTTTGCAATATATCAATGAATTAAAAACTGAGTATAATGTTGAAATTACACCTGTTTTCTTCGATTTAACAGACGAAGACAGTATGAAATTAGCTGTAAAAAATATCGTAAAAACAAAAATACCTATTGATATTTTAGTGAATAATGCAGGGATAACATATAATTCGCTATTTCAAATGACAAGCAGTGCAAATTTAAGAACGCAGTTTGAAGTAAATTTCTTTGCACCATTTTTGCTAACACAATATATATCTAAAATAATGACAAAAAACAAATCGGGAAGTATTATAAATATTGCATCTACTGCAGGGATAGACGCAAACAAAGGAAAATCGGTATACGGTTCGGCGAAATCAGCTTTAATTTGTATGAGTAAAGTAATAGCTAATGAGCTTGGCTCAAGTGGTGTTAGATGCAATTGCGTAGCACCAGGAATTACGAAAACAGATATGCTCGAATCTATGACGGAAGATGTAATAAATGAAACTATTGAAAATACTGATATGCAAAGAGCAGGTGTACCTCAAGACATTGCCAATGCAGTTGTTTATTTAGGGTCTGATTTATCAACATATGTAACAGGTCAAGTAATCCGTGTAGATGGTGGATTAAGTTAGGAGGGTATATGTATAAAGACTCAGCTGAAAATATGAGAAAAAACCTATTAGAACTTGCCTACAATACTGGGAACGTTGGAGCTCACATAGGTGGTTCTTTGTCTATAATAGAAATTTTGATGGTTTTGCATTGTGATATAATGAAATTTGACAAAGATAATTCTGATGATTTTATATTAAGCAAAGGACATGGTGGATTAGGATATTATACGGCACTTTATGAATGTGGAAAAATTACAAAAGAACAACTTTTTTCATTCGAAGAAAATGGAGGAATACTACCAGGACAACCTTCTAAAAATACTGATATAGGAATAGTGTATTCTTCTGGTAGTCTTGGCATGGGTCTATCATTTGGAATAGGTCGTGCTTTGTCATATAAAATGGATAACAAAAATAACAAAGTTTATGTTTTGATGGGTGATGGAGAATGTAACGAGGGAAGTGTATGGGAGAGTGTTTTTTATGCCTGTGCAAACAAACTTGATAACTTAGTAATAATAGTTGATGCAAATGGACTGCAATCTGATGGGAATACTCAAAACATACTTAATATGAATTTATTAGAAATGTTTAAAGCAAATGATTTATGTGTAATTGAAGTAGATGGTCATGATTGCGAGCAATTAATATCTGCATTTAGCTCAATTCATACTGAAAAACCTTTGTTAATTTATGCACATACTATAAAAGGAAAAGGTGTGTCTTTTATGGAAAATAATAACGAATGGCATCATTCACGAATTACAAAAGAACAATATTTAGATGCTTGTAGTCAAATTAATGGAGTTGAAATATAAAATGAGTGAAATAAAAAAAAGCACTTTAAGAACATTAAGTATGCTAGGTCAAAGGGGTACGTTAGGCGTTACACTCGAAGAACTAGCTAAAAACAATGAAAAAATCGTAGCACTTACTTCGGATTTGCAAAATACATCGGGACTAGACAGATTTGCCAAAAGTTTTCCTAATAGAATGTTTAACACAGGAATAGCAGAACAAAATATGATAGGTATGTCGGCAGGTTTAGCATCAAATGGATATATACCTTTTGCAACTTCATTTGCAAATTTTACAGCACTTAGAGGAAATGAATTTGCTAGGCATTTTATGGGATATATGAATGAAAATATAAAATTGGTTGGCATGGGTGCAGGATTTGCTATGGGATTGTTTGGAAATACGCACTATGCACTCGAAGATATAGCTGTACTTCGAGCAATACCAAATTTAACAATACTTTCACCGGCTGACTGTTTAGAAACGAAAAAAGCGATTATTTCTGCGTGTAACCACATAGGACCTGTGTATTTGCGTTTATCAGGGGTATCTAATAATCCTATTGTCTACAAGGAAGATTACGAATTTACCATAGGTAAAGCTGTTTGCTTAGAAGATGAAGGCGATATTGCTATAATTGCAACAGGTAGTACGGTGTATGAATGTGTTAAAGCTGTAAATGAACTTAAAAACAAAGGTGTAAAATGTCAATTGTGGAATGTTCACACGTTATCTTCATTAGATGATGATTTTATTAATAGCATTTGCAAGTGTAAGGTAGCTTTTACATTCGAGGAACATAGAGAAATCGGTGGATTGGGAAGCTTGATTAGTGAAAAATTAGCAGATAAAACAATTAAACCTATTTTGTACCGAAAAGGTGCGAATTTTACTTTTGATAAAGCGGGAACATACGAATATTGTATGAAACAAAATGAACTTTTATCAGAAGATATAACAGAATTTATTTTAAACAAACATAAAAAGGAGAATAAAAATGGATAACAATCAAAAATACTTAGAGGCTTTTGTAAATATATTAGAAGTAGAGGCTGAGCAAGCAAAAACATTAAATTACCGTGATATAGAAACTTGGGATAGCGTTGGTCATATGACTTTAATTTCGGAATTAGAAGAAATTTTTGATATAATGATGGACACAGATGACATTATCGACCTGAGTTCATTTGAAAAAGGGAAAGAAATTTTAGCGAGTAATTACGATGTGGAGTTTTAATGAATTTAAAGAAAATATCGCTATTATTGATGAAAACGATGTTTGTATAACTTATTTAGAACTTGATGAAGAAATTATAAAACTAAAAGAAAAGATAGACCAAAGGTCTTTGGTTTTTGTGCTTTGTAACGATACTTTAGGAAATATATTTTCATATATAGCAATGCTTAAAGTTGGCTCTGTGCCTGCTATGCTTAAAAGTGATTTAGACTTTGAAATGTTTTCAGATTTATATGAAAAATATAAGCCGAAATATCTATTTTTACCAACGAGTGATGTTAGTAAATTTAATGAAATCACTACCGAAATTGTGCATGAAGTTTTTTCGTATACATTAATAAAAACGAAATATTTTGATGTAGAATATGAAATACACCAAGATTTAGCACTTCTTTTGACTACAAGTGGCTCGACTGGTAGTCCTAAATTTGTGCGTCAAAGCTATAAAAATATAGAATCGAATACTAAAAGTATAGTAGAATATCTAAAAATTACGAGTGCAGAAAAACCAATTACGACATTACCTGCAAACTACACCTACGGACTTAGTATCATAAATTCGCATATATCGGTAGGGGCTACTATTTTAGTAACCAATAAAAGCATTATGCAAAAAGAATTTTGGGAATTTTTTAAAAAATATGAGGCAACAAGCTTTGGTGGAGTGCCTTACACGTATGAAATATTAAAAAAACTAAGATTTTTCAAAATGGAACTTCCGTCGCTTAAAACAATGACTCAAGCAGGTGGAAAATTATTACCAAAACTGCATGAGGAATTTTCGAATTTTGCAAAGGAAAATAACCAAAATTTCGTTGTTATGTATGGTCAATGCGAAGCGACTGCACGAATGGCATATCTACCACATGAGAAAAATTTAGAAAAAATTGGTAGCATGGGAATTGCGATACCTTATGGAAAACTTGAGTTGATAGATTTAAACCAAAACATAATTCAAGAGACACATATCACAGGGGAACTTCGTTATATAGGCGAAAATGTAACTTTAGGATATGCCGAAAGTTTAGAAGATTTAGCAAAGGGCGACGAAAGAAACGGCGTTTTAATAACTGGCGACATGGCATATTTTGACAAAGACGGATATTTCTTTATCAATGGACGTAAAAAACGATTTTTAAAAATATTTGGTAATCGAGTGAATTTAGACGAAGTAGAAAGACTTTTAAAAGCTGAATTTTTAGACGTGGAATGTGCGTGTAGTGGGGTAGATGATAAACTTTTTATTTACACAACAAACGAGCAATTAAAAGATGTTATGAAAAAATATATATCTGCAAAAACCAAAATTAATCCTGTTGCAATTAAAACTTATTATATAAACGAAATTCCGAAAAATGAGGCAGGAAAAACATTATATAGCAAGCTGGAGGATTTTAATGATTGATTACGACGATTTATCAAAAATAGAACCTTATAGCTTAAACAAAAGTGAAAAAGAGCAGTTTTTAAATGATTTTTTATCAAAACTAACAATTCACCACTATAATAATTGCTTAGAATACAAAAAACTGCTCGATAAATTTGGATTTGACAAAAATTCAAATTACAAAGAAATACCGTTTTTACCAGTTCGACTCTTTAAAGAGTACGAGCTTTTAAGCATTTCTAAAGATGATGTAATAAAAACTATGACAAGTTCTGGAACGACAGGGCAACAAGTATCTAAAATTTTTCTTGATACCAAAACAAGCCAAATGCAAACGAAAATTTTAACGAAAATAGTATCTGATTTTATCGGTAAAAAGCGAATGCCAATGATAATTTTAGATACTAGTGCTATCATGAAAGATAGGAAGATGTTTTCGGCGAGAGGTGCAGGGATTTTAGGTTTTTCTATGTTTGGTAGAGATAAAATTTACGCTTTTGATGAAAATATGAACCTTGATATTGATGGTTTGAAAGCTTTTTTAGAAAAACATAAAGACGAAAAAATATTGCTTTTCGGTTTTACTTTTATGATATGGGACTTTTTTTACAAACCACTTTCAAAGTCCGATTGGAAGCCAGATTTGTCAAATGCTGTATTAATTCACG
>JAWXUO010000001.1:0-91386 GCA_044426355.1 Clostridia bacterium | reverse complement strand
GGGAATTAGTATTGGCATAGATGAAAGTATTATTTTAGGTAAAGGCGAGGAAATTAATGGTGGCAGAGAGCGTCACTCGATTATTGCAGACGCTGTAGAGGCACTTTTAGCTGCTATATATTTAGATGGTGGAATGGACGCTGCAACTGATTTTGCGATGAGTTTTATCCCTTTGCGTGAAGAAATGGTGCTTAGTGGCAAGTCTTTTAAAGATTATAAGACGACTTTGCAGGAAATTGTACAAAAAAATCGTCAAGAAACACTTTCTTATAAATTAGTAAATGAGGAAGGTCCTGACCATAAGAAAATTTTTACTGTAGAAATTTTACTTAACAGCAATGCTTTTGCACAAGGTAAAGGTAAAAGTAAAAAAGAAGCAGAACAAATGGCTGCAAAAGAAGCTTTAGAGCTTATGGGACAGTAGATGTATAGTTTAGTACCGATTTTTGTACCACATTTAGGGTGCAAATATGACTGCGTTTTTTGTAATCAAAGGGCTATTTCAGGAGAAATATCTGAAATTTCGCCAGAAAAAGTACAAAAAACATTAGAAAAAGTGGAAAACATTCAAGAAGTAGCTTTTTATGGTGGAAGTTTTACTGCTATATGTGAGAGTTTGCAAAATGAGCTTTTAGATGTAGCTTTAAAATTTACGGATAATATTAGAGTATCTACACGCCCAGACGCTATAAATCAGGGTATTTTAGACAGATTAAAACTTAAAAACGTTAAAACTATAGAACTCGGAGCACAATCTATGTGTAACGAGGTTCTTTTTGCATCTAAAAGAGGTCATACGAGCGAGGATATAATAAATGCAAGCGAACTTATTAAAAAAAATGGTTTTACGCTTGGTTTGCAAATGATGATAGGTTTGCCTGAAGATAATTATGACAGACTTATGTACACTGTTTCGGAAATTTGCAAAATAAAACCACATATTGCGAGAATTTATCCTGTAGTAGTGATTGAGAAAACGGAATTATACGATAAGTATAAAATTGGTGAATATATACCACTTGAAATAGAAAATGCAGTGAAACTTACGGCTGATGTTTTGACAAAACTAACTGAAAATAATATAAAAGTTATTCGTGTGGGTCTTAATGCAAGCGAAGATTTGAGCAACGGAAAAGCTATTGCTGGTGCGTATCATGAGGCTTTTGGACAGCTTGTACAAAGCGAAATTTATCTTAGAAAAATGATTGCACTGCTAGATGATAATGACTGTGGCGAAGTACGTTTTGGTGTACATAAATCAGAGGTGTCTAACGCTGTTGGGCAGAAGAGAAGAAATATTCTTTATTTAAACGAAAAGTATAATATCCACATTAAAATAACTATTTGTAATATTGAAAAAGGGGATATTATAAAATTAACAGACGGGAGAAAAGATGAAATTTAATTTATGTATTCCAACGCTTTTTGGGCTAGAAGGAATTGTTGCAGACGAACTAGCTTTTGAAGGTGGAATTAAAGGTGCAAAAGCTGATAATGGACGTGTGTTTTTTGAGGGCGACGAAGATACGCTGATTTGGGCGAATTTGTGGTGTAGATGTGGAGAACGAGTTTTGGTAAAACTTGCAGAGTTTGACGCTGATACATTTGAGGATTTATTTCAAGGCGTTAAATCTATAAAATGGGAAGATTATTTGCCTAAAGACGCAAATTTTCCTGTTAAAGGATATTCTCTAAATTCGCAACTTCACAGTATTCCAAGTTGTCAGTCTATCATTAAAAAAGCTGTTGTAAATAGACTTTCGGAGAAATATAATATTTCGCAATTTGAAGAAACTGGAGCGAGATACCAAATTCAGTTTTCGATTATGAAAGACCGTGCGATGATTTTTTTGGACTCTACTGGAGTTGGTTTGCACAAACGTGCATATAGAATTGAAACGAACGAAGCACCTATCCGTGAAACTTTGGCAGCGTCACTTGTAAAACTTGCTAGGTACCGTGGAGGGCAGGAGTTTTTAGACCCGTTTTGTGGTTCTGGAACAATTGCTATCGAAGCAGGATTGATTTCTATGAACAAAGCACCGGGCATGATGAGAAAATTTGATGCAGAAAATTGGCATTTTATACCTAAAGAAAAATGGACAAATGCACGAAAACACGCAATTGAGAGCGTAAAAAAAGAGAGTTTTCCTATATTTGCTAGTGATATTTTAGCGATTAACCGTGATTTATCTATAGATAACGCACGTAGAGCAGGTGTTTTAAGCACAATTCGTTTTGATATTGCAGACGCTAGAAAAATTGACTATAAAAATAAAAAAGGAACACTTATCGCAAATCCACCCTACGGTGAACGTTTGTTTGAAAAAGAAGAATGTGAAGAACTTTATTCGGACTTTGGACGAGCTATACATGATAGCGAAATTAAGCAGTTTATTATAACTTCTCATGAACAATTTGAAGAATTTTATGGAAAAAAGGCAGATAAAAGACGTAAATTGTACAACGGAATGATAAAATGCAACGCATATATGTATTATAAAAAGAAATAATGTGAATTTGACAGATAAAGCTTGTTGAAATTAAAAATAACCTCTTGTACGTAAATTATACTACAAGAGGTTATTAGATTATATTTTTTAAACTTAAAGTTTATTTTTTGAACATTCCAGTAAAGTCAAAAGTGCTGAAATAGTCAGCTGGAGTTTCAGCACGACGGATAAGTTCTGTGCTACCATCTTCTTTAAGTAGAACTTCGGCAGAACGTAATTTACCGTTGTAATTGTAACCCATAGAGAAACCGTGAGCACCTGTATCGTGTAGTACAACGAAATCGCCAATGTCGATTTGTGGAAGTTCTCTATCTATAGCAAATTTATCGCTATTTTCACAAAGTCCACCAGTAACGTCATAAGTGTGGTCGCATGGTGCATTTTCTTTTCCTAAAACTGAGATGTGATGGTATGAACCATATATAGCAGGACGCATTAAGTTTGCAGCACAAGCATCTAAACCAACATAAGATTTATGGATTTCTTTTTTGTGAAGTGCAGTTGTCACTAGGCAACCGTAAGGTGCAAGCATATAACGTCCAAGTTCTGTGCAAATAGCAACATCGCCTAATCCGTTTGGAGTTAAAATTTCTTCGAAAGCTTGTCTTACGCCTTCGCCGATTGCGAAAATATCGTTTTTAGGTTGTTCTGGTTTGTAAGGAATACCTACACCACCTGAAAGGTTGATGAAAGAAATATTCATGCCAGTTTCGTTTTTAAGTTTTACTGCAATTTCGAATAAAACACGAGCAAGAGCAGGGTAGTATTCATTAGAAACAGTGTTTGATGCTAAAAATGCATGGATACCCATGTTTTTAACGCCTTTTTCTTTTAAAATTTTAAAAGCTTCTACCATTTGGTCAGGAGTTAAACCATATTTTGCATCTCCTGGAGTGTCCATAACATTGTTTGAAATGTTAAAAGTTCCACCTGGGTTGAAACGACAGCTCATAGTTTCTGGGAATTTTCCTACTACTTTATCAAAAAAGTCAATATGAGTTATATCGTCAAAATTAATGATAGAGCCAAGTTTTGAAGCTAGAACAAAATCCTCTGCTGGTGTAACGTTTGATGAAAACATGATTTCATCGCCAGAAAATCCACAAGCATCACTCATTAAAAGTTCTGTGTAAGACGAACAGTCTACGCCACAGCCTTCTTCACGTAAAATTTGAAGTAATTTTGGGTTTGGAGTAGCTTTTACAGCGAAATATTCTTTGAAACCTTTGTTCCATTTGAAAGCCTCGTGTAGTTCACGTGCATTTTCTCTAATTCCTTTTTCATCGTATAAGTGAAAAGGTGTTGGATAGTCTTGTACCATTTTTGTAACTTGGTCAAGATTTACGAATAATTTTTTCATAATTTGCCTCCTTTTAAGCAGTGAAGATACTAAAATATCTTCTTTTATATTATAATATAAAAATTTAAAATTTTCAATACACTTTATTGACAAAATATGATATACTATTATCATAATAAATTAGTGAGGTGGTACAATGAGAAATATTATTGACTTTAGTACAGTTACAAATGAGGAATTTGATGAGATTTATACGCTGACTTGCGACATAATGCAAGACCCTTTAAAGTATTCAAAAGCTCTTGAAAATAAAATAATGGCAAGCCTTTTTTTTGAGCCAAGTACGAGGACGAGCCTTTCTTTTACAACGGCTATGTATCGTTTGGGTGGTAAGGTTATAGGTTTTAATGATGCGAATGCAACTTCTGCAACAAAGGGCGAGAGCCTTAAAGATACGATTTCGATAGTTTCAAAATATGCTGATATTGTTGTTATGCGAAATGCTGACGAGGGTTCGGCTTTAGCTGGAAGTATGTATAGCGATGTACCTTTTATAAATGCTGGAGATGGTGGACATTTGCACCCAACACAGACACTTACAGACCTTGTAACGATAAAAAAATATCGTGGAAGTTTAGATAATATGACGGTAGGAATTTGTGGGGATTTAAAATACGGAAGAACGGTTCATTCGCTTATAAAATCACTTGCGAAGTATGAAAATATAAAATTTGTTTTAATTTCGCCAGTAGAATTGCAAATACCAAAATATATAATGGATTTTATTGTAGAAAATAAATTAGATTATGAAATGGTGACTGATTTAGAAGAAAATATCGGAAAACTTGATATTTTATACATGACACGAATACAAAAAGAACGTTTTGATGACTTTGCCTTGTATGAAAGACTAAGATATATCTACATTTTAGATGAAAAACGTTTAGCACGAGCAAAAAAAGACATGCTTGTGTTGCACCCACTTCCACGTCTTGACGAAATTGCAGATGAGGTGGATTTTGACCCTCGAGCTGTATATTTTAAACAAGCTGAATGTGGAATGTATGCACGAATGGCTTTGATTTTAACTTTATTAAAAGTTAATGAGAAACAACCTCCTAAAATCGTAAAGTCTATAAATACAGACAAAAAATGTGTTAATCCAAAATGTATTACACGTTTAGAAAAATATTTGCCTATTTTAAATGATAAAATTTGTGGTTATTGCGAAAAAGAGATGTTATAGAAAAATGAAATATAAGTATATATTTTTGACATTTTAAAATAAATAGGGTATAATATATCTGTATCGAAATTTAAGGTGTATCAAGCCTTTTATTTTAGAATGGAGAATTATGAAAAAAAATAATCTAGTTATTTCGTCGGTTATAATGCTTGTTTTTTCTGTAATAGCAAAACTTTCGGGCTTTCTTCGAGAAATAGCTTTTGCATATTTTTATGGTGCAACGAATATAACGGACGCATATATCGCATCTACTACGATTGTTTCTGCGATTTTTGCTGGGGTCACGGTGGCTGTTACAACAGGATATATTCCATCTATTTCATCTGTAAATCGTGAAAAAGTGTCAGAAACAACATCGAATATAATAAATACAGTTGTTGTTTTTATATTTTTTACATCTATTATAGGTGTTTTGTTTGCAGAAAATTTAATTCCGTTTGTTGCTGTGGATTTTACAGAAGAAACGAAACTTATTTCTGCAAATATGCTCAAAATTATGCTTCCTTTTTCGTTTTTACAGGTAACTTATAATATTTTAAACGGATATATGCAGTTTAATAATGTTTTTTGGACAGTGGGCGTAGCAATCGTTTTGTATAATTTAGTAAGTATCATGTTTTATGCTGTTTCATATGGAAACACAACGATTTTAGCAGTGGGATATGTATTAGCTTGGGTTGTAGCATCGATTTTTTTGATGATTGTAGCACGAAAAAAGGATTTTAAATATAGTTTTGTATTAAAACCAAACGACGAAGTTATAAAAAATGTTGTAAAACTTGGAATGCCGATATTTTTAGGGCAACTTATTTTTCAACTAAACACTATTATAGATAAAAATTTTGCGTCTTTTCTTGGAGAAGGCGTGATGACGATTATGAAATATGCAAATATGCTTACATCTTTCGTTATATCTGTGTTTGTAGTGTCGGTTGTCGCTACGATTTATCCAACTTTGTCAAAACTTGCTAGCGAAAATAATTTAGTAGAGTATAAAAAAATTACAAGTAGCAGTATGAACATAATTTTAATGTTTGTCATACCGCTTTCGACTGCTTTTATCATACTTTCAAGCCAAATTGTAGAAGTTGTGTTTTTAAGAGGCGAATTTACAGCAGAAAACGCAAAAATTACATCTCAAGCTTTGGTTGCATACTCGTTAGGCTTGCCTGCAATTAGTTTAAATGAAATCTTAAATAAGCAGTTTTATTCGTTAAAAGATACAAAAACACCAGTTTTGTGTAATATTTTATCGCTTTCTGTTAATATTTTGCTAAATTTCGTTTTAGTGAAAAATTTGCAACACATAGGACTTGCACTTGCAACATCTATCGCAACAACAGTTCTTGCGAGCGTTTTATATTTTAAACTTAGCAAAAAAATGGGAGATTTTGATACGAAAAAGTTGCTTTCAAATTTAGCTAAAATGATATTTTCAGCAGTGATTATGGGCATGTTTATTATTTTATTGCTCAAAAATATTGCAGTTTTTACAGAAAATTTAGGAAATTTAGGCAATGTTCTAGAAATTATGTGTTGTGCTTTTGTGGGAGTACCGATTTATTTTGCTTTAATTAGCATTTTAAAAATAGATGAATTTAATATGGCAATAACTTTTATAAAAAATAAGATGAAAAAAGCTTGACTTTAGTTTTTTTTAGTGATATACTATATAAAGCCGCATTGATAAGGTCTTAAGTGGTAACACACCTTAAATAGCGTGACTCAAAAAAGAAAGAGAGGTGCTACCGATATGTATGCAATTTTAGTAACTGGCGGTAAGCAATACAAAGTATCAGAAGGCGATGTAATTTACATCGAAAAATTAGCTAAAGAAGCTAATGACACTGTAGAATTTACTAACATTTTAATGGTTAACACTGACAAAGGCTTAACAGTTGGAACTCCATCTGTAAGTGGTGCTAAAGTAACTGGTAAAGTAATTAAAAATGGTAAAGCTAAAAAAATCAACATTTTTAAATACAAACCAAAAAAAGGTTACAGAAAACGTCAAGGTCATAGACAACCATATACAAAAATCGAAATAACTGCTATAAAAGCTTAATTTTATGACGCAAATTACGATAAGTAAAAAAAATAGCGACATCGTAGGTATAAAAGCCTGTGGTCATGCCGACTTTGATGAAGAAGGTCTTGACATTGTATGTTCGGCTATAACAAGTGCTGTGATGATGGTTCATACTTATTTAGATGATGTTTTAAAAATAAATTTTGAAACTGAGATAGATGAAAGTATTGCTTTGATTGAAATAAATGTGAAACAAGCTGATATGATTAAATTGGCACAACCAATTTTTCAGGCTTTTCATCTTCATATGCAAAATCTTTTAATAGATTATTCAGAAAATATCGAGATAACGGAGGAATAGAACATGATTAGAATTAGCTTACAATTTTTTGCTAGTAAAAAAGGTGTTGGTTCAACTAAAAACGGACGTGATTCTGAGTCTAAAAGACTTGGCGTTAAACGTGCTGATGGACAATTTGTTCTTGCTGGCAATATCTTAGTTAGACAACGTGGAACAAAAATCCACCCAGGAACTAACGTGGGAAAAGGTAGCGACGACACTTTATTTGCAAAAGTTTCAGGCAGAGTTAAATTTGAAAGACTTGGTAAAGACCGTAAAAAAGTTTCAGTTTACGAAATTGCTTAATTATAGGAAAATCTCTATTTTGTAGGGATTTTCTTTTTTATTAAGAAAGGAGAGAAAAAATGGTAGTTTATTTTTATTCTAGAAGTGGTAGAAGTGAAGCTATAGCACGTGATATTGGCAAAAGTATGAAAATTGAAGTGCGAAAAATAAGAGATAATGAGAATTGGAAAGGTCCGATAAATTTTTTAAAGGCAGGAGCTGCTGCTAGTAAAAAACAAACGACAAGAATTGATTGTGAACCTCCTGAGGAGGATACAACAGTTATTTTGGTTTTTCCAGTGTGGGCAGGCACTTTTCCACCTGCTGTTAGAAGTTTTATAAAAACTTATAATCGTCTAGAAATTATCGCAGTGCCTACATCTTTAGGAACGGCTTTGCGTGAAAGAGATTATTTTGTGAAAATTATTGACCTTATAGGGAAGGACATTGTAGCCCCTTTGAATGGACAAATTTTGTAGAAAGAAGAAATTATGTTTATAGATGTAGCAAAAATTAAAATAAAAGCAGGCGATGGAGGTAACGGAAAAGTTAATTTTCATCGTGAAAAATACATTACAAATGGTGGGCCTGATGGTGGCGATGGTGGCAACGGTGGAAATATTGTCTTTTTAGTAGATGATAATTTATCGACACTTATGGATTTTCGATATAAAAGAAAATATCATGCTCAAAATGGTGAACCTGGTGGTTCGAGAAAATGTAGTGGGAAAAATGCACAGGACCTTGTTATCCGTGTGCCTCGAGGGACTGTAATTCGTGAGGAAGAAACAGGTCTTATTATAAAGGATATGTCGGATAGCGAACCTTATATTTGTGCGAAAGGTGGCACTGGTGGCTGGGGAAATCAGCACTTTGCAACACCTACTCGTCAAGCACCACGTTTTGCGAAAAATGGGCTTGAGGGCAAGGAATTTGACATAACGCTAGAGCTTAAATTGCTTGCAGATGTTGGTCTTTTAGGGTTTCCAAATGTAGGGAAATCAACACTTTTATCGGTTGTGTCTTCGGCGAAACCGAAAATTGCAGACTACCATTTTACAACGCTTGTTCCACAGCTTGGTATGGTTAGAATTGATGAGGGGCAATCTTTTGTAATCACGGATATTCCAGGTATTATCGAAGGAGCATCTGAGGGTGCAGGGCTTGGTCATGACTTTTTACGTCATGTAGACAGATGTAGAGTTTTACTACATCTAGTAGATGTGTCTGGTCGTGAGGGACGTGACCCTGTAGAAGATTTTGAAACGATTTGCAACGAGGTTGCAAAGTTTAACCACAGTATTTCAACTCGTCCACAGATTGTTGTGGCTTCTAAAACTGACTTAGTAGATGATGAAAATGATAATATCGAAAAACTTCGCAAGGTGGCTTTAGAGCGTGGATATGAGTTTATGGAATTGTCATCGGTTACGAATACTGGTGTTAAAGAACTTATGTATAAAACATGGCAACACTTAGAAAAATTGCCAGAAACTATGATTTATGAGCCAGAATATATCGAACCTGAGAAAACTTTTAACCCAAGTGACACAAAAATCACTCGTGATGGAGATGTTTACTATGTTGAGGGGAACTGGTTGCATAGGTTGTTATCTGGTGTTAATATGGATAATTACGAATCAAGAATGTATTTTGAGAAACAAGCAGAAGATGCTGGGATTTATAAAAAACTAGTAGAAGCTGGAATAAAAGAGGGCGATACAGTTTGTATGTATGACCTTGAATTTGAATATGTTGAATAAAAAAATTAGAACCATTACTGTAAAAAGTAGTGGTTCTTTTGTTTTTATGTAAACACTATATATAGTATTAAAAAACTGCCGAAAAATACTTTTCGACAGTTTTAATTCTAGTGTTAATTTTAAGTGATAAATGCCTATTAATACATTCCTGGCATTCCACCACCACCCATTGGAGGCATTGGAGCTTCTAAGTCTGCTTTGTCGGCAACTAGGCTTTCTGTTGTTAAAACCATAGCAGCGATAGACGCAGCATTTTGAAGAGCAGAACGATTTACTTTAGTTGGGTCTACAATTCCGTTTTCTATCATGTCGCAGTAAACTTCGTTGTAAGCGTCGAAGCCAGTACCAACTTTTCCAGAAGAAAGTACTTTATCTAAAACGATACTTCCGTCAACACCAGCATTAAGAGCGATTTGTTTTACAGGTTCTTCAAGACCTTTCATAATTACTCTTACACCAGTTTTTTCGTCGCCTTCAGTTTTTTCTAAAAGGTCTGCTAAAGATGGGATAACATTTGCATAAGCAGTACCACCACCAGCAACGATACCTTCTTCTACAGCAGCACGAGTAGCGTTTAGAGCATCTTCGATACGTAGTTTTTGTTCTTTCATTTCAGTTTCTGTAGCAGCACCAACTTTTATAACTGCAACACCACCAGCAAGTTTAGCTAGACGTTCTTGTAGTTTTTCACGGTCGAAATCAGAATTAGTTTCTTCAATTTGTGCTCTAATTTGTGCAACACGAGCAGTAATTTGGTCTTTATTACCAGAACCATCTACGATAGTTGTAAATTCTTTTGCAACGATAACTTGACGTGCACGTCCTAAGTGTTCTAAAGTTGCATCTGTAAGTTCGATTCCTAATTCTTCAGAAATTACAGTACCACCAGTTAAAATTGAGATGTCACGTAGGATTTCTTTACGTCTGTCGCCAAAACCAGGAGCTTTTGCAGCAATACAAGTAAATGTTCCACGAAGTTTGTTTACTACAAGAGTAGAAAGTGCTTCGCCTTCGATGTCTTCAGCGATTATGATTAATTTTTTACCAGATTGAACAATTTGTTCTAAAAGAGGTAAAATTTCTTGGATATTTACGATTTTTTTGTCTGTAATTAAAATAACAGCATCGTCTATAACTGCTTCCATTTTTTCTGTATCAGTTACCATATATGGAGAGATGTAACCACGGTCAAATTGCATACCTTCAACGATTTCGCTGTAAGTTTCAGCAGTTTTTGATTCTTCTACAGTGATAACGCCGTCAGCAGAAACTTTGTCCATTGCTTCAGCGATTAAACCACCAACTTCTTCAGAACCAGAAGAAATTGCAGCAACACGAGCGATGTCGTCTTTTCCTTTGATAGTTTGAGAATTTTTTGCGATTTGCTCAACGGCTAAATCAACAGCTTTTTGCATACCTTTTCTCATAACCATAGGGTTTGCACCAGCAGCAACGTTTTTCATGCCTTCTCTAATGAAAGCTTGAGCTAAAACTGTTGCAGTTGTAGTACCATCGCCTGCGATGTCGTTTGTTTTAGTAGCAACTTCACGAACTAAAGATGCACCCATATTTTCAAATGTATCCTCAAGTTCGATGTCTTTTGCGATTGTAACACCGTCGTTTGTGATTAGTGGACCACCAAATTTTTTCGATAAAACTACGTTTCTACCTTTAGGTCCGATTGTAACTTTTACAGTGTCAGCAAGTTTGTTTACGCCACGCTCTAAAGCACGTCTTGCGTCTTCACCAAATAAAATATCTTTAGCCATTATAAAAAAATCCTCCTATTCAACTATTGCAAGTATATCACTTTGGCGAACTATAATGTATTCTTCGCCCTCAATTTTAACTTCTGTGCCAGAATATTTAGCCATAATTACTTTATCTTTAGCAGATACTTGCATTACAACTTCTTTTCCGTCTACTATACCACCAGGGCCTACTGCGATAACTTCGGCGATTTGTGGTTGTTCTTTTGCAGAACCTGCAAGGATAATACCACTTTTGGTGGTTTCTTGAGCCTCAACCATTTTTAAGACAACTTTGTCAAGTAAAGGTTTAATCATTTTTTCGTTCTCCTTTTATGTTGAATATTGTTTTAGCACTCTCTGTGTCTTAGTGCTAACTATATAATAATATATTTTTTAGAAAAAATCAAGTATAATTTAGAATTTTTTTGAAAAAATTTTCGACAAAATAATTTTATGTAAAAAATATTATAAAACCTACGGTATTCATTGCGAAATTTGCAAAACTATGGCAAAACCATGAGGAATATATATTTTCGTTTTTTTCATTTAGATAATTGAAAATTGTTCCACCTATAAAAAGTCCTAAAAGAACTAGAATTTGCAGAAAAATATTGAACATACCGTCCATAATTGCGATATGATAGATGCTAAAACTTAGAGAACTCATTATATATGCAAAAAAACGGCTATGTTTTTTGTATTCTGTGAAGATAAAACCACGAAAAAACCATTCTTCTAAAAACGAATTGACTAGTGCTACATATAAACCGATAGCGAAGAAATTTTTGGCATTTATACCGAGATTATTTTCAAGCGAAGTTTTTATTGTAGATAAATCTGTAAGCGAATTTGCGATTAAATATGTTATAACTATAGTGGAATATATGAAAATCCCTAAAAAAAGACCTATTTTTAAGCCTTGTAGGTTAGATTTTAGAAATTTAAACGGACTTTGGCATTTGTAAAATTTTGAATATAAAATCGGAATAAAAAAGAAAATTGGTGCTTTAACACAGGTTTTTATAATGTATGGTGGCTTTATTATCATGTCGGTAATTGCTATTATAATTATGCAAATTGTAACTAAAAATGCAAGTGAAATACTTTGTTTTTTGGTCATTTTATCACCTCTAAGGTTATTATATAGTGAATTTGTGATGAAATCAAGTTGATTTTGTAAAATGTTTGTGATTTTGCTAATTGATTTGTTACTAAAAGGAATGTTTATATTTTTGACACTCGCCGTTTGGCGTTGCTTGTTTTAGAATTTGAGCTAATTAAGATTATTAATTAAAGTGATGTTTTTGCTTTGCACATTCGCCGTTTGGCAGTTCTTGGGTTTCCAATAACTCAAGAAAAAAACTTTTAGAAAAGTTTTAACAAAATAAAGTAGAGATTAGGTTTATGTTTTGTGGGTTCGGTGTAGAGTGGTTTTAAGACTTGCGTTTTAGACCTCGCTTACGCTAATGCAAACTAATTTTAAAAGCAATTTTCAGACAAAAAACACCTAACACACAGTTGAGCTTTTTTATGCGTAAGAAAATACATGCAAATTTTAAACTCTGCACAGATTAAACAACGCATATTGAAGATAAACGGAACATAAGGTGGTTTTTTCGTCTGTAAAATGCAAATTTAATATAAAACCGTACTAACGATAGTGGATTTTGAAAGAAAAAGTCTTAAAACTATGCCACCACCAAACCACGACACATAAAAATAAATCTAAAATAAGATTTTGTAAAACTTTTATAAAAAGTTTTTCGCTTGAGTTCTTAGCGACCTAAGAACTGCCAAACGGCGAGTGTTAAAGAAAAAATATTACTTTTATTAATGAATTTAACAAGTAGAAATCAAAAAAACTAGTAAGCCAAACGGCGAGTGTCAAAGTGAAAATATTGCTTTTATTAATAGATTTAAGAAGTAGAAATCAAAAAAATAGTAAGCCAAACGGCGAGTGTTAAAAGTGAAAATATTACTTGAATTAGTAAATTTAAGAGGTATAAGTGTGAAATAAGAACTGCTAAACTGCGAGTATAAAAAGAAAAAATCTGCACTTTAAAGCACAGATTAATTCATATTATTTAGTTTGTGACAAATTAATTTTTTCTAGTGGGTTATAGGCATAAAATCCTACGATTGCAATAAGGATTGACTCTGGAATCATAAAGCCAAAGTTATAGATTATAGATGCTCCCCATAAGCTTTCCCAGATGATTACCCCAACGATTGTATGCGATAATGCACGAAGCATTGACACTATAATTATACTAGCTACAAAGCCGATTTTTTTGTTTTTAAAAGGTTTTTCAAACAATACTGAAGTTCCTAAAACGGTAAATGCTATTATGTAGTCAAAACCGAAAGATAGGCAGTAATTTATGAAAGTTGGGTTTGGTGGTGGCCAGAAACCTTGGAAAATTTGTAGCACACTATAGATAAATCCAGATAATATACCCCATTTTAATCCGTTTCTGTGTGAAATTATGATGAGTGGTAACATAGAGCAAAGGGTTACGCTTCCTCCGTTTGGCAATGTGTAAATTTTAATTGAAGATAGCACAAAAGCTATAGCTATTAAAATAGCACATTCGGTTAATTGTTTGGTTTTTGTCATTTTTTTCTCCTTTTTTAGGTTGTGAAATGAATATTAGGCAGAAAAAAACGCTACAGAAATAAACCTGTAACGTTAAAATTTAATAAATTTTGTTTCCTACGCTGGCATTATCCAGATCAGGTTTAAGGGTTAGTAAATTTATATTACCTCTCAGCCTTGCATACAAAGCACCCCTATATTAATTTGTCTTAATAAGTATATCGCATTTAGATTAAAATGTCAATACATTATTGTTTTAAACTTCTGTCAAGCCAAATTGACGCAATATCTAAAGACTCGTATAGACCATTTTTTTCAGTTGCTTTGATTACACGGTCTTTTGCTGATACATTTTCATCAGTTGATTGTATTTGAACTAGGGTTTTATTTGTAACAGTTTCGCCTAAAAGCTCTTTTGTAGAGATGATTTGTATCATTGCGATGTATTTATCTGCCATTGAGCCGTAGAATATGGTGTTATCTTTGCGTACTAGTGGTCTGTTTTTATAAATCATATTTTGTCCCTCCGTTAATCTAAAAAGTTAAAATTAGGGCAGTTTTTACACCACCCTAGAATAACTATGTCTAATTATCTAAATATTGTTTAACAAGTTCGCCTAAAAATTCATCTCTATCAATTTTGCAGATAAGACTGCGAGCATTGTTGTGATTTGTGATGTAAGTAGGGTCTTCTGATAAAAAATATCCGACGATTTGATTGATAGGATTATATCCTTTTTCTTTTAAAGCATCATATACTGAGGTTAAAGTTTTTTTCATTTCAGATTGGTCATCTGAAACTACAGAAAACTGTCTTGTCCCATCTATCATATTATCATCTCCTTTGTATTTTGTTTATGTTATCATAAATATACCTATAAATATAATAATACAAAAAGTTTAAAAAGTAAAGTGAATTTTTTGTTACAAATGAAATTTTAAAAATAAAAACTTTGAAATATAAACTTTTTTAGTGGAAAAGTGTTGTTAAATATCGTATTTATCGAAAATTACGAACGTAATACTATATTAAATTCTTTTTCTAAATTTTTTAATATATTAGAAACAGCGTTGTCACATTCTTCGTCTGTAAGTGTTTCGTTTTCTTTACGCATTGTTATAGAATATGCCATAGATTTTTTGTCTAAACCTAGTTTTTCTGAAGTGAATACATCAAAAAGCGAAACTTTTTCTACGATTTTACCAGCTGAATTTTCAATACAAGCTAAAATTGCACCTGCTTCTACGTTTTTATCGCAAACGAAAGAAATATCACGAGTAGATGCTGGGAATTTTGGTAGTTTTTTGTATAAAACAGATGTATTACAAGCAGTGAAAATATCTGTAACGTCGATTTCGCACATCAAAACAGCTGTGTTTGTACCATAGTTTTGTAAAACTTCTGGGTGAATATTTCCGAAAACACCAATAACAGAATCATTAACTAAAATATCAGCACAACGTCCTGTGTGGTAAGATGGATTTTCGGTTTGAGTTTTGAAAGTTACATTTGAAATTTTTAGATTTGCAAGTAAATTTTCGATAATTCCTTTAAAAGCATAAAAATCATCTTTACCATACGAAGAAATTGTTAAAACTTTGCGTTCTTCAGGAAGTTTTGAAGCATTTACTTTGCCATCTTCTACAACTGGGATATAAATTGTGCCTATTTCATATAAATCGGCAGATGGATTTCTAAAGTTTATATTACGTGCGATAACATCAAGCATTGATGGCAAAGTTGTAGTACGCATAATGCTTGTATCTTCGCCTAGTGGGTTTAAAATTGTTGTAGATACACGATTGGTTTCATTTAAAAGCACTTTTTCGTAAGATTTTGGGCTGATAAAAGAATATGTGATAATTTCGTCAAAACCTAAAGAACGCATAGAAAGACCTATGTTTTTCTCGAAAATTTGGCGTATACTTAGACCACCTGAAACTGTACTTCCAGCAAAAGAGGTAGAAGAAATATTGTTGTAGCCATAAATTCTAGCGATTTCTTCGGCAACGTCTGCCATTTCTACAACGTCATCACGGAAAGTAGGAACGATAATTTCGTCACCGTCCATTTTAAATTCTAGTAAATCTAAGATTTTAATCATTTCAGATTTTTCTATATTTGTGCCTAAGAATTTATTTATGCGAGGTGCATCTAGCAAAATTTTGCGACTTTGTTTTTTGTTTGGATATACGTCTATAATACCGTTTACAACAGTGCCAGCACCTAGCATTTCTATAAGCTCGCAGGCTCTTAAAATAGCAGGTAATGTATTTTCAGGGTCTAGTCCTTTTTCAAATTTTGCAGAAGCTTCTGTGCGAAGACCTAATTTTTTTGCAGTTACACGAACTGAAGCACCCTCAAATGTTGCAGATTCGAAAACGATAGTTTTAGTATTGCCTGTTATTTCAGAGTTTAAACCACCCATAACACCAGCTACAGCAGATGTTTTAACACCGTCGGCGATAACTAACATTGAGCTATCAAGAGTTCTTTCTGTATCATCAAGAGTTGTAAATTTTTCTTGGTCTACAGCTTGTTTTGCGATAACTTTTTTGCCCTCTAGTGTTTCGTAGTCGAAAGCGTGCATAGGTTGACCATATTCTAGTAAAACATAGTTTGTAATATCTACGATATTGTTTATAGGGCGAATGCCACACGCAGAAAGTCTGTGACGTAACCACGCAGGAGATGGCTCGATTTTTACATCACGCACAACTTTTGCGATATATCTTTGACATAAATCTGACTGAATTTCTACAGATAAATAATCATTTGCATCGCCATCTGAGCCTTTTACATTAATTTCAGGCATAGTGAATTTTTTGCCATAAGTTGCAAAAGTTTCACGAGCAAGCCCTAAAATACTCATACAATCTGGACGATTTGAAGTGATTTCAAATTCTACTACGTGGTCATTCAGTCCTAAAACATCACGAATATCCACGCCGATTTTTGTATATTTAGGTAGTATTAAAATTCCGTTTTCGTGGGCATAAGGTACGTGTCCAAGTGATAAACCTAGCTCTTGATACGAGCAAAGCATACCGTTTGATTTAACACCACGCAAGTTTCCACGAGTGATTTTTACACCACCTGCAAGAGTTGATTTGTGCATAGCAACAGGCACTATATCTCCGATGTTTACGTTTGTTGCACCTGTAACGATTTGGATAATTTCCTCGCCTTTTACATCTATTTGACACACAACAAGTTTTTCTGCATCTGGGTGCTTATCTATTTGAGTTATTTTTCCTGTTATAACATTTGTAATTTCTTCGCCGATAAATTCAATGCCCTCAACTTTTGAGCCAGACATTGTAAGGTCTTCCATATATTCTCTATGAGTGACATCGGGTGTAATATATTCATTTAGCCATGACATAGGCATTTTCATAATAATATTTCTCCTTTTTCTTAAAACTGGTGTAAAAATCTAGTGTCATTTTCAAAAAACAGACGTAAATCGTCGATTTTATATCTGCCCATAACCATTCTTTCGATACCTAAACCGAAAGCGTAGCCACTATATTCGTCGGGGTCTATATTACAAGTACGCAGTACTTTTGGGTGAACCATACCACAGCCTAGAATTTCTATATAACCCTCGCCTTTGCAAAGTCTACAACCTTCTCCGTGGCACATGAAACATTCAATGTCCATTTCGGCAGATGGCTCTGTAAAAGGGAAGTGGTGTGGACGAAAACGCACTTTTGTATCTTCTCCGTATAGTTTTTTTGCAAAAACTTCTAGAGTTCCTTTAAGGTCTGAAAAAGTGATGTTTTTATCTATAACCATACCTTCCATTTGGTGGAAAAGTGGTGAATGCGTTGCATCTACGTCATCAGAACGGAAAACACGACCTGGAGCTATAATTCTAATAGGTGGTTTTTGGTTTTCCATTGTACGAATTTGCACAGGGGAAGTTTGCGTACGCAATACCACGTTGTCTGAGATATAAAAAGTATCTTGTGTATCACGAGCAGGGTGTTCTTTTGGAATATTTAAAGCTTCGAAATTATAATAATCAAGCTCAACTTCTGGACCTTCGGCAATTTCGAATCCCATTCCGATGAATATATCTTTAATTTCGTCTAAAACTATGTTTAAAGGGTGCTGAACGCCAACTTTTGTAGGTGTTCCTGGCATAGTAACGTCGATTTTTTCTTCTTGTAGTTTTTTTGCAATTTCTGCTTTTTTAGCAGATGATTTTTGTTCTTCGATAAGATTTTCAATTTCTGCACGAACAACGTTTGCAAGTTCGCCGACTATTGGTCTTTCTTCGGCAGATAGCTTGCCCATGCCACGTAAAATAGCAGTAAGCTCGCCTTTTTTTCCTAAATATTTTACACGAAGTTCTTCTAGCTCTTTATTGTCGCTTACAGAAGATAACTCGGTTTTTGCATTTTTTAATATTTCTTCAAGTTGCTGTTTCATAAGTTCTCCTTTGAATTGTATTTATTAATTATTAAACACAAAGATTTAACTTTGCAGGTTTTACCATAAAATGTGAGAGAGAGGTATAAAAAAAGCCCCTCAATCCCTAAAAGGGACGAAAGACGACAGTTTCCGTGGTACCACCCAAATTTTTATGCTTAGCATAAACACTTAATTTCTTTAACGCAGAAATACGTTACCCCTACTAAAAAATTTCAAGGTAATGCTCGCAAGTGAAACCTATAGAAAATTTTTACCTAATTCCACCAAACTTAGGCTCTCTTTAAAAAATTTTATTATAGTAGTCTTGGTCATTGCAATAATTGATATTAAAAATTACGCTCCCTAAAAGAAGAGAGCGTTTTATTTTTTTAAACTGCTCTAGTTACTTTACCAGAACGAATACATCTTGTACAAGCGTTTACGTGTGTGTGAGTACCATTTACGATAGCACGTACACGTCTAACATTTGGTTTGAAAGTTCTGTTTGTTCTTCTGTGTGAGTGTGATACTTTGATACCAAATTTAACACCTTTTCCACAAACTTCGCATTTTGCCATAATATTGCACCTCCTTACGTTTTTTACTACTAGGAAGTGCCTAATAGTTAAACTTATAATATAAATAGCGTTATAAATAAATTTATCTATTAAGCACATCTACAGTAACGCATATAATTGTATCATAGAAATACTGAAAAATCAATAGGTAAATCAAAATTAATTTTTTAATTTTTAAATTATAAAAAATCTTGAAAAAAAACAAAATTTGTAGTATAATATTTATAAAAAAATAAAGGTTGGTGCAAATTATGCAAAACACAAAATATTCAGTAAAACTATCTAGAATAGTTGAGCAATTTAGCTTACAAACAGTTTATGCCCCAGAAAACATAGATGAACTTGAAATTATTCAAAATGACGTAAACCGTCCTGGTTTACAGTTTGCAGGTTTTTATGAGCATTTCGATAATACAAGAATACAAATTATAGGAAAATCTGAAAGTGCATATCTTCGTTCTAAAAACGAACGAGTTCAAGATGAAATTTGCGAAGCGTTTTTAGCTAAAAAACCATCGGCTGTAGTTTTAGCTTTGCAAGAAGGGATTGAACCTTTAGAAACATTTATAAATTGTGCTAAAAAATATGAAGTGCCTGTTTTTAAAATTGATAACGTAACTTCGGACTTTATGGCAGCTCTTATATCTTATCTTAACACAGAACTTGCAGAACGTCAAACTATGCATGGTGTTTTAATAGAAATTTATGGTGAGGGTGTACTTCTTTTAGGTAGTTCTGGTGTTGGTAAATCGGAAACGGCAATAGAGCTTGTAAAACGTGGACACAGACTTGTAGCTGATGATGCTGTAGAAATTAAAAGAGTATCTCCATCGACACTTGTGGGTTCTGCACCTGAGGTTATTCGTCACTTTATCGAGCTACGTGGTATAGGAATTGTAGACGTTCGCCGTATTTTTGGTATGGGTTCTGTAAAAGTTACAGAAAAAATCGAACTTGTTGTAAATCTTGAACCTTGGGAAGAAGGCAAACATTACGACCGTTTAGGTATGGATAGCAAATATACAGATATATTAGGAATAAAAGTGCCATCTCTTGAAGTGCCTGTAAAACCTGGTAGAAATTTAGCAGTTATTTTAGAAGTTGCTGCAATGAGCAACAGACACAAAAAAATGGGATTTAATGCAGCACAAGATTTATCTGATAGAATGGAAAAAGCTTTTAATATGCCTATAATACCTCTAAAAGAGGACGAATAATGGATATTGTAGCAGATTTACACACGCATACAAATGTGTCGCACCACGCTGTTAGTACATTTGAAGAGATGGTAGCTGGTGCTAAAAGAAAAGGACATATTGCTATTGCTATAACAAATCATGCGAAAGATATGCCAGACTCTGCACACGATTGGCATTTTGGTATGTTTAGATATATACCAAAGGTTATTGAGGGTATTTTTATAATCGGTGGTGGAGAAGCCAATATACGAAATGACGGAAGTATTGACCTTACAAAAGAAAACTATGTGCATACACTAGACTATGTTGTAGCATCTATGCACGATAGAGTTTTTACAAAAACGGATAGAACGGATATAGAAAATGCTTATCTAAAAGTTTTAGAAAATCCTTATGTAACAACACTTGGTCACATTGGAACACCTAAGTTTAAATTTGATTACGAAAAAATAATTTCAAAATGTAATGAGCATAAAAAGATAGTTGAAATAAACTGTGGCTCTTTTGAAAGTAGAAATAGCTATGGTAACTGTGAGCAGATTTTACTGCTTTGTAAAAAACACAGAGTGCCTATAGCTTTGTCTTCTGATGCTCATATTTCATACGCAATTGGAAATGTAGAAAAGGGAATAGAACTTGTTGAAAAGCATGATTTTCCTTTAGAACTGATTGTAAATATAAGTCGAGAAAATTTGAAAAAATATTTTATTGAATATAAAAATATAGATATTTTTAATAGATAAAAATGTATTTTAAGGAAATATATGCATATAATTTATGGCAAGGAGGGATTTTATGCTTGAAATTTTAGAAAATCAAAGCCTTGCGAAATATACAACTTTTAAAATTGGTGGAAATGCTAAGTATTTAGCACTGGCAAAAAATCACGCTCAAATAATTGAGGCTATAAATTTTGCGAAAAAAGAAAATTTGCCATATGTAATATTAGGAAATGGCTCAAATGTTTTAGTGTCTGATGATGGTTTTAATGGAATTGTCATAAAACTATCTAAGATGAACGAGATTTTTCTTGATGGCAACGAATTAACGTGTCAAAGTGGTGTATTATTATCACGAATAGGAAATTTTTGTTTAGAAAACGAAAAAACTGGGTTTGAAAGAATTTGTGCTATACCTGCAAGTGTTGGTGGTGCTGTTTTTATGAACGCAGGAGCATATGGTGCTGAGATTTCGGATATTTTGCTATCTTCTACTTATATGGACAAAAACGGAAATGTTATAGTTATTCAAAAAGATGAGCATAACTTTGCTTATAGACATAGTTTTTATTTAAAAAATCCTGAGTATATAATTTTAGAGGCTGTTTTTTTGGTGGAAGATGCTGAAAAAGAAGACATAAAAGCTATAATGGACGATTGCAAACAAAAAAGAATGGAAAAACAACCGTTAGAATATCCAAGTGCAGGTAGCACATTTAAGCGACCTGAGGGATATTTTGCAGGGAAATTAATAGAAGATGCAGGGTTAAAAGGATATAGAGTTGGTGGAGCGTGTGTATCTTTAAAACACGCAGGATTTGTTATAAACGATGGAAATGCTACTTGTAAAGACGTAGAAAATTTGATAAAAGATGTGCAAGAGCAAGTTTTTTTGAAATTTAACGTAAAATTAGAATGTGAAATTAAAAAGATAGGTGACTGATGTGGAATTTTTAATTATATCTGGAATGAGTGGGGCAGGGAAAAGCAAAGCTGCAGAAAGCCTTGAAGATTGGGGTTTTTATTGTGTTGATAATATGCCACCACAACTGATACCAAAATTTGCAGAAATTTTTATAAACTCGGAACGTAAAAACGTTGTTTTAGTTATGGATATTCGCAGTGGGAGAGATTTTGAGCAGCTTTTTTCTTCTATAAAAGAGGCAGAGGAATTAGGCTGTGTATTTAAAATTTTATTTTTAGATGCAAAAAATTCTGTTTTGGTAAACAGATATAAAGAAACACGCAGAAAACACCCTATGTCAGATGGCACAAGTTCTATTGCACAAGCTATTGGAAAAGAGAGAGAACTGCTTGAACCAATACGTTTGAAGGCAGATTATGAGGTAGATACATCGACTGTGTCTACTGCACGTTTGCACGACCATATTTTAAAATTATTTTTAGGAGAAAACAGCAGAACGCTCATAATAAACGTACAGACTTTTGGATTTAAACATGGACCTGCACTCGAGGCAGATTTAATGTTTGACGTTAGATTTTTGCCAAATCCTTATTATGTGCCAGAACTACGCATGAACAACGGAACAGATGAAAAAGTGCGTGAATATGTATACCAAAATGGTATTGCAGAAGAATTTATGGTGAAACTACGTGATATGTTAGATTTTTTAATACCGAAATATATAGACGAGGGGAAAAGTTCTATTGTTGTAGCGATAGGCTGTACTGGAGGTAAGCACAGAAGTGTTGCTATAGGAGAGGAAGTATTGAAACATGCTCTTGACATGGGGCATTCGGCTGTTATAACACATAGAGATATAGGAAAAGTTTAGGAGAAGGTATGTCATTTGCAAGCGAAGTGAAAAGTGAGATAGCAAAAACTAGCATTAATTCAAAATGCTGTGCAATAGCTGAAATTTATGGGATTTTGCTAGTTTGCACAGTTTTTTCGCATACATATATAAAAATTACTACAGAAAATAAAGATGTAGCAAAAAGAATTAGTATTTTGTTTAAAAAAGCATTTAATATAAATATAAAACCTTTGGTTTTGGGAAACAAATATATTTTTGAGCTTGATAATCCTTTTGAAATATCAAAAATATTTTACGAGTTTTCGTATGACCATAAATATCATATAAATTATTCTTTAAACAGAAATGTTGTAGATGGGGATTGTTGCGAGGCGAGTTTTCTTCGTGGTCTTTTTTTAGAATGTGGAACTATTGCAAGCCCTGAGAAAAAAAGTCACCTTGAAATAAGCACTACAAAAAAAGTTTTGTCGAAAGAAATTTTGGATTTAATGACAGATATAAAACTTAGCCCTAAAATAAGTACACGAAAAAATCAGCAAGTGGTATATTTTAAAGATACAACGCTTGTAGAAAACTTTTTAACTAGCATTTCGGCAACTAATTCTGCTATGAAAGTTATGGAAGAAAAAGTTAAAAAAGAACTGATAAACCGAGTTAATCGTCAGGTAAATTGCGAAACTGCAAATTTAGCAAAGGCTGTAGACACGGGGTATAGTCAATGTCAAATGATTACACAAATTATCGAAAAGCATGGTATGGATATTTTTCCTAAAAATTTGCATAATACGATTAATATAAGGCTAAATAATTCGGAACTTAGCCTAAAAGAGCTAGGGGAAATTCATAATCCACCACTTTCAAAGTCTGCGATAAATCATAGAATGAGAAAGATTCAGAGCATTGCAAAGGAGATGACTGATGTCTAATTTTGTACATTTACACTTGCACACGGAATATAGCTTGCTTGATGGTGCATGTAGAATAAAAGACCTTGTAAAATACGTTAAGGAAATAGGACAAGACTCGGTGGCAATTACTGACCATGGGGTCATGTATGGCGTTATAGATTTTTATAATGCTTGCAAAAAAGAGGGAATTAAGCCTATTATCGGTTGCGAAGTGTATGTTGCACCGAGAAATAACACGGATAAGGTATACGAAATTGATAATGTAAATAATCATTTAGTGCTACTTTGTAAAAACGAAATAGGGTATAAAAATTTAATAAAAATTGTGTCTAATGCATATGTAAACGGTTTTTATAATCGTCCGAGAACTGATATTAATATGCTTAAAAAACATAGCGAGGGGCTTATATGCCTCTCTGCGTGTTTAGCAGGAAAAATTCCAAGACTTATTACATCTGGTAGATACGACGAGGCGAAGCAAGAGGCACTTTTGATGCAAGAAATCTATGGGGAAGGTAATTTTTATTTAGAAATTCAAGACCATGGTATAGCAGACCAAAAGATTGTTACTCGTGATTTGATAAAAATAGCGAGAGAAACAAATATTCCACTTGTAGCGACTAATGATGTGCATTATTTAAGAAGAAAAGACAGCTATAATCAAAAAGTTTTAATGTGTATACAAATGGGACGGACTGTAGACGACCCTTCGAAAATGGAATTTGAAACAGATGAATTTTTTCTAAAAAGTTATGAAGAAATGCAAGATGTTTTTAAATATCAACAAACAGCTATAGATAATACTGTGAAAATTGCTGAAATGTGTAATGTTGAGTTTAATTTTAACGAACATCATTTACCAGAATATGATGTACCTAAGGAGTTTTCTGCAAACGAATATTTAAGAAAACTATGTTTTGAGGGGCTAGAAAAAAGATTTGGAAACGACACGCATTTATATACTGAGCGACTAGAGTTTGAAATTTCTATGATAGAAAATATGGGATTTGTAGATTATTTTTTAATAGTTTCTGACTTTATTGCATATGCTAAAAACAACGATATTCCTGTAGGTCCAGGACGTGGTTCGGCAGCAGGTTCGATAGTTGCTTATGTTTTGGAAATAACAGATATTGACCCTATAAAATATTCACTGTATTTTGAACGATTTTTAAATCCAGAACGTATTTCTATGCCCGATATTGATATAGATTTTTGTAATGAAAAGCGAACTAAGGTTATTGACTATGTTGTAGAAAAATATGGAATAGATAAAGTAGCACAAATTGTAACTTTTGGAACAATGGCTGCAAAAGGTTCTGTTCGAGATGTAGGACGAGCTTTGAATATTCCGTATGCTGATGTTGACGCTATCGCAAAAATGATACCACAAGAACTTGGAATGACTTTAGAAAAAGCACTTGCAGTATCGGAAGATTTAAAACGTGAATATGAAATTGACCAAACTGTGCAGAGGCTAATCGACACTGCGATGGCTCTTGAGGGTATGCCACGACATGCATCAACACACGCAGCGGGAGTGGTTATTACAAAAGAGAGCGTTGCAAATTTAGTTCCTTTAGCTAAGAATGATGAGCAAATTGTAACTCAGTTTCCTATGGGGACTTTAGAAAAATTAGGGCTTTTGAAAATGGATTTTCTAGGGCTACGTAACCTTACAGTTTTACACGATTGTATCGAAACTATTAAAGAAACGAATGAAGATTTTGACGAAAAAACAATACCTTTAGACGACGAAAAGACGTTTGAGATGTTGTCGCAAGGGAAAACATCTGGTGTGTTTCAGCTAGAAAGTACTGGTATTACAAGTGTTGTAACTGGGCTAAAACCTCAGTCTATTGAGGATATAACAGCTGTTGTGGCACTATATCGCCCAGGGCCTATGCAGTCTATCCCAAAATATATTAAGGGAAGACACGCCGAGGGTAAAGTTACCTATAAACATGAGCTTTTAGAAGGTATTTTAGGGGTAACTTATGGTTGTATTGTGTATCAAGAACAGGTAATGGAGGTTTTTCGAAAACTTGCTGGATATTCTTTAGGTAAGGCTGATATGGTTCGTCGAGCTATGTCTAAAAAGAATTTTGAGGAATTAAACCGAGAGAAGCAAGCTTTTGTTTATGGAAATGACGAGATAAAAGGTTGTATTAAAAATGGTGTGCCTGAAAAGGTTGCAAATGAAATTTTTGAAGAGATTTTAGACTTTGCAAACTATGCTTTTAACAAAGCTCATGCTGTGTCTTATGCTTTTGTATCATATCAAACAGCTTATTACAAATGTCATTATCCTTTGGAATATATGTCGGCACTTTTAACGTCGGTTTTAGATTCTTCTGCAAAAGTTTCTGAGTATATTTCTGCAACAAAAGAGATGGGCATTAAGATTTTAAATCCATCTATAAATTATTCTAAGTCGAGATTTGTAGTGTCAAACGAGGATATTCGTTTTGGTTTGGTAGCTATTAAAAATATCGGTAAAAATTTTATAGATAATTTGGTTAAAGAACGTGAAAAAAATGGTTTATTTGTATCTTTCGAAGATTTTTTAACACGTATGCAATCAAAAGAATTAAATAAAAAAGCTTTAGAATCGCTTATAAAATGTGGTGCTTTTGATGAGTTTGGACATTCTCGTGCAGGTCTTTTAAGAGTTTTTGAAATGGCTTTAGACGATATTTACAAAGATAAGAAAAAAAATGTTGAAGGTCAAATTGGTTTGTTTGCAAGTAAGGAAGAAAGTCTAAAAATCGAGATACCAGTTGTTCGTGAATTTGATAAAAAACAGCTACTTTTGATGGAAAAAGAGATGTCGGGGATATATTTATCGGGTCACCCTTTAGATGATTATATAGATTTGGTAAATACTGAGGGTGTTGCGAAGATTTTTAGTATAATAGACGAGCTAACGCAAGATGTTCCAAATAAATATTTTAAAGATAATATGGAAGTGGTTTTAGTTGGCGTTATAACGCATGTTAAATCTTTTGTAACGAAGAAAAATGCGAATATGGCATATGTTCAGCTTGAGGACTTAAATTCATCTATAGAACTTGTTGTGTTTTCTAAGGTGTTAACGCAATGTGGTTCGTATATAAAACCTGACCAAACGGTTATTGTTTCTGGAAGAATTAATGCAAAAGAAGATGAAGTACCGAAAATTTTGTGTAATTATATAAAGCCGATAAGTGCAGAGGGTCTTGATGAAAGTCTTAATAAAAAACCATATGTTAGCAAAAAAGTTAGACAAAAAACTGTGTGGATAAAAATAGATAATTTGAAAAATCCTAAGTTAAAAGCTATTAAAAAAATATTAATGGAGCATAGGGGAGATACGAAAGTTTGTATTCATACAACAGAGGACAAAAAAACGATAACGGTTGCTCGTGATTTATATGTAATTAGCAATGCCGAATTGTTAACAAAACTACGTTTAGAACTTGACGAGGACAGCGTAGTAGTGGTATAATGGTAAAATATAACGTTTTATTTTACGTTGGAGGTAGAAAAATGGATAAAAAAATAAGAAGAATTGGTGTGCTTACTAGTGGTGGAGATGCACCTGGAATGAATCCAGCAGTACGTGCTGTTGTTCGTACAGCTACTGCACATGGAATTTCGTGCCTTGGTATTCGTCGTGGATACAACGGACTTATTAATGGAGATGTTATTGAACTAGACGCAAGGTCTGTTGATGGTATATCAAAAAAAGGTGGAACAATCTTATATACTGCAAGATGTCTTGAGTTTATGACAGAAGAAGGTCTTAAAAAGGCTGTTAATACTTGTAAATATCTTGGTTTAGACGCTGTTGTAGTAATAGGTGGCGACGGTTCTTTCCGTGGGGCACAGACACTAAGTCGTGCTGGTATTCCAGCGATTGGTATTCCTGGAACTATTGATAACGACATTACTTGTACTGATTATACAATTGGTTTTGACACTGCTCAAAATACAGCGATAGATGCTATAGATAAATTATCTGATACAATGCAATCACATGAAAGATGCTCTATTGTTGAGGTTATGGGACGTGAAGCAGGACATTTAGCACTAAATGTTGGTATTGCGACAGGTGCAACGGCTATTTTAGTGCCTGAATGTGATTTAGACATAGAAGCAGAAATAGTAGAAAAAATGCGTGCTGGTAAAATTCGTGGAAGAAATCACCACGTAATTATCGTTGCAGAAGGCTACGGAAACGCTGAAGACGTTGGCAAAAAAATATTCGAGCTTACTGGAATTGAAACAAGACTTACGATTTTAGGACACATTCAACGTGGTGGAACGCCTACTTCGAGAGATAGAGTAATGGCGACTGTTATGGGACATCATGCAGTTGATATTATTTTGCAAAACAAAACAAATCGCATTGTTAGATACAAAAATAGTCAAATTTCTGATGTTGATATTGAAGAAGGACTAGCTATGGAAAAAGATTTAGACAATGTATTATATAATATATCGAGAACGGTATCACATTAGAAAAAGCGACTTTTTAGTCGCTTCTTTTAACCTAAAATTTATAAAAAAGAAAGAGTACAAAAAATGATAGTAAGGGATAAAAATTTTTATAGGCTTATATTTGCAATTGCAGCTCCTATTGGAGTGCAGAGTTTTATTAGCTTTATGGTAAATTTATTAGATACTTTAATGGTGGGACAACTTGGTGAAAATGCACTTTCAGGTGCAAATTTGGCAGGTCAAATGTTTTTTATTACGGTTCTTGCAACTGCAGGTGTATCTGAGGGTAGTAATGTTCTAATTTCGCAATATTATGGCAAAAATGACATAAAATCTATACATAAAATTTACGCAATAGCCTATAGAGGGACAACTATTATCTCGATTATTGCTTTTTGTATAGCTTTTTTCTTTCCTGAGCAGTTTATGAAAATTTATACTACCGAACCTGAGGTTATAGAGCAAGGCGTAATGTATTTAAAAATTATGGCAATCGGTTATATTCCGTTTACTTTTGCTTCATGTACAGTAACGACGCTTCGTGCTGTTCGTTCGACAAAAATTGCTATGTGTGTATACGGAACGTCGTTTTTGGTGAATGCTTTTTTAAATTATTCGCTGATTTTTGGTAATTTTGGTATGCCAAGACTAGAAATTCGTGGTGCAGCTATTGCAACGGTTGTGGCTCGTTTTGTAGAATTTTTTATAATTATGTTTTACATGGCGAAAATTGATAAAAAAATTCAGTTAAAATTGCAATATTTAAAGTCTGTTGACATAGAATTTCTTAAAAACTTTATGAAAAATTCAGCACCAATACTTTTAAATGAAATTTTGTGGGGACTTGGTTCAACGTCACTTTCGATAATTTTTGGAAGAATGGGGAAATCAATGGTTTCTGCAAATGCGATAAGCTCGGTTATGTTCCAACTCGTTAGTATTTTCTTGTTTGGCGTTGCGAGTTCGGCTTTAGTTATAATAGGAAACACTATTGGCGAGGGAAAAGTGGCAAAAGCCTACGAATATTCCAAAACGTTCATAATTTTAGAGATTATACTTGGGATTTTTGCGTCTTCTACGATATTTTTAACAAAAGATATTGTTATCGGATTTTATAATATTACACCAGAAACTGCAGAAATTGCACAAATTTTTCTAACGGCAAACTCTATTATTGTATTTTTTCAAGCTATTGCAATTATTAATGGAATGGGTATTTTACGAGGTGGTGGCGATAGCAAATTCGTACTTGGAGCAGAGATTATTTGCTTGTGGTTAATTGCAATTCCGTTCGGATTTTTATCAGCATTTTATTTTAATTTCCCTGTATTTTTAGTGTTTTGTTGCACAAAAATAGACGAAATTTTAAAGGCATTTGTATTTATAGGAAGAACACTTTTTTCAAAGTGGGCAAAAGATTTAACAGTCGATGCAGACTAAAAAATACTCATGCAAGCAATATTCCAACCAAAATTTATTAGAATTAACAGTAAAATTGATTTATATTTACTTGAATTTCCACGTACACGATGTTTTTTCTTCCGATTTAATAAAAAAGTTTCGAAACATACGGTTGATATTATTAAAAAACACGGAATTGCGAAAAAATTGTATGAAATACTTTCGATAAGTACACTTTTATCAAAAAAACCAGCAGAATTTGCATAAAGCACACCTATTGAAAATGATAAAAGATATCCTCGAAACATCACGAACAGTGGAAGTAAAAAACCTAAAAATCGACTAAAAAAGATTAAGCAAATATTATATTTTACTGCATCAAAAAAGCAAAAAACTAAAGTTTTTGTTTGATATTCATATGTAAATATAGAAAAGTTTGGTACAAAGCTACTAGAAAATGCACCAAATACAGCTCCACACATGAAAAATGTCGCTATTATCATGAAAAGTGGCGACGATAAATTAAAATCAGGCATACGTTTAAATTTCAAGAAAATCACACTCCTTGATTTAAACATATGCCTGTACTTTTTGTTTTATTACTATACTTGAGATTTCATGTAAATTGCACATTCAAGACGTTTTTTCTCGAGAATGCAACCTAATTCGTAAGGTTCGTTCAAATTTCCGTTAATTAGATTGTTTGCAGAGCTACAACCACCACTACAATAGAATTTTGCCCAACATTCTGTGCATTTTTCACGAGAATATATGTTAAGGCTTGAAAATTTCTTTGAAATATCCATATCAAAAGCTTCGCTGAACACATTACCTTGCTTGTATTCTTCGTTTCCTACGAATTGGTGGCAAGGGTAAATATTGCCTTCAGGTGTTACAGCAACATACTCATATCCTGCTCCACAGCCTCTTAAACGTTTAATTACGCATGGTCCTTGGTCTAAATCTACTAGAAAATGGAAAAAGTTCACTTCTTTTCCTGAGTTTTTACGCTCAATTAAAATATCGCATAGTTTTTCGTATTCTTCGAATATTGCAGGTAATTCATCTTCGGACAAATCATATCCGACATTCGCCTCGCTTGTAACTGGTTCGACTGATAAATGTTTGAAACCACAGTCGGCGATATGGAGTACATCTTCGGCGAAATTTAGGTTTTCTTTCGTGAATGTTCCACGAGCGTAATAATCAAGATTTTCATCACGATTTTCTACAAGTTTTTGGAATTTTGGCATGATTATATCGTAACTGCTCTTGCCATTTAAGGTTTTTCGCATATTATCGTTAGTTTCTTTAGAACCGTCGATAGATAATACTACATTTGACATTTCACTATTTATATACTCAATGTTATCATCGTTAAGTAATACACCATTTGTTGTAATTGTAAAACGAAAAAGTTTGTTATATTCTTTTTCTTTTGAACGTGCGTATTCAACCGTTGCACGAACCGTATCCATCGCCATTAGTGGCTCTCCACCAAAAAAATCAACCTCAATATTACGACGTTTTCCACTTCTTTCAATAACAAAGTCAATAGCTTTTTTTGCTACATCAATAGGCATGATTTTTCTACCAGTACCAAAATCGCCAGTTTCTGCAAAACAATATTTACAACGTAAATTGCAATCGTGTGATACGTGTAAACAAAGTGCTTTTACAGGTGCATTTTCTAAAATTACTTTAGAAAAATCTATATAATCGTCATCAGCAAATAAAAAACCATCTTTAAATAAGGTATAAAGCTCGTCATAGGCAGTTTTTATGTCTTCTTTTGAAAAATTTTGTAAATTATCAAAAATTTCGTTAGGACAAGTTTCGTTCATATTTTTATCAATCATAGCTGAAACGGCATACGAAACATTGTCTAAAATATGCACTGAGCCAGAATTTACGTCTAGCAGGAAGTTTTCACCTTTTAGGGAATATCTGTGTATCATAATTTCTCCATATATTTAAGCATTACAATGAGGCAATACTCGGTGAGCATTGCCTAAAAAAGCTTTTTTAATTTATTTTTCGCATTTTTGATTTGCAACTGTACATGATGTTTTACAAGCTGATTGGCAAGAAGTTTGACATTCTCCACAGCCACCGTGTGTAGCAGTTTCTTTTAAAGTTTTTGAATTTAAAGTTTTAATGTGTTTCATGATTTTTTACGTCCTTTCAATGTGTCTTTTTGATGCAAAGATAACAAACAGCCAATTATTGCACCAAAATAAATATTAAACATGCATATTAAATACATATTATTAACCAAAATGGATTTTTTAAGTAAAAAACTTATAGTAAGGTAGAGTAGCAAAAAAATTGTGCTAGTTATACCTGTATACACAAGTTTTTTATTTTGAGCTTTTTTAGATGTGATAAAACCACAAAAAATTCCTGTTAAAAGCAATATTGTTAATGAAAAAAGATGCTCTAATTGCAAATTTAATTTGAAATTTAGAAATGCAAAACTCAGTAGTAAAAACATACAAAAGAGTGTGTTTGCTAGAGTTATTGATAGTAAATTTTGTGTTTTTATCATAATATTCCTCCAAAAACTTCATATGTTAAAACTATATGAAAATTTTTTTGGAAAAATTACAAAATTAATCTTTAGGTTGTTCAGTTTTTCCTTGGACAGCCCATTTTGCAAAATATAATTTTATTCTGTCTGCTCCAGTTTCTAGAGTGATTTGGTCATCACGAATTGCAACAATTCGACCAATAACGCCACCTATTGTTGTGATTTGGTCGCCAACTTCGAGTTTATTACGCATATCTTCGACAGCTGCCTCACGTTTTTTCTGTGGTCTTATCAAGAAAAAATACATGAAAATAATAATAAACGTCATAGGACCGTAGGCAAGTAGGTATTCCATAAAGCACCTCCTTTAAGATACTATATTTATTATACTAAATTTTTCGGAAAAATTCAAGCTATTTTTTCAAATTTAATGAATATAAAATAAAATTTGTATCTACACTAAAATTTTCTATTTCGATTTTTTTAGCTATAATTTCAAACGAGTTTTCTGTGACTTGTGTATTTAAGTAAAATTTTATAAAAACAGTGTCTGGGAAAGTTAAAAGAGCTGAGTTTGTAGCAAAATTAAGACAGTTTTTCTCTTCAAGATAATTTTTTAGCATATTTTTAGTTAAATTTCCAGAAATTTCGATATTTTTGTCGTGAATATTAACAATTAGGCTTGAGATGGGTAGGTCAACACTGAAAAAATCGCTAAGAATACTTACTATGTCAGGGGATTGATTTGGAATAGGTTCTATTGGCTCTAGTTTTTCTGATTGTTCTTTCATTATAAGCACACAAAAAACAGCAAAAACAAGTAAAATCATACTAAAATTAAATATTTTCATTAAAACACCTCTATTATAGATATGAATATTGGGGGTGTTTTATGAAAAAAACTGCAACTTTTACATTGCAGTTTAATTAGTTTATTTGATTATACGAACTCGAATTATACCATCAGTATTTTGGATAGTTTTTAAAATTTCGTCTGTAATATCGCTGTTTGTTTCGATTATTGTGTATGCATAGTCGTTTAAAGAACGATTTGCCATATTTTCGATATTTATTTTAGCATTTGCAAGCAAAGTTGAGATAGAACCTACTATATTTGGAACGTTTTTGTTGATTATGCAAAGTCTAGTAGTTGCTTCACGAGGAAGCTCTAGGTTTGGCAAATTAACAGAATTTATAATATTTCCGTTTTCTAGGTACTCACGTACTTCGTTTACAGCCATCACTGCACAATTATCTTCACTTTCTGGAGTTGATGCTCCAAGGTGAGGAATTGACATGATTTTTTCGCAAGCTAAAGTTTTTTCGTTAGGGAAATCTGTTACGTAAGCTGAAACTTTGCCACTTTCAAGTGCTTTTATAATAGCATCATCATTTACAAGTTCGCCACGTGCGAAGTTTAAAATACGTACACCGTCTTTCATTGTAGCGATTGTATCAGTATTTATAGTGTCTTTAGTGTCTTTATTATAAGGCATGTGAATTGTGATATAATCACAAGTTTCGAAAATTTCTTTTATACTAGCGACAGAATGAACATCACGAGATAAGTTCCAAGCAGCTTTTATAGAAATATAAGGGTCATAACCATAAACTTCCATTCCTAGGTGTCTGCAAGCGTTTGCAACTAGAACACCAACTGCTCCAAGACCAATTACACCAAGTTTTTTACCAGAAATTTCTGGACCTGTGAATTGTGCTTTGCCTTTTTCTACTAAAGCAGGAATTTCTGAACCTTTATCAGAAATTGTTTTGCTCCATTCGATTCCACCTGTAACGTTTCGTGAAGAAAGAAGTAAGCCTGTAATTACAATTTCTTTTACAGCGTTTGCGTTTGCACCAGGAGTGTTGAAAACAACGATTCCTTCATCTGCACAGCGTTCAAGAGGTATATTATTTACTCCAGCACCTGCTCTTGCGATACATTTTACGCTTTCTTCAAATTTTTCGTCATGCATATTTGCAGAACGAACCAAAATTGCATCTGGATTTTCTGGTTTTTCGGCACATTTGTAGTCAGCTGAAAAATTTACAAGACCAGTTTCTGAGATTTGGTTTAAAAGTTTTATATTATACATAATTAAGCATTTTCCTTTTCAAATTTTTCCATAAAGGCAACTAAATTTTTAATGCCTTCGGTTGGCATTGCATTATATATAGATGCACGCATTCCACCAACACTTCTGTGTCCTTTTATGTTTACAAAGCCGTTTTGTTCACATGCTTTTACAAATTTTTCTTCTAGTTCGCTTGTTTTTGCAGTAAAAGTTATGTTCATAAGCGAGCGATCATCAACCTTTGCTGTACCACTAAACATTTTTGAATTATCAAGATAATTGTATAAAAGAGAAGCTTTTTCACGGTTGATTTTTTCCATAGCATCAATTCCACCAAGGTTTTCAAGCCACTCTAAAACAAGTCCTACCACATAAATGCTATAAGTTGGTGGCGTGTTGTACATAGAATCATTGTCTGCCATAGACTTGTAGTCTAAAATAACTGGAGAAAAATCTTTTGAACCTGAGATTAGGTCTTTTCTAATTATAACAACAGCAACACCAGCAGGCCCCATATTTTTTTGTACACCTGCATAAATTATGCCAAATTTAGAAACATCAACTTTTTCAGATAAAATACACGATGACATGTCACAAATTAGTGGAACATTGCCAGTTTCTGGCACGTAATTCCATTTTGTTCCATAAATTGTGTTGTTTGCACAGTAATAAAAATAATCTGCGTCTGCATTTAGTTTTAAATCAGATTGTTTTGGAATATAAGTAAAGTTTTCGTCTTTTGAACTTGCAGAAACTGAAATTTCGCCATATTTTTTAGCTTCTTCGTAAGCTTTTGTCGAAAATTGACCAGTAAGTGCGTAGTCTGCACTGCCTTTTTTAAGTAAATTTAGAGGAATACCTGCAAATTGGCCGGTTGCCCCACCTTGAATGAATAAAATTTCATAATTTTCTGGGATTTCCATGATTTTACGAAGTCTATTTTTGGTAGCATCTATAATCGATTCGTAGACTTTTGAACGGTGACTCATCTCCATTACGGACATTCCCGATCCTTCGTAGTTTAGCATTTGTTCAGCTGCTTTTTTTAGCACTTCTTCTGGGAGCATTGATGGTCCTGCTGAGAAGTTTACAACTCTGTTTTCGATCATAATAATACCTTCCTTAAATTAAAATAGTTAAGATATTTAAAATATTTAAAATATTTAAAATACCTTTGTTATAATTATAACATACTAAAGTGTTAAATTACAAGATACTTTTAATAATATATTGATGAAAAATTAACGAAATTTTTCCTTATATTTAGCTATTTTACCAATAGTGTCAAAATCTATTTGCAATAAATCGGTAAGAAGTGCGAAGTCGTTTGAGTGCTTAAATTTGCTAAAATTAAGGTATGCTGAGAAAATATTAGCCTCTTTTTCGTATTTATCGACGTTAATATAAGAATTAGCTCGTAAAAAAAGCGTATTTAGTTCGCTATGCATCATAATATGACCAAGCTCGTGAGCGATTATGCAGTCTATTTCGTCCTCGTTTGAGGAATTGTTTATGTAAATTATGAAAACATCGTTAAAATTATTGAAAAAACCTTGGATATTTTCGGGGAGGTCACAATATATAATGTATATGTCGAGAAAATCGCAAAGAAGTATCGGGTCGGTAGAGTTGTATTTTTCGATTAAATTTTGTGCAATATCACAAGGATACATCTATTCACTCCTTTACTTCTTAGATTTTAAAGCTACTTCTGCACCTATTTTCATAGCATCAAAAATTTTCTCAAGGTCGGTATCATCTAAAATTTCGCCACGAAACATAAGTCCTTTTTGCTCTTTTAGATCTTGACGCAGGTTGTCGATGATTATGTCAAAATCGCTTGCGTTAGTTCTGTAAAAATTTTGCGATGATGCAAGTGCTACAGTGCTATCAGAACTTAAAAAATAGTCTGGAGATACAGAGAATATTTTGCATAGTTGCTCTAAAACATCGAATTTTGGTTCTCTTCGATTTTGTTCGTACATACCGATTGCACTAGGTGTTATTCCTAGTTTTTCGGAAAGTTCTTGTTGTGTCATTTTGTTTAGTTTTCTTAGTTCTTTTATTCTATCACCTAACATAATTTTTCTCCTTAAAAATTTAATTTTTTTATTATTATATCATAAACGTTTTGTGTTGTCAAGCTACACGTTTTGTAATTTTTCGCTTGACATAGAACTAAATGTGTAGTATAGTGTAGTTGTAGGTACACGAAATGTTTATAGGAGGAATTATGAATTTATCATACACAGCAGACCAATATTTAGACACAATGAATACATTAAATCAGCATTTAGCTGAGCTTAATAATTTGCTTGAAACAACAGAAAATTTAGAGAAAAAGCGTAAAATTCGAGATAAAATAGTAGCTCATGAGTCGGTTTTAAGACAAACTACAAAAACTTATTATTACATAAAAAATTATTATAGTAGGGAAAATATTTGTAAACAATGGATTTAATTTTATGAATTATTAGCAAGATTTATATAATTTAGATTTTCAATTTGATTTATATAAGAAAAATCTTTGATTTCGTTGTCATTTGCGTAAATTTCTAGCAAACTTTTACTTAAAATTAGAGATTCTAGGGTTAAAATGTTGTTAAAAGAACAATTTAGAGAGGTTAAATATCGCAAATTTGCAAATTCTTGCACACTTGAAATTTGGTTATTTGAGATATTGACTTCCTCTAAAAATATTAAATTAGATAGATTTTGAATGCGATTTATGTTATTATAGCTAAGGTCAAGTTTTTTTATTGAAATAGTATTTATTATTGCTGAAATATCAACTATATTGTTGTTAGAAAGATTTAAATGCGTTAACTTTTTTAGATAAGCTAGTTCGGAAATATCGCTTATAAGATTTTGACTTAAATCAAGATTTGCAAGTGTTTTATAGCTAGAAATATTTGAAATGTCGTAAATTAAACAGTTAGATAACGTTAAATCAGTCATTAAAGTTTGATTTTGTGGTAAAATGTTTATTTTTGAATTAGAAATTTTTAAAATTTTAATTGTAGGAATTGTGACTAGTTGTTCGAGCAGATTTTTTGTGCAACCTTGCAAAATTTGAATTTCTCGTATGTTATCAAGTTTTGTGAGTGGGTAAAATGAGGTGAGATTTGAAATATCGCCAAGGAGTAAAATTTCTAGATTCGGACAATTTAAAAGCGTTTCGATGTCGTTATCGAAGATTATACTGCTTGAGAGGTCGATTGTTGTTAAATTTTCTAAGCTTTCTTTGTTAATTTCGTCAAAATTGCCTATTTGTGACTTAATTGCACTAATTGTATCCGATGTTGTGAACGAAACTGGGGCTACGAGATTTTCTATAAAGTAGCTGTTAGTTATTTCACGGCTTACGATTCCACTATCATCAATTGACACAGCAGAAATATCGTAGTATCCATCTGTTAAAAAAATTGGATTATCGTATAATTGATAGTTTTCTGCATTGATTTTGTAGTAAATATTAGAGTTTTCGGTGCAATTAATTGATATTTGTATATTTTGACTATAGTTACCAGATTTTATATTAAAAGAAGGGTCTGTTTGAGCTTTTGCACTAAATTTGCTTTTTACATATGAACTTTCGATTGTATTTATTGTGTCTAATACTTGGGTTATTTCTAGATTTTGTTCGAAAATTTTAACTTTATAGAGGTAGAGGTCATCATTATCTGGATTTTCTGTAATTCCTTGGTCAATACTGGTCATAGCTTGGGAATAATCATCATTTTCCATATAAATTTCTACTAAATTATTTCTAGCAACTGCATTTTTAGGATTTATTTTTAAGGCGTAGTTATAATATTTTATAGCAGTTGATTCATTGGAGTTTTGTGCATTTTGTATAAGTTTGTTTACTAATATATCTTTTCCAAAAAAAGTGTAAAAAATTGTACTTATGCAAAAAAATACAAGTATAAATATAAAAAGAAATGCGAATTTAGTGTTTTTCATAGAATTACCTCATACATAGTTTTTTGTTAATTTTGACACTTTTTTAGAAAAACATACAAATTCGACAAAAAGTTCTAAAAATTATTTGAAAAGTATGATATAATGTGGTTTGTTGAGTGGGTAGTGTTTATTATTAGAAAAAAGAGAGGTGTTTTTTATGGATTTTCCAATTAATAATGAAAAAGTATGTTGTTTTACTGGACCACGTCCAGAGAAAATTCATGAAAATCAAGAAGAAATTAAAATTTCACTTACTTTTGCAATAATTGATGCTATAAATCAAGGATATTCTTATTTTATAACTGGAATGAGCCGTGGATTTGATACTTTAGCAGCGAAATGTGTGATAGAACTTAGTGAAAAGTATGATATTTGTTTGATTGCAGGAATACCTTTTTTAGGGCAAGAGGCTCAATGGTCTAAGGAAGAAAAACTTGAATATAGTGTGATTTTGAGTAAAAGTCGCTATGTTTTTTGTGTTTCGGAAAATTTTCACAGAGGGATTTATTATGCAAGAAATAGATTTATGGTTAATAATAGCTCGAAAATAATAGCTTATTACAATAATTCACAGGGTGGGACGAAACACACGCTTGATTATGCAAAGAAAAAAGGTCTGAAAATAGTGAATATTACAGAAAGGCAAATTAGTTTGTAAAAAATTTTGTCTGCTCGCTTTAACATTTTAGTTGACTAAATTATAAAAATGTGATATACTAATTTTAGCATAATTAGACATATGCTTTGTGCTAAATGACGAATGCACATAAATTATTATTTTATTATTAAGGGAGGTTTTATATAATGGATTTTTTAGATAAAAAAGGGCAAATTGCACTGAAATTAGAGGATATGTATAGTAAATTTGGTTTTAGTAAATATCAAATGAGCAGATTTGAGGAATATTCATTTTATATGGAGAATGAAACTTTTTTAGGTGACAATAGAGTTATAACTTTTTATGGTCCAAATGGTAAACTTTTGGCATTAAAACCAGATATTACAATGAGTATTGTTAAAAATTGTTTAAAAACAGCTGAAAAAAATCATAAAATTTATTATAATGAAAGCGTATTTAGAATACCAAAAGATGGTGATGAATTTAAGGAAATTCATCAAATTGGGGTTGAATTTATTGGTCAAATTAGTACATATCAGACACTTGAAATTTTAAATTTAGCTAAAAGAAGCCTTGAGCAAATTGATGAAAATTATATGCTTTGTATTTCAAATATGGGATTGATTTTCAAGTTTTTTGAAAAAATGAACTTAAATTCACTTCAAAAAACGGAAATACTATTAAATATGAAACAAAAAAATGTACATGATTTAGAAAAGTTTCTGAAAAATGAAAACATTGACGATTTGGGTATTTTCACTAAACTTATAAATTTAGATAGTGATGTTGAGAGTGGAATGAAACAACTTAAAGAAATTTTTAAAGAGTCTGATTATAGTGAAGAAATTTCTGAAATGGAAAATATAGCGAAGTTTTTGCCTGAAATTATGCAAAAAGATAAAGTTTTTATGGATTTTTCGCATATTTCATGTACTAATTACTATAATGGTTTGATTTTTACAGGATATATTAGTGGAGTAGCACAACCAGCATTAAAAGGTGGAAGATATGACAAATTAGTGTCCAAAATGGGTAATTTAGACAAATCTGCACTTGGGTTTGCTGTTGATTTATCAGCAACAGAAAAAATATTATTAACGAAAAAAATAGAAGTTTTAAATGTGAAATATGATGAAAATAGCGATGTTTATGAGCTTTTGAGAACTTCTAATAAGCTTTTTGATGAAGGAAAAACTTTTTGTATTACAGACTAGGAGATTATTATGTTAGATATTGCATTGCCGAAAGGCAGATTAGGGGATAAAGTTTACAAATTATTCAAAGAATTAGGTTATGATGCACAAGAGTTTGAGGATAATACTCGAAAGCTTGTTTTTGAAAATGTTGAAAAAGGAGTGCGTTTTTTTCTAATAAAACCGTCAGATGTTGCAGTTTATGTAGAAAGAGGCGTTGCTGATATCGGAATTGTTGGTAAAGATACGTTAATTGAGTCAAATGCAGATGTTTATGAACTTTTAGATTTAGAATTAGGTAAATGTTCAATGTGTGTATGCTCAAAAAATGGGTATGAAGATGACAAGTCAAAAACCTTGACAGTAGCGACGAAATACCCAAATATTGCGAAAAAATATTATTCTGAGCAAAATAGGGATATTGATATTATAAAACTTAATGGTTCAATTGAACTTGCTCCTATTTTAGGGCTTTCTGATGTTATTGTTGACATTGTTGAAACTGGTAGCACGCTTCGTGAAAATGACCTTAAAGTAGATACTAAAATTATAGACCTTAGTGCAAGAGTTATAGCGTCAAAAAGTAGATATAATTTTAAAAGAAAACTGATTGATGATATAGTAGGGAGAATGAAAAATGATTAAAATTATCAGTAATGTTGATGGAATATCAAGCAGGAATACTGAAAATTCTGAAAATATTACCAAAATTGTGAAAGAAATTATTGAAAATGTTAAAATAAATGGAGATAAAGCACTTTTTGAGTATGCTGAGAAATTTGACAATGCGAAGCTTTCAACACTTGAGGTGACAAAAAAAGAAATGGAAGATGCTGTAAGTCAAATTGATGCTAAATTTTTAGAAACTATTAAAAAATCTATGAAAAATATCGAAGATTTTCATAAAAATCAACTTCAAAAAGGGTTTATGGTGGAAAAAGAGGGTGTTATTCTAGGCCAAAAAGTTACACCTATTGAAAAGGTGGGGATTTATGTTCCTGGTGGAAAAGCTGTGTATCCATCTACTGTTTTGATGAATGTGATTCCAGCTAAAATTGCTGGTTGCAAACAGATTACTATGGTGTCGCCTCCAGGGCCTGACGGTGAAATTTCAAATGGGATTTTGGCATGTGCATTTTTAGCAGGAGTTGATAAATTTTATAAAATCGGTGGTGCAGGAGCTGTTGCAGCACTTGCTTATGGTACAGAAACTATTGAAAAAGTTTATAAAATTACTGGTCCTGGCAATACTTTTGTGGCAACTGCGAAAAAGGAAGTTTTTGGCGAAGTTGATATAGATATGATTGCAGGTCCATCTGAAATTTTAGTTATTGCTGATGAGAATGCAAATGCTAGAATAATTGCCTCAGATTTACTATCTCAGGCTGAACATGACCCTATGGCGAGCAGTATTTTGGTTACTACGAGTGATAAATTAGCTGAAAATGTTCAAAATGAGCTTGAATTACAGATTCCATTACTTTCTAGAAGTGATATTTGTAGACAAGCAATTGATGAAAATTCGTATATAATTTTGTGCAAATCGACAGATGAATGCTTTGAAATATCGAACGAAATTGCTCCAGAGCATTTAGAAATTATGCTAGAAAATCCATTTTCATATCTTCCTAAAATTCAAAATGCAGGAAGTATTTTCCTTGGAAAAAACACACCGGAAGCACTCGGAGATTATTTTGCTGGTGTAAATCACACATTACCAACAAATGGAACTGCGAAATTTAGTTCTGCCTTGGGAACTGAAACTTTTATGAAAAAATCAACTTTTGTGTATTATGACGAAAAAACACTAGAAATGGCAAAAGATGACATAGTGCGTTTTGCAACTATGGAAGGTTTAGAAGCACATGCAAAAAGTGTTTCTAATAGATTTGAGGTGTAAAAATGAGTAGATTTATAGTGCCGAAATTTGAAAAGTTTAGTGCATATACACCTGGTGAACAACCTAAAATTTCAGATATTATAAAATTGAATACTAATGAAAATCCGTTTCCACCCCATGAAAATTCAAACGAAAAAGTTGCTGAAATAGCTAAAAATTTAAATATTTATAATGATACTGAATGTAAAAAGTTGACAGAAGTTTTTACAACATATTATGGAATTAATCAAAAAAATGTTATTTTTGCAAATGGTTCTGACGAAATATTAGCATTTTGTTTTTTAGCATTTTGTGATGAAAAAATAGGTGTGTGTTATCCTGAAATTTCATATGGTTTTTATAAAGTTTTTAGTAAATTATATAGTATAAATGATGAAAAAATATCTTTAAACGACAATTTTGAAATTGATATTTCGGATTATTACGAAAAAAACAAGACGATAATTATAGCAAATCCTAATGCACCGACTGGCATTGCATTAACTATTGGTCAAATTGAACAAATACTTCAAAAAAATCCTAATAATGTGGTTGTCATAGATGAGGCATATGTCGATTTTGGAGCAAATTCTGCTATTGAACTAGTAGAAAAATATGAAAATTTATTGATTTCTGGAACTTTTTCGAAATCTAGAAGTTTAGCTGGAGCAAGACTAGGGTATGCAATTGCTAATGAAAATTTGATTGATGATTTGAAAAAAATTAAAAATTCGTATAATCCTTATAATGTTAATGCTTTAACGCAGGCTTTAGGTGTTGTTTCGATAGAAGAAGATGATTATTATAGAGATTGTATAAAAAAAATCGTGGAAACAAGAGAAAAGTTTGTGAAAAATTTGGATAAACTAGGATTTTATACGTTAAATTCAAAAGCTAACTTTATTTTTACAAAAAATGATAAAATTTCTGGAAAAGACTTGTATGATAAGTTGCGTGAAAGAAATATCATCGTTCGTCATTTTGATGATGTGAAAATTAGTGATTTTGTACGAATTTCAATTGGAACAGATGTGCAAATGGACAAAGTTATTTTGAGTATACAGGAGATTTTGGAGGGAATTTATGCGTGAGATAAAGATTGAGCGTGAAACAAAAGAAACGAAAATTATGCTTTCCTTGAACTTAGATGGGAATGGAAACAGTAAAATTTCTACAAAATGTGGTTTTTTAGATCATATGCTTACTCTTTTTGCTTCTCATGCACGTTTTGATTTAGATGTTTTGTGTGATGGAGATATTTTTGTTGATTTTCACCATACAACTGAGGATATTGCGATTGTTTTAGGACAGGTTGTGAAGTCGGCTTTGGGCGATAAAAAGGGGATTGCTCGTTATGGGAATTTTACGGTGCCTATGGATGAAAGTTTAATTCAGGTATCACTAGATATTAGTGGAAGAGGACTTTTAGTTGAAAATATTGATATAAAAGCTCAAAAAGTAGGTGATTTCGACACTGAATTGTGCAAAGAATTTATGATGGCTTTCGCACGTGAAAGTGGAATTACTTTACATGTTTTACAAATAAGGGGTGAAAATTCACATCATATAATAGAGGGGATTTTTAAAGCTTTGGCTCGTGCGTTGCGACAAGCTGTGGCGATTGACCCTCAATTTTCAAATGAAATTCCGTCAACTAAAGGGGTGATTTAATGATTGCAATTATAGATTATGGCGTAGGAAATTTGTTTTCACTGTCTGCGTCGTTAAAAATGTTGGAAATACCAGCAATAATTACTAAAGATGAGCAAAAAATTGCAGATGCTAGTCATATTATTTTACCGGGTGTTGGTGCTTTTGGCGATGCCTCAGAAATATTAAAAAACTCTGGTTTGAGTAATGTTGTTGTACAAAATGCACAAAAAAAACCTCTTATGGGAATCTGTTTAGGCATGCAACTTTTGTTCGAAAAAGGATATGAATTTGGTGAATATGACGGTTTAGGACTAATAAAAGGCGATATTGTTTCATTGAAAAATGATATTAAAAGTGACATTAAAATTCCACACATGGGTTGGAATAAACTTGAAAATATTAAAGATTGTCCTATTTTGAAGCATATAAAAAGTAATGAATATGTGTATTTTGTGCATTCTTTTTACGCAAAAACGGAAAATAAGTATATAACAAGTACATCTCCGTATGAAATTGATGTAACAGCAACTGTGCAAAATGACAATATTTTTGGCTGTCAATTTCACCCAGAAAAATCCGGTGAAGTAGGACTAAAAATCTTGAAAGCATTTTATGAGTATAATTAAGAAAAAATAATTTTAGAAAAGGAGCTTAATTATGGAAATTTTTCCAGCAATTGACCTTAAAGACAATAAAATTGTAAGACTTTCACAAGGTGATTACGATAAGGTTAAAATTTATAGTGAAGATATTGCTGAAATGGCAGAAAATTTTGTGAAAAGTGGAGCGAAAAATTTACATATTGTAGATTTAGATGGTGCAAAAGAAGGTACGCCATTAAACCAAACTGCTATTGCTGAAATTTTAAAGGTAAAAGGTTTATTTTTAGAAATAGGTGGTGGAATAAGAGATGAAAAAAGAATAAGTGATTACCTTGATTTGGGAATAAATCGTGTGATTTTAGGCACGATTGCGACAAAAAATCCTAAATTTGTTGAAGAAATGGTTGAAAAATATGGTGATGCGATCGCTGTAGGTGTCGACGCTAAAAATGAAAAGGTGGCTACTCATGGTTGGCTTACTGATAGTGGAATTAATTCGTTTGATTTTTGTGAAAAAATGAGTGAAATTGGAGTTTCTACTATAATTTATACTGATATTTCGAAAGATGGTATGCTTTCTGGGTGTAATTTACCTGCGTATGAACGTTTATGCACTATAAATGACCTAAAAGTTATCGCTAGTGGTGGAGTTAGCTCAATTGAAGAAATTAAAAAATTAAAAGATATGGGCTGTCACGGTGCGATAGTTGGAAAAGCTATTTATGAAGGCAAAATTTCACTTTCGGAGGCATTGAAAATATGATTACAAAGCGAATTATTCCGTGTTTGGATATAAAAGATGGTAGAGTGGTGAAAGGTGTGAATTTTGAGGGTGTTCGTGATGTTGAAAATCCGATAACTTTAGCAAAATTCTACAATCAAAGCGGTGCTGACGAGTTAGTTTTTTATGATATTACTGCTAGTGTTGAAAAACGTGGACTTTTTACTGAAATTTTAACAAAAGTTGCGAGTGAAATTTTTATACCTCTTACAGTGGGTGGTGGAATTAACGAAATTTCAGATTTTGATAGAGTTTTGAAATGTGGTGCTGATAAAGTTTCTGTAAATTCGGGAGCTATAAAAAATCCAAATCTCATGTATGAAGCAGCTAAAAAATATGGCAGTCAATGTGTTGTTTTATCTGCTGATATTAAAAGAATTGATGGAAAATTTAGAATTTGTCGACTTGGTGGGCGAGAAATTACCGAAATTGATGCGATTGAGTGGGTAAAACGAGGCGAAAGTCTAGGTGCTGGTGAAATTGTTGTAAATAGCATTGATACTGATGGTGTGAAAAATGGATTTGACATAGAAATGCTGGAAAAAATATGTGATGTTGTGAATATTCCTGTTATTGCGAGTGGTGGAGCAGGAAATATGCAAGATTTTTATGATTTATTTAATAAATTACCAAAAGTTGATGCTGGTTTAGCTGCATCTATTTTCCACTATAAGACTGTGAATATTGCTGAATTGAAGCAGTTTTTAAAAGAAAAAAATATAGAAATGAGGATTTAAAATGGATTTAAAATGGAATGAAAATGGACTTATTCCTGCAATTGTTCAGGATTTTTATACAAATGAAGTGCTTATGCTTGCTTATATGAACGAAGAAAGCTTGAAAATTACACAAAATGAGGGTTTTACATGTTTTTTTTCTCGTTCTCGTAGTGAATTGTGGAGAAAGGGCGAAACTAGTGGAAATAGACAAAAAGTTATGAGTATTAATTTAGATTGTGATAATGACACAATTTTAATTAAGGCGATTGTTAATGGTCCTGCGTGCCATACGGGAGAAGTTTCGTGCTTTTTTAATGAGATTTCATGTGAAAAAGATGCATTTTCTATAGATTCACTTGCAAATTTGATTGCAGAACGCAAGAAAACTATGCCAGAGAAGTCTTATACAACGTATTTATTTGAAAAAGGTAAAGAAAAAATTCTTAAAAAAGTTGGCGAAGAATGTACAGAGGTTGTAATTGGTGCTATGAATGACGATAAGCCAGAAACAGTGTATGAAATTGCTGATTTAGCATATCATTTACTTGTTTTGATGGCTGAAATGGATATTTCTGTGAATGAAATTCGAGATGAACTCGGTTCTAGACACGTAATTGATAAAAAAGTAAAGCAGGAGAAAATGCAGTGATTCAAAATTTACATGCCCACACAACTTTTTGCGATGGTAAAAACACAGTAGAGGAAATGGTTTTGCAGGCTATTAATTTAGGATTAAAATCATTTGGATTTTCGGGGCATTCACCAATTTCTATAGAAAATGATTATTGTATGACTGAATTAACACAATATATGGCTGAAATTAACAAAATTAGGAAAAAATATGAAGAAAAATGTGAAGTTTTTATGGGAATTGAATTGGAATATCTATTTCCGATAGATGTATCTAAATTTGATTATTCGATTTCTTCTGTGCATATTATACAAAAAAATGGATATTATCTTGAAATAGATAATAAAAAAGAAATTCAAATTGATGATGTGAAAAAATATTATAATGGTGATTTTTTAGAGTATATTAGAGATTATTACGACGCAGTTATCAATGCATCTAAAACAGGAGATATTTTAGGACATTTTGATTTAGTTACAAAATTCAACAGATTAAATGATTTGTTTGATGAAAATTCATTGGAATATAGAGAAATTGCAGTTAAATCACTGGAAAAATGTATTAAAAATGGAATTATTATTGAAATTAATACTGGTGCAATATCTCGTGGTTATATAGATAGATTTTACCCAGCTCCTTATTTATTAGATATTTTGAAAGAGGCCAATGCGAAAATTATTATTACAACTGATGCACATAGTACTGATGGAATTAATTGTTTTTATGATAAATCAATTCAAATTTTGAAAAAATATGGATTTAAAAAGCAAATGTATCTTACAAAGTCAGGTTTTGATGAAATGAATTTATAAAATTTAATAAAATAACTTACCAATTCAAATGTGAAAATTTGAGTTGGTTTTTTTATATTTTAAATTAGAAAAAAATTTTTTGCTTTTTTGAAAAAATAGCTTGACAGTTTTTAATTTTACCAGTATTATATAGAATATGAAAACTAAACATAATGTGTAGAAAAAGTTGTAGCTATAACGGATAAGTTTTCATAAAATTAATTTAAGAGGAGTGGATTAATTATAAATTCCGACATATACAATGCAACTTTAAAGAAGTTAATTACTCTAAGTGACGACGAAGATAAGAAGATTGCAATTAAAGCTTGTACTGAAATATTGGATAGAACAATGCAAAAAAATGAAAAAACTGCTCAAAAATGGTTTATTGATGATGAAGAAAGTTGATAAAACAAAAATTAATAGATTGATTATGAATGATTGGGTTTATGACATAATTGACAATTATAAAAATAGATACGAGATTTATTATGGTGGTGGTGGCAGTGGAAAATCATATGGAGCTATGACAAAAGTTATACTCAAATCGTGTGGTAACAAAAGAACTGTCCTCGTTATTAGAAAAGTTCGTGCTACTATTTTAGACAGCATATATTCGCTAACTAAAGAAATTTTAGACCAAGTGCTTGGTGATTTTGGAATGGACTACACGGAAAATAAGTCTGAACTGACACTGACGTTAAGTTGTGGGAGTAAATTTATTTTTAAAGGTATGGATAATCCCGAAAAAATCAAGTCGATTAATGGAATTACTGATATTGTGATAGAGGAGGCGACGGAGTTAACTTTTGAGGATTTTACACAACTTGATATTAGACTTCGTCCACAAGACCAAAATCCACAGATTTTTTTAATGTTTAACCCTGTTTCTAAGGTAAATTGGTGCTATAAGCATTGGTTTTTACGAAATGATTTAAAGAATACACTAATTATAAAAACTACATATCTCAATAATAGATTTATATCTGATGAATATAAAAAAACATTGGAAAATCTAATAAATTTTAATAAAAGCTACTATAAAGTTTACTGTTTGGGAGAATTTTCAACATTAGACAAGCTGATTTTTAATGATTTTGAGATTTTAGATATAAACGAGAATGAAATTTTGAATTTAGAATGTTCTGTTGGTTTAGACTTTGGGTACGTAAATGACCCAACGGCTATTATTAGAATTTGTATTTCAAACGATAGTATCTATATTTTAGAGGAATTTGCTGAAACTGGACTTTTAAATCATCAAATTTATAAAAAAATTAACGATTTAAGGCTTGAAAAGTATGAAATTATTGCAGATTCTGCAGAAAGAAAGAGTATTGACGAACTACGAGGAATGGGACTTAAAATTCGTCATTGTAGTAAAGGTTCAGGGAGTATTTTAAACGATATTAACTTGATTTTATCAAAAAAAGTTAAAATAGACAGAAAATGTGTAAAAACTATTGAAGAATTTCAAAATTATACATGGACGAGAGATACTATTAGTGGTGAATATATAAATAAACCCATTGATAAAAATAATCATTTGATTGATGCATTGCGATATGCTTTGCAAAAAAAGCGAAAGAGCAATATATCGGTCGCAAAAATTTTAAAGGAGTATTAATGGTAGAAAATATTATTAAAAATAATTTGCAACGCTATTTTCAAAGACTTGGAGAATTTGAAAAAGCTAAGCTTTATTATAGAAATAAAAATGACATTTTGCGAGAAAAAAGTCCTGCGAATTTAGGTGAAAATACGAAGAATTTTGACCCTTTTCGAAGTGCTGACAATAGAATTTCTCATAACTGGTTTAATATTTTAGTTAATCAAAAAGCAGGATATTTGTTTTCATATCCACCAACTTTTGATGTTAAAGATTCTAAAATAAATAAGAAAGTTGTACAAATTTTAGGTGATGACTTTGCGAAAATTTGTAAAGATTTGTGTATTGAGGCTTCGTGTTTTGGAGTAAGTTATTTGCATTATTGGAAAGAAACTGGACTGAAATTTGCATCAATTGACCCTTCGCAGATTATTCCGATTTATTCAAATGGAATAAAAAAAGAACTTTCTGCTGTTTTAAGGGTTTATGATGATGAAATTTTTGGTGAAAATACAACTATTTGCGAGTATTGGGATAAATATATGGTTTATGCTTACATTTACGATGGAAATTTAAAACCTTACAAAAAATTTACAGATGGAAAACATTTTTATTCACATGAATTTGCAAAAGTTCCGTTTGTAGAATTTAGAAATAATAATTTAGCTGAGAGTGATTTGGTTTCTGTTAAGGCTTTGATAGACGTTTATGACAAGATTTTTTCTGGTTTTGTTAATGATATTGAGGATATTCAGCAAGTTATTTTAGTATTAACTAACTACGGAGGAGAGGATTTGCAAGGATTTTTGTCAGATCTCAAGCGTTATAAGGCGATTGATATGCAAAAAGACAGCGATGACAGCTCATCTGGTATTTCGACAATGTCGATTGATATTCCGATAGAAGCACGTTGTAGACTTTTGGAGATGACACGTAAACAAATTTTTGTTGCAGGCCAGGGCGTTGATCCTCAAAATTCAGATTTTGGTATTACATCGGGTGTTGCTTTAAAACATCTTTATGGTTTGCTTGATTTGAAATGTGGTTTGCTTGAAAGTGAATTTAAAAGTGGATTTTCAGAATTAATTCGTGTTATTTTACGACATTTGAATATAGAAAATATAACTATAATAGAGCAGATTTTCAATCGTGCATATATCCAAAGCGAAACTGAAAAGGCAGAAATTTTAGCAAAACTTGCGAATTTTACATCAAGTTATACACTTGCTAAAAATAATCCACTAGTTGAGGACTTTGATGTGGAAATTGAAAATTTAAAAGGAGAGAAAAATGAACGAACAACTTAGAAATTTGTTGATTTCACTTGAAATTGATGAAGAAAAAATAGAAAAAATACTTATTTCAGAGATATTTGAAGAATATTTACCTAAAAATGAGATTGATAATCTTGTAAATGAAAAAATGAAAGATTATGCTATTGATGCCGAAATTTCAATGCGTTTAACTAAGGCTAATGCTAAAAATTTAGTTGCTTGCAAGGCGTTAATTGATGTAGAAACACTTTCGTTTGATGGTGAAAAAGTAGTTGGGCTAGACACGCAAATTGAAAAAATTGTGAAAGAAAATCCTTATTTATTCGAGGATTTTGAGTATAGCCCAATTAGTGGAAATAGCAAAGCATCGGAAGAAAATATGACAGATACAGAGTATTTTAACTTTGTGAAACTTAACAAAAATGGAGGATTTTAATAATGAGTTTTTTAACTGCAAAACAAATAGCTAGACAAGCATTACCAATTTTAAAAGAAAATTTGGTGTTTCCAACACTTTCGCATATAGAGTATTCAAATGACTTTGGTCGTTTTGGTGATACAATCCAAGTAAGAAAGCCTGCTGTTTACAAAGCTTCAGAGTTTTCTGGAAATATTGTAAAGCAAGATGCGACTGAAACACCAGTTTTAGTTACTTTAGACAAAATTGCTGATGTTTCTGTGGAAATTGGTGCTAAAGAAATGGCACTTTCGATAGAAGATTTTAATATGCAAGTTTTAATGCCTGCGATTACTGCGATTGCTGAAAAAATTAATCAAGATGGTTTTGAACTTTACAAAGATATTCCATATTTTTGTGGTGAAAGTGGTGTAACACCGTCGGATATTGATATTTTTGCACAAGCAACAAAGGAACTTAATAAAAATAAAGCACCTATTTCGGAGCGTTCGGCTATATGGGATTATGAAGCTTTAGCGAAACTACAAACTGTTCCAGCTGTTATATCGGCAGAAAAAACTGGTGATACAAAGGCACTTCGTGAAGGTTCTATTGGTAAAATTTTAGGACTTAATAATTATATGTCACAAGCTGTAAAAAATCATATTTCTGGTACTGCAAGTGGTATTTCAGTTAAAAATGATGTGATTTCTGGTAATGTTTTAGTGCTTTCAGGTACTGGTAACTTAGTTTATGGTGATATTTTAGTTATTGGTGAAAATTCTTACTGTGTTTTAGAAGACGTTGAATTGGCATCTGCTGGCGTTGAAACTATGCTAACATCAGATATTTTAGAAGAAATTTCTGCATCTACACAAGTTGCTTTAGTAGAAAATCATGTTGCAAATCTTGCTTTTAATAAAAATGCATTTGGTTTTGTGACACGTCCACTTGAGCAAGCTCACGGTGCTGAAAGTTATGTTATTAATTTTGAGGGATTGACTTTGCGTGTGACGATGGATTACGATATTGCGACTAAAAAACAAATTTTATCGGTAGATACGCTTTATGGATTTAAAACGTTATATCCTGAGCTTGCTTGCAGGGTGTTAGGGTAATGTTTGAGAAAATTAAAGTGCTTTTGGACATAAAAGATGATGCTACTGATGAAAAAATAGAAATTTATTTAGATTTTGCATGTGAATATGTTAAAAGTTACTGTGGTTTTAGAGATATACCTGAAAATTTGGAAAGTGTTGTATGTATGATTACATGTTCGCTTTATCAGCAATATGGAAATGCTACTTCGGTGTCGATTGGAGATATTTCCATGAGTTTTTCTAAAAATGAATCATTATTTGAATATCGAAATATTTTGAATAAATATAGAAAAGTGGGATTTTAATGGAATATGTAAAAAAAATATTAGAACAGACTTTTGAAGGGAAAATGGCAGTTTATAACAATGTAAAAGTTCGAGAAAATGGAAAAACTACGTTGCAAAAAACTCTTGTTTACGACAATATACCGTGCTTGCTTACAAGCATGGTGTCGTATAGAAGTGTTCCACGTGACCTTGATAGTAATAAAAATTTTGTTAAATCTAGGAAAGTTGCTAAAGTGTTTTTAGCTAACGATTTTGACGTTGAAATGGGTAGTTATATCGAAATTTTGCAAAATGGTAAACTTTATGAGTTTGATTATAGTGGAGAAGTTTTCTTATATAAGACTCATCAAGAAATTATTTTAGAAACAGAAAATATAGTTTAGGAGGAGTATGTTAGATTTAATAATCGAAAAAATTTCGGAAAAATACCCGGAAAGTAATATATTTAACGAAAAAGTTAAACAAAACTATGATGAAAATTGCTTTATTGTATGGGAAAATAAGTGCGAAATGCAAAAATTTTTAAAAAACAGATATTTAGCGATATACGAGTTTTCTGTTTTTTACTACTCTGAAGATGATTTGACGAAAATTGCTGAGGAACTTTGCGAGGTATTGTGTGACCTTGGCGAATACAAAAGTTTGGACTTGAATTATGAAATTGACCAAAATACTTTGGAAATTAAGGTTTCATATCAAACTTTTTTAATAAAAGAAGAAGAAAAAAGCCAAAATATGATAAAATTTGGCGTACAATTTAAAATGTAAGGAGAATATATGAGCGTATTTATAACTCAAAATAAAACTAGACCGGGTGTTTACATGAATTTTGAAAGTATGAGCGAAAATTTAGCATCGGTTTCTGACCGTGGGATTGCAGTTTTGCCTTTAGAACTTGATTTTTTACAAGTTGGTGAGATTTTTACTGTAGATGTATACACCGATTTTTTAAGTGAATTTGGTATAAGTTTGAGCCATAATACTATTTTACCTATTCGTGAGGCACTTAAAAATGCAGAATCTGTTATGGTTTATCGTTTAAATTCTGGTGAAAAAGCTAAAATTGAAACTGAAAGCTATACAGCAACAGCAAAATTTCCTGGTACTTATGGTAATGAAATTGCTTTTAGCGTAACGGTTGCACCAGATGATATGTTTGATGTGTTGATTTATGTCAACAACTCACTATATGAAACGTTTACAGTTTCAAATTTTGATGAAATTGACAGTAAAGTGATTGATTTTGCAGGTGAAATAGCGAGTTTTGATAAGACTTTGCTTGAAAATGGCACAAGTGACAGTGCAAATATTGATGATTATGCAAAATTTTTCAATATAATAGCTGTCGAAGATTTCAACACGATGGCAATTACAAGTACTGATGTAAATATCAAATTGTCTGCATGTGCATTTTCGGAAGAAATGCGTGATAATCAGGGTAAAAAGATACAAATTATAGTTGAAAATTATCCAAATGCTGACTTTGAGGGTGTAATTAGTGTTGCAAATGGGGTTGTTTTAGAAGATGGAACTAAAATTTCAGCTAGTATTGCAACTTGTTACGTTGCTGGAGCTGTTGCAGGCTGTGATATTAACGAAAGTTTAACGTACCAAGTTTACTCAGGTTCATGCGAGGCAACGCCTAAATATACAAATTCGGAAATTTGCACAAAACTAGAAAATGGTGAATTTGTGTTCGTTACTAAGCGTGGGCAAGCTATTATTGAGCAAGATATTAATAGTTTTACGGGGTATTCGCCTACGAAAAGTAATGTTTTTTCCAAAAATCGTGTAATTAGAGTTATTGACAATATTGCAACTGACATAAAAACTCTATTTGAAGATTACTATTTAGGCAAAGTGTCTAATAATGCTGAGGGAAGAAGTTTGTTTTGTGCAGAATGCATAAACTACATAAGAACACTTGAAAATATTGATTGTGTGCAGGATTTTAACTCAGCTAGCGATATTTTAGTGGAATGTGGTGATGATTTGGATAGTGTTGTGGTAAATTTAAATATAAAACCAGTAGATAGTATCGAAAAACTTTATATGACAGTATTACTTAGTTAGGAGAATTTTATGTATTTAAGAGCAAATGATATAATTTCAGGGTCGGAAGCAACGGCTTATATGACCGTGAACAAAGAAAACGAACTAATGTTTTATGCAACTAGCCTAACAGCGACGGCTACAAAAGAGAAAATTTCGTTAAAAACGCTAGGGAAGCGTGGGACGCAATATAAAACAAATGGCTGGAGTGGTTCAGGAAAAATGACGATTTACTATGCAACATCTAGATTTCGTGAACTGATGAGCGACTATATTTCAAACGGAATTGAAACACCTTTTTCGATTATGGTGACAAATGAAGACCCAACGTCAACTTTAGGAAAAGAAGAGGTTGTTTTGAAAAATGTAACACTAAATTCAGTTGTAATGACTGCTTTTGATGTATCGAAAAATATTTTAAGTGAAGAAATTAGCTTTACATTTGATGATATTGAACTTTTAAGCACATTTACACTTCCAGAATTTGGTGAAGTTTAATGGATATTAAAACTTTTTTAAAACCATGCGAATTTACAAAAGAAATAGAAATTTCTAGTAGATTTACAGCTGAAAATGAAGAAATTTCGAAATTTACTATAAAATCTATTACAGAAATCGAAAATGAAACTATAAAAATGCAATGTTTGGATAAAAATGGAAATTTAAATAGACAAAAATATTTGTCTACTTTAGTGTGCAAATGCGTTGTGAATCCAAATTTAAGTAATAGTGAACTTCAGGCTTATTATAGTGTTTTAGGTGAAGAAAAACTTATAAAAACCATGCTTTTAAGTGGAGAATATGCTAGTTTAGTAGTAGAAATTCAAAAAATATGTCGTTTTAATGAAGATTTTTTTGAAAATATAGATTTTATAAAAAACTAATAAAGGAGGGTGAAAGTGATTTTACATATTATTACTATGCACTCAGAATGTACAATATTTTGCCCTCCGATTTATTGAAAATGAACAAAAATGAGCGTGCATTTATCTATGCATCAATTGAAATTTATCTGGAGGAGGAAGCTTATGCCGATTAAAAATTATCTTAAACGTAAAATTATAAAACAACAAAATGTACCTGTCTCTCAAACAAAACTAACAAGATTTTACGATGAAAATACAATTTTACAGGGTAAAAGTTCTATAGAATCAGTAAATTTTGATGAAAATAATAGGTTGATTACTAATAAAGCTAAATTTGCTGAGATGAATTTTATGGATTCGAATTTAGGTGATGTTGAGGATTTTATGCATAATTATACAGAAAATGAGGATAGCTTTGAACAAGTTAATTCAAGAGAACTTACATATTTTAACCATAATTTATCGGGGATTTTAACGAATAATGAAAATCTTGCAGAAAGTTCTAATTTGTACAATGAAAATAATATGCAACAAGCATTTTTTAGCTCTGATGTTTATGAAAGTGATAGTAAAATAGCACAAAGTACAAAAAAATATAAAAGTTTAATGGATTTTGGTACAGCAAGAGTTGTACCAAGTTCCGAAAAAATTGAAAATTATAGTAGTAGAAATTTAATAGAAAATTCGAATTTAACGTATGAAACTGCAAAAAAAGATGAAAAAAATGAATTGAAGTTAAGCTATGATGAAATTTACAACTATATTTTGAATGAATTAAAAAAAGAAATGAGAAATTAGGAGGTTTGTTTGGTTACAATAACACTTGGTAGTGTGAAGCTTGATGTAAATCAGACTGCACTAAATATTTCAAAGAATAGTACACCAAAAATTTATACATTAGCTAATGGGAATGAGTTGATTATACCTTGCAGTGATAAACTGGATATAATTGAGTTTTCTGGCTTTTTTTATGAGTTTAGCAACTATTTTGCTATTTTAAGTATGATTGAAAATGCAGAAATTGTTAATTTTTGTATAACAGGTCTTAATATTCCTGTTAACTATGATGTTATTATAGAAAAATTTAATACGGTTGAACGTGGTGGTGATGTGGGTTGCGTTGAATACAGTATATCTCTGAAAGAGTATGTAAATCACACGGTTACAATTTTAGCATCAGGCGTAAATAGTTCGCAAAATACCAGTGATATACCAGAAACACTAGGTATTCCTAACGTTTATGTTGTACAAAAAGGGGACACACTATGGGCAATTTGCAAAAGATTTTTAGGCGATCCATATAGGTATCCTGAAATTGCAGAACTTAATAATATAAAAAATGCAAATTTAATTTACCCAGGACAGGAGATAAGATTTAGTTGATAACGAAAATTACTTTAAAGGATTTTAATGAATATTTATACGAATTACCTCATAATATACTAAAAATTTCTGCTTATGCAAAAGGAAAAGCTACTGCGTTGGAGTTTAATGTAATATCAAGTGAATTGAAACTTGTTGGTGGAGAGGAAATAAATATGTATATTGATGGAAATTTGCATTTTAGTGGTAAAATTTTTGATTTTTCAAAGAGTTTCGATACGATTTCTATCATGGCTTATGATAATTTAATATATTTTAAGTCAAAAGACACTATTTTAATAAAAAATGATTCAGCATCTACTATAATAAAGCAGATTTGTTCTAAAATTGGTGTGAATTCTGGAGAAATTTCTAGTACAGGCTATGTTTTACCATATGTTTTGTACGAAAATATGACATATTTTGATATTGTAAACGCTATTTTAGATAGTTCGTTTCAAGTATCTGGCGTAAAATATTACATGAGTGATGATAATGGAAGTATTTGTTTAAATCCACAAAAAAACAATAATAGAATTGTGAATATAGACGATAGTGTGCTGATTTCAATTACAGATGACAGCTTTTTAGCTAATATTTACAATGCAATTCATGTTTATCAAATCAGTACTTCAGGTACAGTTTTGAGTTATTATGCTTATGATAATTCATTGATTTTACAATTGGGTAAAATTCAAAAAAGTGTTAATGTTGATAGAAATTTAACAGTAGCACAATGTAATTTAATAGCCCAAAATATGCTTTTAGATAGTACTCAAGCAATTTTTTGCTTACAAATAGAGATAATTGCACTATTTACTATTAAAATTTTTGATATTATTGTAATTAATGGAGAAAGATACTATGTTGTAGAAAGTGTATTAACTATAAATTCTAGCAAAGAGGTTTATTTGTTAACACTTGAAAAAGAGGTGTAAAAATGGGGATTTATGATATTATTAGTCAAATTGCACAAAGTGAGTGTTCTAAGGTGTATAATGTGAAGATTTCAATAGGAATTGCTGATATAGAAAGTAAAAAATTACTAATTAATGATTTAGAATTTGATTTATCTGATGTAATTTTGAGTAAAACAGCATATGATGCGTTGTTATTGGGTGAGAAAACAGTTGTGTGTATTATTGCAGAAAATTGTATATTTATAACAGATGAGTTGGTGGTGATTGAATGATAACATGGAAAATTTTAAATGATAGACTTGTAGAAACATCTAATGAATTAGAAGCAATTGAAAGTTCGATATATAACGCACTAACTATAGCTTGTGGAAAATATGATATTTACTCACTAAATTATGGAAATCAACTGATAAATATACTAGGTAATGCTTCTGTAGAGAGTAAAATAGAACAATATATTAAAGAATGTTTGCTTTTTGATGATAGAATATCAGAAGTTAATGATTTGGTTTATGAAAAAAATGGTGATGAAATTACAATAAATTTTGAAATTGTTACTGATTTTGGAATTTTAACAAGTGAGGTGAGTTTTTAATGAGTTATGATGAGATTTTAGAAAGATGTTTAGCTAAAATGCCGAGTGACATGGATACAAGAGAGGGTAGTTTTATATATACTGCTATTGCTCCACTCTGTTATGAACTCGCTAATGCATATTTTGAAATTGAAAATATGCTTGATTTGGCATATTTAGATACATCTTATGGTGAATACTTGGATAAAAGTGTTGCTATTATTGGTATGGAACGCAAATCTGCTACTAAATGTCAAAAAAAGGTGCAAATAGATGCAGATGTAGAAATAATGGGCGAAAAATTCAGTAGTGGGCAATATATTTTTGAAGTTTTAGAGGAAATTGATGAAAATCAATATATAGTTGAAGCGACAGAATATGGTGTTGAATATAATACTGTTTTTGGTAATTTGACATCAATTTTAAATATAAGTGGTATAAATAGTGCAGAAATTATAGAAAATTATATATTAGCTACCGAAATTGAAGATGACGAGAGTTTTAGAGAAAGAACTATTAGCAAGGTTATGTCTAAATCTTTTGGTGGTAATGTTCCAGATTATGAACAAAAAGCTATGGAAATCACGGGGATAAATGCTGTTTGTGTCTTTACGGCTAACGATATGGGGATTGGCTTTGTACACCTTGTTATATTAGGTAGTGAAAAAACAGAACTAAGCGACGAAATCTGTCAGAAATGTTTAGAAGTGTTTAATGGAACTGAAACTGAAGATGCACTCGCACCGATTGGTCACACAGTTAGTGTTAGCACTTGTGTGTATGTAGAGGTTGAAATTAAATGTAAGATTGTTGTAAGTTTTGGTGAAGATATAGAATTAATTACGGAAAATGCTGAAAAACAAATAGAACAGTATATTTATGACCTAAATTTTAAAAATTCTGTTGTTTCACGTATGAAAATGATAGCATATCTACTTCAAATAGAAGAAATTTTAGATGTGTCGGAGTTTTTCATTAATGGGTTAGACGAGAATTTTTTACTTACAAAGTCTTATGAAAAATTTGAAATATGTAAATTGAGCGATATAATAATTGAAATTGAAACTTTATAGTAAGTAAGATTTATAAAAATATTGCATAATTATACAAAAATAGAAAAGTATACTAATTTAGGTATACTTTTCTTTTGTTATATTTGACTAAAATATGATGCGTCATTTTTTTACTAAAAGTTTTTTGGTTTTGATTACTTTGCGAACACAAAGTGACGCAAATACGTTATTCACTCATAAAATCCATTACTACCCCCAATACAAAGTAACATATGTATTGACATTTAAGAATGAGATGTATAATTTTAAAGTATAAAACTTGCACAATTATTAGATAAATGTTATAATATATAATTGAGATTAAAATTTGGGGTGTTTATCATGATAAATAAAAAAACAGCTGATATTGCTATGATTATCACTGCAATTATATGGGGAACTGGTTTTATAGGGACTGAAATTGCTATCGAAGCAGGTGCGAAAACGTCGCTGATAGTTGCTATGAGATTTGTTTTTGCAGGAATTATATTGCTTTGTGTGAATTTTAAAGATGTGAAAACTATACAAAAATCCACGTTTAAAATTGGTGTAATTGCTGGAGTTATGCTTTTTTTAGGATTTTATTTTCAAGCGTCTGGTCAAGCAATGACAACGGTTTCAAACAGCTCGTTTTTAACGGCTACAAACGTAGTTATTGTGCCTTTTCTTGTGTGGGCTGTGACGAAAAAACCACCAAGTTTTAAGTATTTTGTGCTTGCGTTTACAACTCTTATAGGTGCGTCGATATTGACTATGGACACAACTGTTGGGATTTCGTTTAATCAAGGAGATTTTTTGGTGCTTTGCTCTGCTTTTTGTTTTGCGATACATATAGTACACCTTTCGATTTTTGCGAAAGATTTAAACTCTAAACAAATGACTTTTTTACAAATGATGACGATTGGGGTTGTTGGCACTGCGTATATTCTCATTTTTGAGCGAAGTGCAATAGATTTTGAGATAATTAAGCAGATTTTTTTGCCAACGATGTATTTAGCTACTTTTTGTAGCTGTGTGTGCTATTATTTGCAAACAACGGCTCAAAAATTTACAACTGCGTCAAAAGCAGGTTTGTTTTTAGGGTTAGAAGGGCTTTTTGGAAGCGTTTTTTCGGTTATGCTTGGAATGGATAAGTTAACAACTAATTTATTTTTGGGAGGAACTATTATAATAGCCTCGGTGATACTTTCGGAAATAAACTTTTCAAAAAAGTGAAATAATAATTTTAAGCCTTGTTGATATTTTTCAGTGAGGCTTTTAATTTTAGGTTTCGAGTAAGTGGTTTTGCACCTTTGAATGTAAAAGCACGCTCGGGAAAGCGATTTTTAAGCTCTTTTCTGGTCAAATTTTCTACGTCGCTAAGTGATAAAGTTGATATAAGATTGGTTTTAAATTCTAATATATCAGTTTTTTGAATATTTTTGTTCATAGGGCAAACATCTAGACAAATATCGCAACCCCAAATGTAGCGAGAATTATCAAGATTATCTATATCTGCCGACATTTCTTGAGTGATATACGACAGGCATTTTGTAGGATTTACACCATTTGCATCTATAGCTTTTTGTGGACATGAAATTTCACACTTCTTGCAGTTTATGCAAGTTTTTTTTTCGCTTTTTTCGAAATTTAGATTTGCATCTGTCAAAATTATCCCTATAAAAACATAACCACCATAGATTTCGTCAAAAATTAAGCCATTTCGCCCTAAAATACCTGCTCCTGATTTATATGCAATATACACCTCGGGAAGAGGGGAAATATCACAGTAACTCACAAACTCATTATTTGGATAATCTTGTTTAAAATTCGCTATAATTTCCGAAAGTTTTTCTAAAATGACGATGTGGTAGTCTTTTCCACGAGCGTATTTTGCGAGGTTTCCTTGTCTATCATCTACAAAATATGGAAAAGTTTTTACTATGCATGTTTGTGGATTTTTTATATGTAAAAAAACTTTATCGAGATTTTCTATTCTGTGTTTTATTTCGTCAAATGTGCAAAAATACATAGTGTTTTCTCCTTAAAAAGCTTTATTTAATCATGTTTTTATGAATGTGTAAACACATAACATTTAGATTATAATATGCTTTTTTTATCAAAAAGTCAAGGTGTGTGATTTCTACTTTGGTGTAAAAATTTTAAAGTTAAATTTGTTTAATGTGACAAAAAAATAAATTGCAAATATTACGGATAGTAATTTTTAGAAAAGTTTATACTACAGATAGGGTAAGATTAGAAAAAAATGTAAATATTTTAAAACACTTTGTGTAAAAATATACAAAAATGACGAAAAATGTCGAACGATTTAACAAATAAAATACTTGCAAAAAAAAGGTAGTTATATTATAATGTTCATAAACCAATTAGTGGGGGAAAGTGTTAGTAAGTGTAGAAAAGTGGTGGGAAAATTATGAAAGGTGAATATTTTCATTCGATAGACGTCAAAGGACGTCTAATTGTGCCTACCAAATTACGAGATGAACTCGGCGAAAAATTTACAATTACACAGGGTCTAGATGGCTGTTTATACGTATATTCGGCAGAAAACTGGACAAAATTAGAAGAACAGATAAACAAACAGCCCCACGGAAAAGGTCGCCAACTAAAAAGATTTTTCATGTCCCACGCTGTAGACTGTGGGTTAGATTCCCAAGGACGAATTTTAATTCCTGCAAGCCTTAGAAAATTTGCAAGTTTAGAAAAAGAAGTAACGATAATCGGCGTAAGCGACCGTGCTGAAATTTGGGATAAACAAAATTGGGAAGATTATAATGCTGGTATAGACATAGCTCAAATTGAGCAAGCAATGGAAGATATAGGTTTTTAATATGGAATTTAAACATGTTTCGATTTTGCTAGAAGATTGTATTTTAGGACTTGATATAAAACCGAGTGGTATCTATGTTGATGCAACGCTAGGTGGAGCTGGTCATTCAAAGTCTATAGTAGAAAAACTAACAACGGGAAAGCTAATTTGTATAGATAGAGATATAAATGCTATAGAAAATGCGAAAAAACGCCTTGCAGAGCATTTAGATAAGGTTGTTTTTGTTAAAAGTAATTTTTCTGACATAGATTTAGCTATAAAAGAAGCTGGATTTACAAAAGTTGATGGAATTTTATTTGACCTTGGAGTATCCTCGCCACAACTTGATACAAAAGAGCGTGGATTTTCGTATATGCAAGATTCAAAACTTGATATGAGAATGGACACAAGTGCTACATTATCTGCTTTTGAAATTGTAAATGAATGGGATTTTGAAAAACTGCGTACTATAATATTTAAGTATGGAGAAGAAAAATTTGCAAATAAAATAGCTTCTAAAATTTGCGAAAGTAGACCGATAAATACAACGTTTGAGCTGGTGGAGATTATAAAATCGGCTTTGCCTGAAAAGGTAAAAAGGGAGAAAGGACACCCTGCTAAAAAAACGTTTCAAGCAATTAGGATTGCAGTAAACGACGAACTTACATCTATAGAAATTGCGATGCAAAAAGCAATTGATTGTTTAAATTTAGATGGGCGAGCGTGCGTTATAACATTCCATTCTTTAGAAGATAGGATTGTTAAAAATATTTTTGCAGACAATGCACGAGGGTGCGATTGTTCAAAAAAATTACCAGTTTGTGTATGCCACAAAACACCAACGGTAGAACTTGTAAAAAGAAAACCTATTATCCCGACGGACGAGGAAATAGAGTTTAATCCTCGTGCAAGGAGTGCGAAACTAAGGATTATTAAAAAATTAAAATAAAGGAGGTGGAAAAGTATGACAGTCAATGGAAATAACGCATATAAAAGCTATGAAAATATACAAGAGCATAAAGAATTTGTAAATCAAATGAAACTTGTAGAAAAAATTACTACAAAAGGCAAGATAAATATGCTTTTTTTATGCAATGTAGCTTTAGTTGCATTTATGGCTGTGTGTGCTTTTTCGCTTATTTATGGATATACAAATGTAACGCTTTTAACAAAAGAAATTCAAATTCTTGAGAGTGAAATTGATGTTTTAGCGAGCCAAGGGGTATCTTTAAACGCAAGAATAGACCAAATGTTTAATTTAGAAGATGTAGAAGTTTATGCTATAAATAATTTAAGTATGATTAAACTAGACCAAAACCAAATTGAACAAATTCATATACAAAATCCCGATACGATAGAAATTTATAATAATGTGTCTGTAGTAGATTTAGCTATATTATACATGAAAAATATTTTTGTATCAATATGGGAATATATTAATTAATTTAAAATATAATATACTAAGATGAAAAATTCTTAGTAACTTAATACGGTAGTACAATTGTACTGGCGTATTTTGCCAATATAGGGGTGAAAATTAGATATAAATTATCAAAGGGGGGAGCATGAGCAGAAGTAGAAAAAATAAAATTTTTAACATAACACGACTGCAAGTTTTATCGGCGATTTTACTTATATTCACATGTGTTGCAGTGCCTGCAAAAATGTTTTATATGCAAGTTATAAATTATGAAAAATACGCAAATCTTGCAATGCAACAACAAACAGCTGATAAGATAATATCGGCAGAACGTGGCACGATTTTTGATACAAATATGAAAGAACTAGCTGTTTCTGCAAACGTAGAAATGGTGACAGTTGACCCTAAAAATGTTAAAGAAGAAAATTTAGATATAACAGCTGAACAATTGTCTAAAATTTTAGAATTAGACTTTGATACAGTTTATAATAAACTTATAAAAAATAGTAGATATGAAGTTATTGCACGAGAAGTAGAAAAAAACATAGCTGATGAAGTACGTGTTGCAATATCTACTTATGGGATAACTGGAATATCGCTTGTGCCAGATACAAAAAGATACTATCCACAAGGTAATTTAGCATCAAATTTAATTGGTTTTACAGGAACTGATGGATATGGACTTGAGGGACTAGAGTTTTATTATAATGAAACTTTGAGTGGCACACCAGGACGAATTATTACGGCATCAGACGCACAAGGTGGACAAATGCCTTTTGAGTACGAACAATATATAGAGGCACAAAATGGCGATAGCATAGTTTTAACAATTGATGAAGTTATACAATATTATTTAGAAAAACACCTTGAAACAGCCTATGAAGATAATAATCCTTTAGAGGGTGTTGCAGGAATTATTATGGACGTTAAAACAGGCGAAATTTTAGCTATGGCAACAAAACCAGACTATGACCTAAACGAGCCTTTTTATATAGATGTCGAAATGTTGCAACTTATAGAAGAAAATGAGGAAATAACTCAAAATACGGTTTTGCGTGATGTTTGGAGAAACAAACCGATACTTGACTCATACGAGCCAGGGTCTACTTTTAAAGTTTTGACGATGGCAATGGCATATGAGGAAGACTTAGTAGATGAAAATTGGACTTATAATTGCACAGGTGTTAGTACAGTATCAGGAGTTGATATTCACTGCTGGAAAAGAACTGGGCATGGAGTTTTAGATTTAAATGGTGCTTTAGAAAATTCTTGCAACCCTGCTTTGATAGAACTAGGTTTAAAAGTAGGCACGCAAAGATTTATGGAATATTACGATTATTTTGGTTTTTTAGATGCAACAAAAATCGACTTTTATGGAGAAACGAGTGGTGTATTTTTTAGCCAACAAAATTTTAATACGATAGAGCTTGCAGTATCATCTTTTGGGCAAACTTTCCAAATAACTCCACTGCAACTAATAACAGCAATATCTGCAATTGTTAATGATGGATACATGGTACAACCACATTTGGTTAAAGAAATTGTAGATGCAGATGGGCGTGTCATAAGCGTAACTTCTACAGAAACTGTAAGACAAATAGTATCTGAAGAAACTTCGGAATTTATGCGAACAGCAATGCAACAAGTAGTAACAGTAGGCACTGCAAAAAATGCTTATGTTGCAGGATACCGAGTTGGTGGAAAAACAGCAACTTCGCAAAAACGTACAAAAGAGATAGAAACTGGCGAAAGTCACTATATCGCCTCATTTATAGGGGTTGCCCCAATGGACGACCCACAAATAGCAGTTTTAGTTATGATAGATGAGCCACAAGGAGAGCTAACTGGAGGTGGGTACATTGCAGCACCAGTAGTTGGAAGAATAATGGCTGATGTTTTACCATATATTGGCATAGAGCCAGTTTATACAGATGAAGAACTTGCAAGTATTGATGTTGAAACACCGAATTTATTAGGGTTAAGTCTTGATGAGGTAACACAACTTCTTGCAGATAATACGCTTTCTTACAGAGTTGTAGGTGATGGCGAATATGTTACAGACCAAGTGCCAGCACAAGATGTTATAATTCCGTCTTCGGCAACAATTATAATATATATGGACGAAAACAAACCGACAGCACCTATAGAAGTGCCGAGTGTTTTAGGAAAAACGGCAACAGAAGCTAAGAAAATTTTAGAAGCAAGTGGGTTATATCTGCGAGCAACAGGGGTTTCGGCTTTGGTATCTGGAACAAGTGATGTATTTGCATCAAAACAGTATCCAGCACAAGGGCAAGTAGTAACGCTTGGAACGATTATAAGCGTAGAATTTACTGATATAACAGATGTATCAGACTAGGAGGACATATGAAATTACTAGAAATTTTATCGGAAGTATTTGTAAAAGATTTAAAAATAGATATGAATACTGAAATTACATCTATAGAAAGTGACTCGAGAAAAATTGTAGAAAATAGCTTGTTTATAGCTATAAAAGGGTTTGAAGTAGATGGACATAAATATATAGAAAAAGCTATCGAAAACGGTGCTATAGCAGTTTTGTGTGAAGAAAAACCTGAAATTGACATTCCTTTTATTTTGGTAGATGATGCACGTTTAGCACTTAGTAAAATTGCGAATAATTTCTATCAAAAACCATCTAAAGAAATGGACGTTTTAGGCATTACAGGAACAAATGGAAAAACAACAACAACATATCTTGTGAAACATATTTTAGAAGAAACTGGAAAAAAAGCTGGACTAATTGGAACAAACCAAAATATGATTGGTCAAAAAGTTATCGAAACAGAAAGAACAACACCAGAATCTATCGAACTTCAGTCGCTTTTACGAGATATGCAAAAAGAGGACTGCCAAAATGTTGTAATGGAAGTATCTTCGCATGCTTTAGCTTTGCATAGAGTAAACGGAGTGTATTTTAAAGTGGGTGCTTTTACGAATATTTCGCAAGACCACTTAGATTTTCACGAAACTATAGAAGAATATGCGAAAGCTAAGTCGAAATTATTTAGCAGAACAAAATTCGCAGTTATAAATTTAGATGATGAATTTGGCGAATACATGGCAGAAGAAGCGAAATGCACTGTTTTATCTTATGGTATTGAAAGAAACGATGTAGACCTTAAAGCACAAGATGTAGAACTTTTATCGGATAAAGTAGTTTTTAACGCTAAATATTTAGACAAGACGTGTCAAATGACACTGAATATTCCAGGTAGATTTTCGGTTTATAATGCACTAACGGCTATAGGGATTTGCCTAAGTCTTGGTATTGATTTAGAGGAAATATCAACTGCATTAGCAAAAGCCAAGGGAGTTTCAGGCAGGATAGAGGTTGTGCCAACTCCTTTAGATTACACTGTAATTGTAGACTACGCACACACACCTGATGGCATTATAAACGTACTAAAAGCTGTAAAAGGTTTTGCAAAAGGTAGAGTTATCGGCGTTTTTGGTTGTGGTGGCGACAGAGATAAAATAAAACGTCCACTAATGGCAAAAGCTTGTAGTAGATATTCTGATTTGAGCATTGTAACATCTGATAATCCACGTTCGGAAGAACCAAAAGACATAATAGAAGATATTATCGTAGGTTTTGAAGATAGTCCGTATGAAAAAATAGAAGATAGACGAGAAGCAATAGCACACGCTCTAAGTATCGCAAAAAGTGGCGATGTTGTCGTTATTATGGGCAAAGGGCATGAAAATTATCAAGAAATACACGGAGTAAAACACCATTTAGATGATAAGGAAGAAGTTTTAAAATACTTTAAATAAAAGCAAGGAGGACGAAAATTGGAAAAACTCACGTTGAGTGAAATTGCTCAATTTACAAACGGAAAACAATCAGGAAATATTATGATTTCTAATGTTTCTATAGATTCTAGGAATATGAAAGAAGATTGTTTGTTTATAGGAATAAAAGGTGAAAATTTTGATGGCAACGACTATTTAGAAGATGCTATTTTAAAAGGTGCAAAAGCTGTTTTGACAACTAAGGAAATTTACAGCATACCTAATATAAAAGTAGAAGATACAGGAAAAGCTTTTTTAGATATGGCAAAAGGCTACAAAGAACGTATAATTGGACTAAAAACTGTGGGTATTACAGGTAGTGTCGGAAAAACAACGACGAAAGAAATGCTACACAGTATTTTATCAGAAGTGGATTCTACACATAAAACGGACGGAAATTTTAACAATCACATCGGCGTACCTTTAACGCTCTTAAACCTTACAAAATCGCATAAATATGCAGTTGTTGAAATGGGTATGAGTGGAAAAGGCGAGATAGAATTGCTTTCTAAAGCAGTTTGTCCAGATATTGGAGTTATAACAAATATTGGCGAGTCGCATATTGAGCATTTAGGCTCAAAAGAGGAAATCGCAAAAGCAAAACTCGAAATTCTAAAAGGTCTAAAAGGAACTATTGTACTTAATGGTAACGAGCCGTTGCTTCGTGATTTAGATATAGAAAATGAAATTATCTACTTTGGAATAGAAGGAGATGACCTTGATGTATCGTGTAAAGATATTCGTCAATATGCAAAATACACTAAGTTTGTAGCTGTTGGTAAAGATTTTGAAATAGAAATAAAGATAAATACTTTTGGTAGGCATAACGTTGCAAATGCACTTGGAGCGATAACTGTTGCAAAGCTACTAGGAGCGACAGATGAGCAGGTGCAAGCAGGATTATATGCTTTTCAAAACACAGGTATGCGTCAAAATATTTTTGATTATGATGGCTACACGGTTATAGAAGACTGCTACAATGCAAGTCCAGATTCTATGAAAGCTGCGTTATCTGTTCTTAATAAAACTAAATCGAATAAAAAAATTGCAGTTTTAGGAGCGATGGCAGAGCTTGGCGACTTTTCGTATAACGCACACAAAGAAATTTTACAAATTGCACGAGAAAGTGCAGATATTGTATACCTTGTGGGTGATGCATGGAGAAAAGTAGAGCTACAAAATGCAGAAGTTTTTGAAAATAGACAGGTGCTTACATTAAAATTAAAACAAAATGTAAAAGAAGGCGACGCAGTTTTATTTAAAGGTAGTCGTGCAGAAAAAATGGAAGAAGTTCTTAAAATGTTAGTAAATGAGGAAAAATAAGTATGTTTGATGCTTTTTATGCAATAATTATATCTTTTTTAATCGCACTTATAATAGGAATGCCTGTTATAAAATATCTAGCAAAACTTAAATTTGGACAAAAAATTCTAGAAATAGGACCTAAATGGCATATGAATAAGCAATATACACCAACTATGGGAGGATTTATTTTTATAGTAGCAATAATTGCAACAAGTATTCTTTTAGGATATATTATAAATTTAGAATTTTTATCAATGCTTTTATTTGCTCTAGGTTTTGGTGTAATCGGCTTTATAGATGACTACACAAAGGTGGTTAAAAAACAAAACGAGGGACTAACACCAAAACAAAAATTGATTTTACAAATATCGTTAGCTGTACTTTTTGTATCGGTTTTGCGATACTTAAATTTAATTTCGTCGAATGTATATATTCCGTTTTTTAACGTGTCGATAGTTATTCCGTGGGTGATATTTTTAGTTTTCTCGGTTTTTGTTGTAGTTGGTTGCACAAATGCTGTTAATCTAACTGATGGTATAGACGGGCTTGCAAGTTCGGTTACAATACCAGTTTGTATATTTTTTATGCTAGTATCACTAAATATAGGGAAAACTTCTATAGCAGTGTTTTCTGCAACTCTCATAGGAGCAGTGTTTGGGTTTTTAATGTTTAATAAAAATCCTGCAAAGGTTTTTATGGGAGATACAGGCTCGCTTTTTCTAGGTGGGGCAGTTGTTGCAATGGCACTAGCACTAGATTTGCCACTAATACTTATACCAGTCGGAATAATTTATATATGCGAGGCAGTTTCTGTAATTTTGCAAGTAGGGTATTTTAAAATTTCAAAAGGTAAGCGTTTATTTAAGATGGCACCTATACATCACCATTTTGAAATGTGTGGTTTTTCGGAAAAGAAAATTGTTTTTATTTTTACAAGTATAACGGTGATTTTCTGCGTGATAGCATATATGTGGGGAATTTTAATATAGTATTTTAAATTTAAGGGGGAATATATGGAACAAAATAGAAAAATGGACTCCCAAATGGTAATTTTAACTCTGCTTTTAGTACTTATAGGTATTATAATGCTGTTTTCTGCAAGTTATGCTCAAGCAATAGTAGGATTTGGAAATCCATATTACTACGTTTTTCGACAAGCTTTATTTGCAGGTGCAGGTATCGTGTGTATGTATTTTGTTTCTTTTGTAGACTATAAGTGGATGCATTTATTTGCAACACCTTTGTATATATTATCAATTATTTTATTAATTATGGTACACTTTTTCGGTGTCGAAATAAATTATGCACAAAGATGGCTACGAATAGGTGGTTTGCAATTCCAACCATCAGAAATTGCAAAAACAGCAGTGATTTTATTATTTTCAAGCATTGCTGTAAAAAACCAAAAATATATAAAAGAATTTTTCCGTGGACTTGTTCCGTATTTATTGCTCTTAGGTGGAATTGCTATTTTTACGTATAAACAACCACATTTATCAGCAACACTTATAATAGCAGGAACAGGAATGATGATTATTTTTGTAGCAGGAATTAATCTTCTTCAAATAATTCCTATGGCAGTTTTAGGTGGTTTGGGCGTAATTGTATTTTTACAAACAAATACTTATGCACAAACAAGGATAGATGTGTGGTTCGACCCTTTTATAGATTTTCTAGGCGATGGGTGGCAAGGTAGCCAGTCATTTATTTCAATAGGTTCTGGTGGACTTTTTGGTTTAGGTTTTGGTCAGGGTAGACAAAAACATTTGTATCTTCCCGAGCCATCAAATGACTTTATCTTTTCGGTTATCTGCGAAGAACTTGGTTTTATTGGTGGATTTACAATAATATTGCTTTTTACGATATTTATATATCGAGGTTTTGATATTGCATCTAAAGCACGAGATTCTTTTGGAAAATATTTAGCTGTAGGAATTATCTCGAAAGTGGCTATACAAACGATTATAAATCTATGGGTTGTAACAGGGCTTTTTCCAATAACAGGAGCATCACTTCCATTTTTTAGTTATGGGGGAACAGCACTGATGTTGCAACTTTGCGAAATAGGTATATTACTTAATATATCAAGGCATAGTAAGAAGGTGAATTTATGAGAATAATAATAACTGGTGGGGGTACAGCAGGGCATGTAAACCCTGGTATTGCTATCGTAAAATATTATAAAAAAAGACACCCAGACACCGAAATTTTGTTTGTAGGTACTGAAAATGGGATTGAAAAAAAGCTTGTAGAATCAGAAAAATTCGAATTTAGAAGTATCGAGGCAAAAGGACTACATCGAGATTTTTCTTTAAAAGGAATATTTGAGAATATAAAAATTAGTAAAAATGCATTAAAATCAGCCAAGGAAGCCACGAGCATTATAGAAGACTGGAAACCAGATATAGTCATTGGCTGTGGTGGATACGCAAGTTTTCCAGTAATGTGGTCGGCACAAAAACTAAATGTGAAAACGATAGTTTTAGAGGTGAATATTTTTGCAGGTATAACAACGAAAATATTATCAAAAAAAGCAGATAAAATTTTGCTTGCATTTTCGCAAACGAGAAATTATTTAGATAAAAAAACTTTAGAAAAAGTTGTGGTTTCAGGTTCGCCAACACGAGAAGATTTTCGTATTATGGATAAAAAAATTGCGAAAAAATCTTTAGGTTTGCCAGATAAACCTTTTGTAGTATCTTTTTGGGGGTCTACAGGAGCGTTATATATGAATCAAAAGATGGTGGAATTTATAAACCATAAAGATGCGAGTTTTGAGCATATTCATGCAACTGGTAAAAATTCTTATGAGTGGTTTGTAGAATCACTTGTTGAGCATAACAGTAGTAATGTAGTAGAATATATCTATAATATGCCAAAAGTTATGGCAGCAGCAGACCTTGTAATTTGTCGAGGAGGAGCTGCGACCATATCAGAAATTTGCATTATGGGCAAGCCTGCAATAATAGTGCCGTCGCCATATGTTGCAGAAAATCATCAAGAAGAAAACGCAAGGACTATAGAAAAAGCTGGTGGTTGCGTGGTTATGCTAGAAGAAGATATTAAAGGACGAGATATTTTAAGGCAGTGCCAAAAAATGCTTGAAGATAAAGAACTTTTAGAAACTATGAGCGTAAAAATTAGCAAGCTTGCAAATTTAAGTAGCAACGAATTAATTTACAACGAAATACGAAATTTACAAAATGATTAACCAAAAACTCCTTTTTGCATATTATACGATATACGAAAAAATATTTGTAAAAAGGAGAATGATATGGAACATTTATACATAACAGGTCAAAATAAATTATCTGGTAGTATAGATATTCAAGGAGCGAAAAATAGTGTTTTGCCAATTTTAGCAGGGACTATATTAAATCCGAATATATCTGTAATACATAATTGTCCAAATTTAAGCGATGTACAGTCTGCTATAGAGATTTTGAGATATATCGGCTGTAAAGTAGAGAAAAAAGGTAAAACTATAACGGTAGATGCAAAAAATATAACAAAATCGTCTATTCCAGATGATTTAATGCGTGAAATGCGTTCGTCGGTTATGTTTTTAGGACCTATAATGGCACGAACAGGGAGTGCGAATTTAACTTTTCCTGGAGGTTGCGAGCTAGGACCAAGACCTATAGATTTACATATTTTAGCACTAGAGCGTTTAGGCTGTGTTTTTGATGAAAATGGCGTTGTTATAAACGGAAAAGTAGAGGCACTTAAAGGGTGCGATATACATTTATCTTTTCCAAGTGTAGGAGCGACAGAAAATGCATTAATGACAGCTGTTTATGCAAAAGGTAAGACTAAAATCATAAATTCTGCACGAGAGCCAGAAATTGTAGACCTTGCAAACTACCTTAAAAAACTAGGTGCAAAAATAAAAGGTGCAGGCGAGTCTACTATCGAGGTAGAGGGTGGAATTGTTCCGACTCAAATAGAACACACGGTGATGTCTGATAGAATTGTAGCATCAACTTATCTTACAGCAACTGCGATGACATGTGGCGAAATAGAAATTTGCAAGGTAAATCCCGAGCATTTTCTAGCAGTTACAGAGGTGCTAAAACAAGCAGGTTGCAGTATAAAAACATATGACGACAAAGTATTGCTAAAGACAAATTCTAAAAGATTACAGCCAATAAAACCGATAAAAACACTGCCATATCCTGGCTTTCCAACAGATGCACAAGCGATTATTATGTCGGCAACGACAATAGCAGATGGGGTTTCGGTTTTTGTAGAAAATATATTTGAAAGTCGCTATAGACACGTAAATGAGCTTTTAAGCTTAAACGCTGATATAAAAATATTTGGAAAAACCTGTATAGTTACAGGAAAAGAAAACCTTATAGGAGCAAAAGTGACGGCTACCGATTTGCGTGGGGGAACTGCTTTAGTTTTAGCAGGGCTTGTAGCAGAGGGGGTAACAGAAGTTACGGAAATTTCGCATATTTTACGAGGATATGACGAGATAGACAAAGTGCTTTGCTCGCTAGGAGCTGAGGTTTTGAAAAAATAGGATAGGGCGAGCTTATAGTTCGCCTAAAAGATTTATGATAAAGGAGGTTTTAAAATGAAAGACAAAAAACGAGAAACTATGCACCAAGGAATTAGCAAAAGACGTAGCAATAGATATAGGAAAGCAAGAACAAAAAGACGCAAAGCGATTTTTACGGTAGCATTTAGCCTAGCGACATGTTTTTTAGTGGTATATTCGCTAACGATTTTCTTTAAAGTGTCTGATGTGAAAATTGAAGGTACTACTATATATAATTCGAGTGATGTTTTAGAAAATATTAGCCTAAAAACTAATGATAGTTTAATTTTCTTTGATAAAAACACTGTAAAAAGTGAAATTTTAACCTCTTTACCATATGTAGAAACAGTTAGCATAACCAGAAATTACCCAACTGAACTTTTTGTAGAAGTAACAGAATACGAAGATTATTTTGCAGTGTATTATGAAAATAAATACTATTCGCTAAGCTCAAATGGTAAAATTTTGGCAGAAATCACACGTCTTGAGGCAGAAAAACTTATAAAAATTATCGGAATAGATTTTGTTGATTTTAATATAGGACAAGCTATAAAAACAGAAGACGAATACAAAATAAACGCTTTATTTGATGTGATGGAGCATTTTTGTGACTATTTAGACATTATAACTGAAATTAATTTGAGCAAAAGTTATGATATTGTGGTTCAATGTGGAACAAAATATAGAATAGAGCTAGGAAATGCAGAGGATTTAGCACAAAAGGTAAAAATGTTTGAAGAAGTGCAAAAGAAAATAACACCTTCAGACACCGTGATTATAGACCTTGGAAACAAGTCTGTAGCACGTTTTAGAAGTGAAGTAATAACAAAAATGAGTTTTCCATAAAGAATAGGTGAATGAGTGAAAAAATCAAATTATACAATAGCTTTTTCGTGTATGCTAGTTTCAATGCTTGTAACAATGCAGGCAAAAAGTTATTTTGAGCCTGAAGAAATCGAAACAGAAGTAGAAGAAGTTAAAGAACCGAGTATTTCATACGAATATATAGAAGAATTACAAGCAAATTTAATAGAAGAACAAAGCAGAACACGATATTTTTACGAGCAAGTAGAATTATATCGAAATCAAATAGAAATATACAAAACGGCAAGTATTGAAGCAGGTGGATATTCAAAAATTTTATACGAGCAATTAGTGCAAGCAAATCTTGTAGCAGGTCTTACAGATGTTAGTGGACAAGGTGTTGTTGTAACTATGAAAGACAGCGAAGACGCAAATATTTACAATTTAAACGAAAATAATTTCATATACATGACGAGGATATTTTGCGTGTTATAAACGAATTACGTGCAGCAGGTGCAGAGGCTATTTCTATAAATGGCGAAAGAATTTTAGCGACTAGCGAAATAATTTGTGCAGGGTCTACTGTTAGTGTTAATAATAGAAAATATTCAGCACCATATTCTATAAAAGCAATAGGAAACAGCTCGGAATTGTATGGAGCACTTACAATGCGTCAGGGTGTAGTAGAAATATTGAGTAAATGGGGAATAGAAGTGGAGGTTACAGAGCATGAAAATTTAACGATTGAGGCATTTGACGGAATTATAATAAATAAATTTGCTATAGAAGAGGAGTGAGGTAAAGTTGAAAATTACAATAGCTAGCATATTTGCAGGCTTAGTAATAGGTTATATTATACCTTTAAAAATTCCAGAAAGCATAGCTTTTTATGTAACTATAGTTATAATTATAGGTTTAGAAAGTATTTTAGGTGGAATATATTCAAAAATGCAAGGAAATTTTGAAATAAAAGCCTATTTTGTTGAGTTTTTTGGAAATGTTTTACTAGCGAGTTTAATAGTTTTTATAGGTCAAACTATTAAACTTAATTTAATATCGGCAGTTGTGGTAGTTTTTGGAATAAAAATTTTTAATATTTTTTCAGAAATTCGCAAAATACTATTGCAAAATTAGTTATAAAGGTGTACAATAATAAGGAATGTAATATATATAAATATAATGCTTTAATATATAAAATAAATCAGGGGGAATAGGGAATGAGTTTAAGAAAAGACGACGAATTTAAAAGAATAGTTCCAATAACAGTGCTAGGCGTGGGTGGTGCTGGTAATAATGCTGTAAATAGAATGGTAAGAGAAAAAAGCTTTGATGGCATAGAGTTTATAGCAGTTAATACAGATATGCAGGCATTATCTTTTTCGTCTGCTGATGTAAAAATTCAAATGGGCGAAAAATTAACAAAAGGTCAAGGAGCAGGTGCAGAACCTGAAGTTGGCAGAAAAGCTACAGAAGAAAGTGCAGAAGACATTGCAAAAGCACTTGAAGGTGTGGACATGCTGTTTATCACTGCTGGTATGGGTGGTGGAACAGGAACTGGTGGTGCTCCTGTTATTGCAAAAATCGCAAAAGACATGGGGATTTTAACTATCGGCGTTGTGTCACGTCCATTTTCTTTTGAAGGTAGAATTCGTAAAAGAAATGCAGACGCAGGACTAGAAGCTTTGCGTGAGCAAGTAGACTCACTTGTTGTTATTCCAAACGACCATATAAAACGTATTGAACTAGACGAAAAAGTAGGCGTAAAAGATGCGTTTGCTATAGCAGATAGCGTACTTATGAAAGCTGTTGCGAGTATTAGCGAACTTATTACAACAACAGGATTTATTAATATTGACTTTGCAGATATAAAACGAGTAATGAAAGACGTTGGATATGCACATATGGGTATCGGACGTGCAACTGGCAAAAACAAACTAGAAGAAGTTGCAGATGCTGTAATTCATAGTCCACTTTTAGAAACATCTATTAGAGGTGCGAAGAAAATTATCCTAAATACAGTTGTATCAGCAGATATTGGAATGGAAGAAGTAGAAATTGTAGCAAATATAATACAAGATGCTGCCCACGAAGATGTAAACTTGATTTTTGGTATATTTATAGACGAAGAGTTAACTGATGAAATTCGTGTAACTATTATAGCTACGGATTTTGAAAAAAATGAGGATAAATTTGAATTTCCTACAGAAAATGTTCAACCAGAAGTACAACCAGTAATTCAACCTGTAATTCAACCAGATACAGCTACACCGTTGACTTCGCAAACTCCTACAGTAAATGATTTTGATATTAAAAGCACAAGTAATGCAGAAGATGCTTTTGATTCTATCATTGATATTTTAAAAAATAAAAATAAATAAAACTTTTTAAGGTCACTTGCTTTGCAGGTGGCTTTTTTTACGAAAATTTATAATTATACTAATATATTTTTTAGGCAACACCTCATAACTATAGTAGTTAAATTTTTTAGAAAAATTTTTATCAATGTGTGCTAAAATTACGAAGTAATACTTTCGTATTACAAGTGATTTTTATGCGACGTTACGGAAATTTCACAAAAAAGTTGACTGCTAAGGCTTTAGCTGTTAGTTGTGAGGTATTGCCTTTACAAGAAACTGCTATGTAAAATCAAATTTATGAATATATGAAAATTTTCGTAAAAAAACTGTCACTTGAAATACAAGTGACAGTAAGTTTATTAAATTATGCTTTGCCGTTGCAACCTAAAACGTTAACGATTTTATGACGTACAACGTCTTTTAATTCTTCACGAGCAGGTGTTAAATATTGGCGAGGGTCAAAATCAGCAGGTTTTTCGATGAAATGTTTTCTAATACCAGCTGTCATACCTAAACGAAGGTCAGAGTCGATATTGATTTTACAAACAGCAGATCTTGCAGCTTGTCTTAACATATCTTCTGGAATACCGATAGCATCAGCAAGGTCACCACCATATTGTTGAATCATAGCAACGTGTTTTGGAGTAACTGAAGACGCACCGTGAAGTACGATAGGGAAGTTTGGAAGTCTTTTAGAAACTTCATCTAAAATATCAAAACGCAGTTGTGGGTTTTGACCTGGTTTGAATTTAAATGCACCATGGCTTGTACCAATTGCAATAGCAAGAGAGTCAACGCCAGTTTTTGTAACAAATTCTTCAACTTGAGCAGGGTCTGTGTAGCTGTGTTCTTCAACGCTAACATCATCTTCAACACCAGCAAGTTGACCTAGTTCGCCCTCTACAGTAACACCGTGAGCGTGAGCATATTCTACAACTTTTTTAGTTAAAGCAATATTATCTTCAAAAGAGTGGTGCGAACCATCTATCATAACAGATGAGAAACCACCATCTATACAAGATTTACAAATTTCAAAATCTGCACCGTGGTCTAAGTGTAAAGCGATAGGAAGGTCTGTGTCTAAAATAGCAGCCTCAACAAGTTTTGTAAGATAAATATGTTTTGCATATTTTCTAGCACCAGCTGAAACTTGTAGAATAACAGGAGCGTTTTCTTCTTTTGCAGCTTCTGTAATAGCTTGAACGATTTCCATATTATTTACGTTGAATGCACCAACAGCGTAGCCTCCTTCATAGGCTTTTTTAAACATTTCTGTAGTTGAAACTAATGGCATAATAATATCTCCTTTTAGCATTTGATTTAGGCTATTGCCTTTACATAAAATAATAATATCATTTTTCAAACTAAAAATCAAGTGTTACGAAAAAGTATTTTAAAAAATTTTTAAAAAGTTTTTAAAAAGTTTGCACATAGAAAAATAAAATTCATAAAATAGGTAATAAGGAGGCGACTTTTATGCGAATTTTAACTTTTTTTGTTTATATTGGTGTGATTATAGGGATAATAATAGGGCTTGCTTTTCCACTGTGGCTTATTGGTTGGATTTTATTTGCAGGGCTTACGTGTTGTCTTTTTTCGCATATAATTTGTTAGGAGGGAAAAATGAAAGTATATGTAATTAAAACACCTAAATTTATAAGCACTTTTTTGCAAATTTTTTTAAAGTAAAAATGTAACATATCTTAAATAAATACATAGTATGTAGAGAAATATAAAATATTAAATGGAGGTAAATATGGAAAATAATAATAGAGAGCCTATTTGTATAGATACTAATAAAATCTATGATTCGTGTAGAGAAAAAGAATGTTTAACAGATATTAGAGTATACTTAACACGTGGTTCGCAAGAAATTATCGACCGTGCAATTAGCGTAAAACCTGATACAGCAGAGCTACTTTATGCGTTTATTGATGTAGAAGAAATTCAGTTTAATAGAGGATTTTATACAGTAGATATTCAATATTTTTATCGTGTAACAGTAGATGCTTTTTGTGGTGTGGGAAGACCTCAAAAGGTATCAGGGCTTGCTTTTTTTCAAAAAAGAACGATTTTATTTGGTAGTGAAGGTTACGCACGAATTTTCTCATCAAGAATGGTAGAAAATGATTTTGATGTGCAAGCTGTAGAAAAATCAAATATGCCAAAAGCTGTTGTAGAGGTTGTAGACCCAATTGCTTTAAATGCAAGAATTGCCGAACGTTGCGACGAATGTTTTAATTGTGGCGAAATTCCACGATGTGTTGCAGGTTGCTTTGATGATGAAGTGGATTTATACACAGACCACGGCAAAAAATTAATTGTAACTTTAGGTCAATTTAGCATAATTCGTTTAGAAAGACCTATTCAAATTGTAATTCCACAATGCGATATTTGTATGCCAGAAAAAGAGTGCTTAGGTGGCTCGGGTACAACAAATGACCCTTGCGATTTATTTCAATCTTTTGCATTTCCAGTAGAGCAGTTTTTTCCAAAAAGTCACACAAGAAATAGAGATGGATTTGGTCAAAACTGCAATACAACGCAAGGTTGCAACAACCAAAATAACAATAGAAGATAGCATATGCACAGTGTCGAAAGGCACTGTGTTTTGTTTATAATAGACGAAAAAAACTGAGTTTGGTTGTGCATATTGATGTAATTGTGTAGAATTTACAATTTAAATGTTAACATTTGTAAAATTTTATTGCAAATTAAATGTAAATGTAGTATAATATTACATATAAAATTGGGATTTGTAAAAGGGTTGTGTGATAATGGATTTTAAAAAATTAAATAAAACCTTTGCGTTGACACGAAACGCATACATTTCATACGATATGAAAACAGAAACTATTATAGACCAAAATTCGCAAGCTTCGTGCTTTGATTTGGTAATTAATAGCGACGAATCGGAAAAAATAATAAATTTATGTAGCGTTGAGGCAGTAAAATATTATATAAATAAGGCGTACAAAAATTTATGGGTTAATAACATTGCATATATTTCTGTAGTTTGTTCTGAAAATCAAGGTGGATTTTTAGCTGCAGGCTTAGAAATAGGCTTTTTAAATGAAGAAAAAACTGAAATTTTCCTGATTTTAACACCTATTCGAGATAATCGTATCGCTGAAGCAAAAATGAATGAAGAAAATGACCAATATTTTAAGGTTATGCAAGAAATATCTACAGATATTCTATTTAAAATTGATGTAAGTACAAAAACTGTGGCTGTAAAAAGCGATGTTTTAGATAAATATGGTATTAGTTCGGCTGGAATAGGTTTTCCAGATGCGTTAATTACTGCGAATTTAATTTACAAAGATGATGTGCAAAAATTTAGAAAATTTGCAGATGAAATATGTAATTTTACTGATGCTAAAACAGAAGTTCGAATAAATGTAAAAGATAAAGGTTTGCAGTGGTACGAGTTTGAAGCGATAGCCGATGATGGAATTAATAAAAATGAGGTTATGGGTAAAGCTGTAAACGTTACTCATTTGAAAAACCAACAGGCACAAATTAACGAATTGCGTGACCTAAATAACGCTGATGATGCGATAATTGCATGTGCAGATGAAATGCTTGAGGGGTCTACGTCAATCGTTAATCTATTGGCTATTTTGGCATCTTTTTTCGAGGGCGATTTTGCATACATATATAAAAGAGATTTTTTAACAAATCACACAAGAATGGTATATCACTACGATAATGGCGTAAAATTAGATGATAGATACCTTGAAAGTGAGTTTTTATTTGATTCAAACTCTGAAACAACAAAGGAAATATCAAATAAAGAGTATATTTATCTAAATCAAGATAAAATTAAAAAATCGCAATTTAAAGATATTGACAAGCTTTTTCCAACGGATAAGAAAGATAATATTTTAGTTTCTCCTTTGGTTATCGAAGGCGAAGTTATGGGAATTATTGGTGTTAACAATATTAAGAAAAACTTAAAATATTTGCACGTAATAAACACGGTTTTAGGTTTTGTTTCTAGTACTTTAAGCTACGAATATTCGCAAGAAAAGCTCAATGCAATTATAAATTATGACGCAATAACTGGGTTTGTAACAGAGCGTAAATTTATTTTAGACGCAGAAAAAGCAATTAAAAAACACCCAGAAAAAAATTACATGATAGTAGCTTTTGATGTTGATAATTTTAAACATATAAATGAGATTTATGGCTATGAAAAAGGCACGGAACTTATTCAAACACTTGCATATAGTATGCAATTTTCTGAAGATATAATAGTTTCTCGTACTTTTGCTGATAATTTTTTGATTTTAACGCAAAAAGAAAATTTAAAAGATGTTTATGATGGTTATTTTAAAGTTAACGATTCAACACTTATGGAAATGCTAAATCATGTTTTAAACGAGGAATATAATTTTAGCTTTAGCGTTGGTGCATATAATGTAGACGACATGAATTTGCCTGTTACGAATATGATAGACTGTGCAATTATTGCGAAAAATATCGGCAAAAAAACATATGGAGATACATTCTATTGTTATTCAGACGAAATGCGTCGTGAACGTGAAATTAACAATGAAATTGTAATGACAATGCATAATGCTATAGAAAATAGTGATTTTGTTGTGTATTTTCAGCCTAAAATTAAAATATTAGATGAAAAATTAATAGGTGCAGAGGCATTGGTACGTTGGTTTAAAGATGGAAAAATGGTTCCACCAAACGATTTTATTCCAGTTTTTGAAAAAAATGGTTTTATTGAGAAATTAGACTACTATGTACTAGAATCTGTGTGTAAATTTATATCGAAGCACAAGTCAGTGCCTGTAATTTCGGTGAATTTATCAGGAATAACTCTATTAAATGACATTGTGGTGGATAAAATTAAATCTATAATAACTCAATATAATGTAGACCCTAAATGTCTAGAAATTGAGATAACAGAGAGTGCTTTTGTCAATATTTATGAAAAAAACATACTAAAACTTGACCAATTGCGTGAGTTTGGGCTGTCAATTTCTATGGACGACTTTGGAACAGGGGTTTCTTCACTTAGTAGACTTAATAATATACCGATTGATGTTTTGAAAATTGATAGATCATTTATAATGCAATCTACAGTGTCAAAGCGTGGAGAATCTATTATAAAAACTATCATTTCTCTTGCAAAAGAACTGCATTTAGAATCAGTTGCAGAGGGTGTTGAAACTAAAGAAGAAGTAGATTTGTTGCGTAAATTTGGTTGCGATATTATTCAAGGGTATTACTATTCTAGACCATTGCCACAAGATGAATTTAAAGAAAAATACGGATTATAAATTTAATATAAAGCAAAAAAATGAGGGCATGTAAGCTCTCATTTTTTTTGAAAATATTAAAATTTATTTTGATATACTAGATTTCCACGGGAATATGTCTGCTCAATATCTAAATTTTTTGATAATACAACAAAATCTGCATCTTTAGACACCTCTATAGCACCTTTTTTATCAAAACAACCGAGTGATTTTGCAGGATTTACTGTCATGAATTTTACGCACTTTTCAAAAGGTATTCCTGTAAATTTAGAAACATTTTTTACAGCATCAATCGCACGCAACGTGCTACCAGCACGAACATCTGTACCTTTTAGTTTTGCATCGCCGTTTATAACCTCAATATCGTTAACTCCAAGTTTATATTCACCATTAGGCAAGCCACCTGCCATGACAGAATCGGTGATTAAAATCATTTTATCATGACTACGAATTTTAAAATAAAAGTCGATGACAGTGGGGTTTATGTGAAAACCATCGCAGATAATTTCGGCATACACATCAGAATACAAAACCGAACCACTAACATTTAGATTATGCTGAGTTGCTTGTTTCATAGCATTTCCGAGATGTGTGGCATTAGTCGCACCGTTTTTTATAAACTCAAAAACCTGTTCTTGCGTCGCACCACTATGCCCAATTGACACAACAACGCCTTTTTCTGTTGCTTTTTTTGTGAATTCGCAAGCATTTTTAAGCTCTGGAGATACCGTAGTCAGTTTTATAAGTCCTTTTGATGCAGAAAGATATTTTTCGAAAAGTTCAAAATCTGGCTCTTTTAGTAGATGCTCTGGCATTGCCCCTTTATAGTCTTTGCTCAAAAATGGACCTTCTAGGTGAATTGCAAGGATAGTATCGCATTTTTTTGAAAATTCATAGATTTTTTCGATACATTCAAGCGTTTTTTCTTCAGTATCAGTCAAAATAGTTGGTAAAACAGAAGTTACACCTTGAGAATTGAAATAATTGCATACTTTTTCTAAATCTAAGTTGGAAAAATTGTTAAAATCTACTCCGAATGAGCCGTGAGTATGAATATCTATAAGACCTGGAATAATTTTTTTGTTTTGAAGGTCTATAACATTTGATTTTTCGGTAATTTCACTTGAAATTTCAGTGAAAATAGAATTTTCTACAGAAAAATCGCATTTAACAAATGTTTCATTTATCAAAACATGTCCATTTTTAAAAATTGTCATAAAAACTCCTTTTTTAAAATTATTGTTGAAAATTGTGAATATATATTGTAAAAAACTAAAATTTGTGTTAAAATATTTAAGAGTAGGGGGTACGCTTATGGGAAAATTTATCGTGTTTGAGGGAATAGATGGCTCGGGAAAATCCACGCAGTCGGATATGCTTTGTAATAAATTGAAAAGTGAAAATATCTTAGTTACGAAGACTTTTGAGCCGACGAATGGAGAGATAGGCACGCTACTTAGAAAATATTTACGAGGCGAAATTTCTACAGATAAAAAAGTATTAGCAGGCTTGTTTGCGAGCGATAGGCTAGACCATTTTTTAAATGCAGAAAACGGAATAATTAAGCTAATTTCAGACGGATATACGGTTATTTGCGACCGAAATTATCTCTCGAATTTTGCATATCAAGCAGACGAAGACGAGAATTTCGTCCCAATGCTTAACCAAAAAGCCCGTGAATTATTAAAGCCTGACATACATATTTACGTTGATGTGTCAATAGATGTGGCACTTGAGCGAATTTCTAAATCTCGTGAGGACATAGATGTTTTTGAGAATAAGCAGTCGCTTTTAGAGGTCACAAGCAACTATAAAAAAATATTCAAACAGTTTAAAAATGAAGAAAATATACTAATTGTAGATGGAAATAAATCTGTAGATGAAGTTGCAGAAGATATTTTTAATAAAATTAGCTATTTATTTGATGCTTAATACTCTCGAAAAAATCCACAAATTTTAATCTAAACTCATAATCAGTGCTTGAAATATAATCAAGTTCGTTTGGGGTTAAATTTTTTGTATCAAAGGCTGTTTGATTGCAAAGTGGTGGAAATAAAACGCACCACCAATTTTCTCCAAGTGCCTCGCCGATTTTTATGTTTAAACCTGTATAATAGCCTGCCGGAAGCGAAAAATCATCGTAATTTTTAAGAGGATAATATTCATATTCTAGTGCTGTTTCGACAGTGTAGTCAAATCCGTTATCTATGATTATTTTTTGTGCTAGGCTGTTAATTTGTGGAATATTTTGTAAAATAAGCTCGTTAGTTTCTATATTTGTGCTACAATTTGACGTTATATCCGAAATATAATAGAAAATTTCGTTTTTTATCAGAATTTTAAGTTCTTGGTCATAAGATGAATTAGAATTTGCTAAAACGTGAAATCTCGTAACTTTTTCGGAGATATTATCATAAGAATTTGTCGCAAAAACTGTGTATGTAAGCGTTATAAACAATGCAAAAATTAGTGCTAATTCGGATTTTAAAAATTTCATATAAATCTCTACCTTTCGTGTAAATACATTTTAGGCAGAGATTTATTTTTTTATACATTTAATTAAAAAGTTATTTTTTTTGTCAAATCTTGTGCATTTGCTGAGATAATCTTTTCACGAACCTCTAAAATAAGCTTTGGAGAGCAAGAAAGTTCGTCAATTCCCATCGCAATATAGGTGTCTGTCAACGAGGTGTCGCCACCAGATTCGCCACAAATTCCAACCCAAACACCGTGAGCGTGAGCGTTATCTACCGACATTTTCATAAGTCGAAGCACAGCAGGGTGGGAATAATCGTACAAATTTGATATTTTACTGTTCATTCTATCGACTGCGAGTGTATACTGAGTCAAATCGTTAGTACCTATGCTGAAAAAGTCTACATGAGGTGCTATTTTGTCAGAAATCATAGCAGATGCAGGAGTTTCAATCATAACTCCGACTTCGATATTTTCACTAAAAGAAATACATTCTACGGTTAATTCTGCCTTTATCTCTTTGATAAAGTCCAAAATTTCTAAAATTTCGCTCTCAGAAATAATCATAGGGAACATTATTGCTAGTTTTCCGAAAACTGACGCACGAAATAACGCTCGTAGCTGAGTTTTGAAAATATGTCGTTCGTTTAGGCAAATTCGAATTGCACGATAACCCATTGCTGGATTTTCTTCTAAAGGCAGTTTGAAATAATCAGCATGTTTGTCTGCACCGAGGTCAAGAGTGCGAATTACCACACGTTTTTCGCCCATTTTAGATAAAACAGTCTTATAAATTTCAAATTGTTGCTCTTCAGTTGGAAAATCTGAACTTTCCATGTAAATAAACTCGGTTCTAAATAAACCAACACCCTCAGCGTCGTTTTCTAGTGCAAGATTTACATCGGAAACATTTCCAATATTCGCACAAATTTCGATATGGCGACCATCTTTAGTGCTAGATTTTACACCGTGAAGACGAGATAAATCTTCAATTCTTTTTTTGTTTTCGAGGTCTTTTTCTATATAATCTTGTTTTGTAAATTCGGTAGGGTTTAGGATAATATCGCCAGATGAACCGTCGATAATTAAAAAATCATTATTTTTAACTTTTTGAGTAAAATTTGCAACATCTACTATAGCTGGTATGCCTAAAGTTCTTGCAAGAATGGCAGTATGCGAATTTTTAGAGCCTTTTTCAGTAATAAATGCTAAAATTTTAGATTTATCTAAAGCTACCGTGTCGCTAGGATATAAATCTTCGCAAACAATTATAACTGGTTGTGACACATCATCTAAACTACTATCTGTAATATTTAGTATATTTTTAACTATTCGTTTAGAAATATCAAGAACGTCAGCCGAGCGTGCTTTCATATATTCATCGTCCATAGTGGAAAACATTTGCGAAAAAACTTCGCCAGTTTGGCTCACTGCGTTGTCGGCAGTTACCATTTCGCTTTCAATGAGCATCGTGATATTTTCGTTATAGTCAATGTCGGATAGCATCATGATATGCACGTTGAAAATTTCGGCATGTTCAGCACCGACTTCGACTAATGCTTTGTCATATAATTTTTTTAGTTGTACTTCAGTTTGTGCTTTTGCAGTATTCCATTTTTCAATTTCGGCTTTAAAATCAGAAATTTTAGAGGTGTTTATAACGATTTCTTCTTTTTTTAGGAGAAAAACTTCTCCGAGAGCGTAGCCTTTTGAGGCACTAATGCCTTTAATTATAGTTTCCATAAAATCACCAATTAGAAATTTTTAGCACAAAATTCTTCAAGTGCTAAAGTTTCACTTTCTTCATTTTCGCCCTCAACTTTGAAGGTAATAGTGTCTGCACATTTGATAGCCAGTCCCATAATTCCAAAAAGTCGATTTGCCTCGACAGTTTTTTCGCCCTTGCTTACAGTAACTTTAGAAGTTAATTCTGTAACATATTTTACAAGTTCACCTGCAGGACGTGCGTGCATGCCAATTTCATCTTTAATTACGTAATTAAACTCTTTCATAATGTACCTCCTTAAAAAATAAAGGCATAAACAATTAACTATTTATAAAAGTTTATGCCAATTACAATATCTTATATATTAATATTACTATATTTACACATTTTATGCAATAAAATTAATATATCATTTTAGATGATTTTTCGTGTGACTTTTTATTCAATTTTACAACTATCTACCTAGAAGTATGGTATTCCACGTTTTTGTAGATAAATCACCATAGGTTTTATCTATTAAATGTTGATATAAAGTATACAAATATTCTAAATTAAACTGCAAATTTGCAGGAATTACATTATAAACATCAGTAAAAAGTGAAGTTTTGTCCACTAAATAGTCAGAACCTTGATAGTAAGCTAAAATTTTTCCGTTTTGCGACATATCAATCTCAACTTCGGTAGCTGCGTGTCTAGAGATAATACTTTTAAGTGTATCTAAGCTAAAAGGTACAGTTTCTGAAAATTTTGAAATAATATTTGATTTTTTCTGCTCTGTTGTCGAGCCACTCGTTTTAAGTAAATTTTGGTATCTTGAAACGATAGTTTCACTACTAGTAACAAAGAAAATATCATCTTTATCTTGTTTTAAATATTCTTGAAACAGCTGTATTTCGTAGTTTAAAGCATTAAAAAGTTGCTGATATTCGTAAATTTCGCTAAAATAATCGGGGATACTGTCTAATAAATTAATTTCTTTTTCTGTCCACATATTAAATCCTTTCGGTCTCTCAATTTAATAATACCACAGAATGTGTGAAAAGTAAATATAAACTACACGTTTTTCACCATAATTATTTCGCCGTTTAGGTCTACTTCGCCGATTTCTTTAAAATCTTGTTCTAAAAATAGTTTGAAAGCTACTTCATTATCACGAAAAACGCTTAGGTAAATTTCCGAAATATTATATTCTTTTTTGATTTTTTCGAGCAAAAGAGGCATAATTTGTCTAAAATATCCTTTTTGTTGGTGTTTTTCATCGATAAAAAATCTATCGAGATATACTCTGTTATTTTCTTCTGGAAATTGACCATACATTGCAAATGCAATAATTTCATCATTTAAAATAATTTTATATGCGTTCCAACCATCATAATATTTAGCTTCAATTAGACATTCATCAATGCTTTCTATAAAAAAAGTTTGATGATTTTGCACTTTTAGGTCTAATTTTTCTTCGAAATTTGTAATTTTTTCAAAAATCATAGTATCTCCTTATAAATATTAAGGACACAAATAAAATGTGTCCTTTAAGTTTGTAGACGTAAAGACTACTTATTTTTAGTTTTTCAGGCTTTGAAGTGGTGCAGGAATGCGTCCACCACGGTTAATAAACGTTTTAGCTGAGTGTCTATTTATAGGCATAATCGGAGCTGAACCAAAAAGTCCACCGTATTCTACCATATCGCCAACATCTTTTCCGAAAGCTGGGATAACACGCACAGCTGTAGTTTTTGTATTAACAACGCCTATCGCAATTTCGTCAGCAATCATCGCAGAAATAGTTTCTGAAGGTGTATCACCAGGAATTGCCACCATATCAATACCAACCGAGCAAACAGCAGTCATAGCTTCTAGTTTTTCATAAGTTAATGCACCAGAAACAGCACGTTCTATCATGCCTTCGTCTTCAGAAACAGGGATAAATGCACCAGAAAGCCCACCGACGTGGCTCGATGCCATAGTTCCACCTTTTTTAACAGCGTCATTTAGCATTGCTAAAGTTGCTATTGTTCCGTGTGTACCACATGCTTCAAGTCCAATTTCTTCTAAAATTCGAGCAACAGAGTCGCCAACGGCAGGGGTAGGGGCAAGCGATAAATCAATTATGCCGAAAGGAACATCTAAACGTCTTGAAGCTTCTTTACCAACTAAAGAACCCATACGAGTGATTTTAAATGCAGTTTTCTTAATAATATCAGCAATTTCAGTTAAATTTGCATCTTTTGGAGCACGTTTTATAGCAGCGTGGACAACACCAGGACCAGAAACGCCAACGTTTATAACACATTCAGGCTCGCCGACACCGTGGAAAGCACCAGCCATAAATGGATTATCCTCAGGTGCATTTGCAAAAACAACAAGCTTTGCACACCCAAAAGAGCCATTATCTTTAGTTTTTTCAGCAGTTTTTAGAATAATTTCGCCCATTAAAGCTATAGCGTCCATATTGATACCAGCTTTTGTAGTAGCAACATTTACAGAAGAACAAACGTGTTCTGTGCAAGCTAGAGCTTCAGGGATTGATTCTATCAAAATTCTATCAGATTTAGTACAACCTTTGTGAACAAGAGCCGAGAAACCACCGATAATATTAACTCCTACAGCTTTCGCCGAACGGTCTAAAGCCATTGCAAGTTTTACATAGCTGTCAGCTTTACATGCCGAGGCTACTATTGAAATAGGTGTTACAGCAATTCTTTTGTTAATAATTGGAATACCGTATTCACGTTCTATGTCTTCTCCAGTTTTAACTAAATCTTTTGCGTAAGTAGTAATTTTTTGGTAAATTTTTTCTGCACACTTGTCAATATCTTCATCTGCACAGCTAATTAAAGAAATTCCCATCGTGATAGTTCTAATATCAAGATGTTCTTCGTCTATCATTTTTATAGTTTCTAAAATATCGTAATTATTTAACATTTTTTGCTCCTTATATGCGATGCATAGAATTAAATAAGTCTTCGTGCATGATATGCGTGCGAACAGCAAGATTTTCGCCTAATTTTTCTAAATCCTCACGAATAATTTGCAAATCTTCTGTTGTTTTATCAAGGTCTACAAGCATTACCATAGAAAAAATATCTTGCATTACTTGTTGAGAAATATCAAGGATATTAATGTCTTTTTTAGATAAAAAATCCGAAATACCTGCTATAATACCTTTCGTATCTTTTCCGATAACTGTAACAACTGCTCTCATAAATGTCTCCTTTAGTTAATTATTTGATTTATTATGTAATTTGATATAAAAAAGCCTTTTTCTGTTAGAGAAAACACACCATTTTCGTATATTGCATAGCCATTATCAATAAAAGGCTGGCATTTTGGCATGTAATCATTAAAATCTTTAGAAAAGATAGTGAAAAAGTCATCTGTGTTAACGCCGTCTTTTGTTCTAAGTTTTAGCATAATATATTCACCAAAACGTGTTTCAAAAGGTACGGTTTCATCACGGTCAACGATGGTTCGTTCGCTTATATATTGGTCTATAGAGCGAATAAAAGCGAAGCGTGTATCGCAATAAAGCGAGTGTGCTGATGGACCAAAACCTAAATATTCCTCTAAATTCCAATATTTCATATTGTGTTTACTGATGTTGCCTTTTTTGCAAAAATTAGAAATTTCGTAATGTTCATAGCCTGATTGTCCTAAAATATGGCAGATGTAGTCATACATATCTGCGACTAAATCATCATCAAGTGGCTCTACATTTCTAAGTGAAAGTTTTGTGCCATCTTCAATTTTTAAAGCATAAGTTGAAATATGTGAAACATCAAGCTTTAAAAATTGATTTAAATCCAGAGCGAGGTCGTCCATCGTCTGCGAAGTTAAACCATAAATCAAGTCTACAGAAATATTTGAAAAGCCGACTTCTTTAGCAGTTTTGATAGCTTGAGATGCAGTTTCAAAATTATGAAGTCTACCAAGGTCTGAAAGTTTTTCATCACTTGATGTTTGAACACCGAAAGACACACGATTTACACCTGCTTTGAAAAGTGCTTTTAAAAGCTTTTTATCAGCACTTTCAGGGTTGATTTCTACTGTGATTTCAGGGTCTGACACCATATTAAAGCTTTTTTTAGCAGTTTTTAGTATAGAAATTAAATTTTTTGCACCGATTATAGATGGCGTTCCACCACCTATATATATAGTGTCTACTGTGTGGCTTTTTGAAATCAAGGCATACTCTTTGATATGTTCGATAAGCGAATGAACATATTTTGTAACGATAATATCGTCGGTTTCTATTGAATAAAAGTCGCAATAATCGCATTTTGCCTTACAAAACGGAATATGGATATAAAGTCCTAGTAAATTTTTAGTCTTCATCAAGTTTTAGCACCGCCATAAAAGCATCTTGTGGTACTTCTACAGTACCAAGTTGACGCATACGTTTTTTACCTTCTTTTTGTTTTTCTAAAAGTTTTTTCTTACGAGTGATGTCACCACCGTAACATTTAGCTAAAACGTCTTTTCGCATAGCTTTTACTGTTTCACGAGCGATAACTTTTGCACCAACAGATGCTTGTATAGGAACTTCGAACATCTGTCTTGGGATATGCTTTTTAAGTTTTTCGGCAATTTTTCTTGCTCTGTCATAAGCTTTGTCACGATGTACAATGAAGGACAACGCATCGACCATATCGCCATTTAAAAGTATATCAAGTTTAACAAGATTGCTTTTTACATAGCCTATCATTTCATAATCGAGAGAGGCATAGCCACGAGATCTAGATTTTAAAACATCAAAAAAGTCATAAACTATCTCGTTTAGAGGAAGTTCGTAGTAAATTTCTGCTCTATCTTCAGAAACGTACTGCATATCACGGAAAATTCCACGTCTATCTTGACATAAGTCCATGATATTTCCGACATATTCCTTAGGTGTCATGATAGTAGCTTTTACAAAAGGTTCTTCTGCAAAATCTATTTGGCTAGGGTCTGGATAATTTGTCGGGTTGTCTATAAGGTACGAATTTCCGTTCATTTCATGGATTTTATAAATAACAGACGGAGCAGTAGTTATTAAATCTAAATTATACTCACGTTCTAAACGTTCTTGTATAATTTCCATGTGAAGAAGCCCTAAAAAGCCACATCTAAAGCCAAAACCTAGAGCAATAGAACTTTCTGGCTCAAAAGTAAGCGAGGCATCATTTAGCTGTAGTTTTTCTAAAGCGTCACGCAAATCGGTATATCTTGCACCATCTGCTGGATAAATACCAGAATAAACCATAGGTTGAACTTCTTTATAACCCTCTAAAGCTTCTTCGGCTTGGTTGTCTAAGTGAGTTATAGTGTCGCCGACTTTTGTATCTTTTACATTTTTGATACTCGCTGTAAGGTAGCCAACTTCGCCAGAAAAAAGTTCTTTTGTAGGTTCCATACCAAGTGGTTTTAGGTAGCCTATTTCTAGAATGTTAAAAACTGCACCCGTTGCCATCATTTTGATTTCATCGCCAACTTTTAAAGAACCATCTACAACACGAATATATACGATAACGCCTTTGTAAGCGTCATACTGACTATCGAAAATAAGTGCTTTTAAAGGGGCATTATCATCGCCACTTGGTGGGGGAACATCTTCTACCACTTGCTCAAGAACTGCACGGATATTTGTACCCATTTTCGCAGAAATTTCTGGAGAATGTAAAGCAGGGATACCGATAATATTTTCGACATCTTCTTTAACACGCAAAGGGTCGGCAGAAGGCAGGTCAATTTTGTTTACAACTGGTACGATTTCAAGGTCGTGGTCTAGTGCAAGATACGTGTTTGCAAGCGTTTGAGCCTCTATTCCTTGAGATGCATCGACTACTAAAATAGCACCCTCGCAAGCTGCAAGCGAACGAGAAACCTCGTAGTTAAAGTCTACATGCCCTGGAGTGTCTATTAAATTTAGTTCATAAGTTTCGCCGTTTAAAGCTTTGTAGTCAATTCGAACAGCACGAGCTTTTATTGTGATACCACGTTCACGTTCAAGTTCCATATTGTCTAAAAGTTGGCTTTCCATTTCTCTTTGTGTTACAGCCTCGCAAACTTCTAAAAGTCTATCTGCAAGCGTAGATTTACCATGGTCTATGTGAGCGATTATGGAAAAATTTCGTATATTTGATTTATCTTTCAAGTGTTACACCTCGTTTTTAATAATAAGAATATCATAACATATTATAACTATTTTTTCAAGTATTAGCAATAAAAATTTACAAAAAAATAAGCAGACTGATAAAAGCCTGCTTATATAAAATTATTTAGCTTAAAGCATTCGCAACAGCTTGCATAATAGCTTTACTTGTAACAGTTGCACTAGAGGCAACGTCTACAGAGGCAGACTGACTATCTATAATAGATTGTGGAATAGTAGCGAAAGCAGGGTCAGAAATACCAGCAGTTTCACTATGAGAAGTAACTTCAACGTTAGTAACAGTACCATTTTCTACAGTAACAGAAACTTTAAGGTCACCACCAAAACCAGAGCCTAAACCATCATAAGAGCCATCAACTAAGTTTTCAAAAGTAGAAACACTATCTTCGCTTGAAACAGCAGATTCTAAAGCATTCGTAACAGCTTCCATAATAGCATTACTAGTAACGGAAGCACCAGAG
>JAWXUO010000014.1:0-38921 GCA_044426355.1 Clostridia bacterium | reverse complement strand
TCATCAGTGATATTCACTTTTTTACCGAATTTTCCACTATTTTTAAATTCTTTTTCCCATTGGGTTATCGTTGTTTTTGAAACTCCGTATTCTTTTACCAAATCTGCTGTTTTTCTTCCAGATATTTTCAATTCCACTATTTGTCTTTTAAATTCTTCTTCATAATATCTTGCCATTTTTTTACCTCTTTTTCTTTTATTTTATTATATCATAGGCAAGCTATTTATTGTACTATTTATTATAGCCGTATCCATTCGTTTTTACACAACTTTTTGGATAGTGCCACAACTTAACGGCTCACGCCGAAACCGTCAACTTTTTTGTAAATTTTCCGTAACTATGCACAAAAATTACTTACAAGACGAAAGTATTACTGCATAATTTTTGCACAAATTAACGAAAATTTATCTAAAAAATTTAACTATTATAGTTATGAGGTGTTGCTTTAATTTTTAGAATATTTCCAACATAAATTAAATTAATATTTTCGATATTATTAAGCGTTGAGATAGAAGAAACGGTTGTATCGAATTTTTTTGCAATCGCAGTTAATGTGTCGCCACGTTCAACGGTATAGGTAGTTGCTACATTTGTAAACTCTAAAACTTCGCCTACGTAAATTAAATTAGAGTTTTCGATATTATTAAATTTCACTAAATCATCAATGGATATATCATAAGTTTTGCTTATATTCCATAGAGTATCGCCACTTTTTACGGTGTAATTTGTAATAGTATCATCTTTTTTTGTAATAAACAAAGCAGATTTGAAAATATCTCCATCGACTTTATCACTTATGCCAGAAATTTCGAGAGAATCTGTGTATTGATAGCCACTCCACGAAGTCCACGCATCATTACTCGGCAAAACATACAAGCTAGGGTCATCTAAATTCGCATAATCTGCTACCCAAAGTGGATATTTTGAGAAATCTGCATTAAAATAAGTTTTAACATTGTATGCATCTGCATAAATTGCAGGGGTAACACCTGTTAAATCGTAAAGTTTTGATAAAAAAGCAAGTGAAATATCGTTTATTTCATCAGATGATAGTGAAGAAAAATTTTCAAAATCCATAGCTGGACGAAGCGAGTAGTCTATATTTTCGATGATATTTGCAAAAGCTGTCGCTTGGTTTTCGGCTTGCGTAACAGTTGTCGCAGTCACATAATAATAAAAACCGAAATATAAATCATAGGTTTCGGCATTTTTGTAATTGTCTAAAAATTTCGAATCGACAAAATCATCATCACCACCTGCACGAATGTATACAGCATTATAATTCGATGGAATTTCGCTAAAATCAACCGTACCTTGATACGAGCTTATATCTATTCCGTCGAAATAATCATCAGCAAAACACACGCTTGTGAAAAGCTGGATAGATGAAAATACGATTAAAAATAATTTTTGATAATATTTCATAAAAAAATCTCCTTATTTTCTAGTTATATGTTATAATATGATTGAAATAAAAAAACGTGCAATAAAATACGATTAAACCAACATTTTAAAGTCTATCATTTACACTGTATTATCATCTGAAAAGCAATCTGAGGAGCTTATAAAATACCTTTTGTCAGAGTTTGAGGACTGCCCTGAGAAAATTTGGGAGAGTAATATTTTCGGAAAATCACTGCACGAACTTGTAAACGAGGGATTAAACAATAAACTTTGCAAAATGCCAGAAGATGCAAGGTTAAAAGTTCAAGAAACGCTCACACGTATAATAAACGAAGGCTCTGGTGGACTTATTTGTATAATTTTATAGAAAAAAGATTTATTTATATGTTTTAAAATATCACTATAAAGAGTTAAAATTAAATACGAAAAACTCCACTGATTTTCAAAGTTAGTGGAGTTTATTTATGTGTAAATTTACATTATAGCATTATTTTGCAGGCTTGTTTTTAAGTTCGTTTCGCTTTATTCTAATTTTTAACATATGCCTTTTTGTGGCTCTTGTGATTGGCTCTTTTGGTTTATCTTGTAGTAGAGTTTTTTGTTTTCCTAAATATTCTGGATTAAATATTTCATCTGATTTTTGAACATAAGAGAAGAAATTCCCACTTTTATAAGGGTTGTTTTTGTTTTTTATGATAACTTTTTCAGGAAGTCTTAAAGGGTCGTACTGACCATTTCGCCCTTTTAATGTATATGTATTATATAACTCGCTATAGCTGATTTTATTTCCGTTTTTAGTTACGCCATTATTACGCACTATAGTGTTAAGTTTCTTATACATTCTATAATAGTATTTTGAAACAGTTTTAGGTCGTAAAGTAACTTCGTTTCCATCAAAAATAAAGCCTAAATAGTCAATGTGCGACTTTTTCTTAGTATTATCTGAAATATTAAATATCGTATTATTTTCGAAAGTGTATATTTGAGTTTTACTAGCTTCTAAAGTTAGATTATCGGTTTGATTGACTGCGTCTTTTAGATAAGAAATTATTTCATCAAACGAAAAATCTATATCTCGAGGTAAAATAATTATAAAATCATCGCTGTATCTCAGATATAAACCGTTAAATTTTTGCACAAAGTTATATAGCTTCTTGTCAAATTCGACCATATAAACATTGGAAAGAACAGCACTGATTGATGAGCCTTGTGGAATTCCAAAAGCAGTATTATGACGTTTGAGATATTCTTTTTTGTGATTTTTAAATTGCTCTTTGGTTAGTGCAAGTTTTTTCGCACGCTCTACTGGGTCTGCGATTTTAAAACCATTTAACTCGTTTATTTTTTCATCAAACTTCTTTGTCAAATCTCGAGATTTTCTAGTATTACCTTTAAGTGCTTCTTTATGAAATTTTTCTTTATTTGCGATGTCTTCGTCAGTTATCAAGCCGTTTAATTTTAATATATCAATTAAATCCCATGTAGAATATCGTGTAATATTTTTATATACAGCATACCAGTCGGGAGGGAGTTTTTCTTCTCCTAAAACTTTACAAAGCATATTTTTTAAGTATTTATGGTCGAGATTGTCGAAAAATCCTTTAAAATCGCCGACGATAATATTGCAATCTCCTTGTTTTATAAAATCGAATGCTTGTTTGGCAAAATGAATATTATTTTTATGTAGATTTGTTCTATATGCGACAATAGATGAGGAAAATCCCTCTTTTTCTACATAATCGTTATAATATTCATTCAATATATATCCATAATATTGATAAATGCAACGGTCGATATGAGCAGAATAACATATTGGACGTATTTTATCTTTAACTTCGAGTTTTGCCTTTTTTATAATATTTCCGTCACTGTCTTTTTTAGCTTTTTCTATAGTTTTTATTTTATAAAAAACTTGGTCGTATGTAATAAATGGAAAAAAACTATGACTTTGAACTTTTTTAGGGTTAGTTACATAGCTCCAAGCAGAATTTAGTCCGAATTTTTCATCAAAATGAGCATATCCAGAAGCTTTACTATTAGCTTCTTTCCATTTTTCAAGCTTTTCTATGTTCATAAAATCTCCCTTTACATCGCAATACCCCACAGCACGGAGGACAGTGTTCCGAATTGCTGTAGGGTATAAGATTAACTTAATATTTACTTGTAACTCTAAGCGAAGAGCCTATTGTGCTTGTACCTATTAACTGTCCAATGTGCGTTAATCATTAATTATGTTATAATAAATAACTATAATCAAGAAGTTCTATTGTGCTATGATTAGTTCTAAAATAATTCTAATATGAATTATATGCATAAGCTAAGCATTCTTTGAATGCTAGTTATTACTAGAACCAGTCATTAGAAATAATAATGTTCTTACTGAATTATTCTATTAATTCAGAGAATATTTATCATCTCTTAACAATAATCCTTTTCCCCATGAATCTACATCATGGGCAACTATATTATACCATAAAAAATAAATATATGTCAAGTTTTATAAAGTATAAAAACAGTCTTTTATGCGTAAAAAGCCTGACTTTTCAGCCTGACTTTTCAGCAATATTTAATTAGTTAAATAACGCATGAAAATTGTTGCAACTTCTGCACGATTAGCAGTATCTGTAGGTGTTAAACAATTTAAATGGTTTCCTTGATACAAACCTACGCTTACAGCCCAGTTCATAGCAGTTTTAGCATCTAAACTAATACTTGAACTATCAGAAAAACTACTTGTATAATCGCCATTAACTGTAGGAGAACCTTCAAGATTATAAAGCAAAGAAGCTAGTTCTTCTCGTGTCATCGCCTCTAGTGGATTTTCTACATCGTTTGATAAATCGTTAGAAATTATCCAATTTTGTGGGTCTAAATACCAATTTATACCTGTTGTAGTGCCAGTTTCACCAGAATAACGATATAAAACAGTCCAAATCATTGCTTTTGACATAGTTTCATCTGGAGAAAAGACATTGTCAGATGTGCCACTAAATAATTGACGTGAAGCAACAAAAGCTACAGCGTCTTTATGCCATGAGCTATCATAAACATCAGAAAAATATGTTTTGTTTTCTATAATTTCAAAAACAACATCGCTATTCACAGTTACTTTTAAGCCGTCGTCTGTCTTTATGCTAAAAGATAAAATTTCGCCAGTTGAAATATTTTTTGCAACATGATTTGAAGTTATATCATAATCAGTTCTTAAAATTATTTCAGTAGGTTCAGTTACATTTGAAACAGTATACGTATTGTTATTTTTGATAATTTTTAAACCATTAGGATAAATTACATATTCCGTTCCATCTGTTTCTATTACAGTAGTAGAGCCGTCTTCGTTTTTGATTTCAGTTTTTTGCTCATAAGCTTCGTTTAAATCGAAAAATGTTACATCATATTCTAAAATTACAGAAGAATTTTCTTTTACAACAACATTAAAAACATCACCAGCTGAATATGTCATGTTGCTTGGTCTAAAAATAATACAGCCTGTTTGACCATAGCCTGAGTTATTAATTGTCAAATATTTGCCGTTTGTGTCAGTGTCTGCTGATGTGAAAATAATAGTTTCTTCACCAACTTTAGTAAGTTCTACAGTGATATTATTTGATAAAGTTTTCCCTGTTGAAATTGACCACGGATAAGATGATTTGAAAAAGCTAACTGGCATATTTGTTGTAGGCCAAATTGTTGAAGTTTCGTGCGTATTCGTGTTAGATTTATCAATAACATACATCGCAGAGTAATATCTATAAGTGCTGTTTGTATTATAGACCATACCAAAACCAGTTTCTCCTAAATTAGGGTATAAAATCCAACGTCTATGCCCTACAGCAGTTAAATTGCTAACACTGCTATCATCTGCCATATAACCATGTATAATTGAATCTAAAATACTGCTACGACCAGCCGAAAGGTTTGATTTAGAAGAACCCGTATAGCCATCTTCAAATAAGTCATTACTCATTCCAGTAGGTTGCGATGGATAGTGAGAAATCGTTCCATTTACAGCACTTACTAAAGAAGATTTTTGTGCAAGAATATTGTAGCTTTCGTTTAAAGTTACGGGGTCAAGACCTGTTATATAGCGAATGAAATTCGTAAGAGTTAGAGCATCGTTTAATGTTGTTTCAGACAAAGACCCCTCGTAATAATTTCCAGAAATTACAGGAGTGTTGTCAAACTCTGTAGTGTTTGTTGTTTTAACGCCAGAACTTACATATTCTGCAAGAATTTCGTCTTTTGTAGGTGTTTCGTTTACTTGGAAAGTTGTTGCAAATGCTTTTGTTTGAAAAGCACATAGCAACATCACCATACTTGTTGCTATAATCGTTGATTTTTTCATAAATTTCCTCTCTTTTCAGTTTAAATTTCCTATTATTTTATAATAACACAAATTTTAGAATAAGTCGACTTTTATATTAAAATTATTTTAAATTTAGTCGAATTAATATATTTAAAAGTAAACTTTAAGTAGATTTTTATACAATTAATACAATTGGTAAATAAAAATGGTTAGTTGACATTTTAAAATTTTTGTGCTAATGTTTACTTAGAATTTAGCTATTTTGGAGGTATGTTATGAAAAAATATAAAATATTAATATTATCAAACATGGTAGGAAGTGGACTTTTAGAAGACACGATACTTAAAAATTCCTTTGAGAAAGAGGGTCATTTTGCATGCCTTGAAAGCGTTACATATGATGAAAATTTAGATGATGAATTTGATGTTATTATAAGAAGAAATACGTGGGTTAGCACATCTGAAGATACGGTTAATTTGTATAAAAATAATGATAAAATAATTGAAAGACTACTGAAAAAGGGTAAAAAAACAGTGAATTTAGTAGGGCTTGACGGAAAAGGCAAAGGCTACCTTTGTGATTTGTTTAAAAACTATGAAAACGTTTTACCTACAATTAAATGCAAAGATGATATTAAATTATTACCAAAAGCCGAAAAATATGTTATAAAAGACATAAAATCATTCGGAAATGGTTTGCACCAACGAGTTGTAAAAGAACAAGAGCTAGAAAAAGAATATAAAAACGGCGATATAGTTCAACCTTTTATGAGCTTTAAAGCAGAAGTGCAATGTTATTATGTAGCAGAAAAAATGATGTATGCATATGAATATACACCGTCGAAATATCCACATTATCCAGAACCTAAGCTTATTTCACTTACAGAAAAAGAGCAAAAACTTGCTGATACATTTGCAAAATATTCTAAAACAAAATATGGATTACAACGTATAGATTTTTTGCGTTTGCAAGATGATAGCCTTGTTTTAATGGAAATAGAAGACCACGCACCTTTTATGAATTTATCAAAATTACCTGAAAATATTTTAAACGAATTTTTAAGCGAATATAAGGCAAGTATTTATAATTTAATAGAGAACTAAATTTTTTCAATAAAAATGTTGACAAAAAATACATAATGTGTTAATATTTAAGTGTTGAAATTAACAGCAAAGGTGCTGTGACTTTAAGTCATGACCTTTGCTGTATTTTTTTATGCAAAAATGTACCAACGGTACAAAAAAATAGCGAAAAGCTATTATATTATTTTTAAAAATTTTAAGGAGACGAAAACAATGAAATTAGCAAAATTAGGTTTAACACCACAAGACATCAAGGACAAAGTAGATAAGTATATGATAGAAACATATAAAAGATTTGACTTTGTTGCAGAAACTGCAAAAGATATGTATTTATTCGACGAAAACGGCGTAGGATACCTAGATTTTTATGCAGGTGTAGCTGTAAACTCAGCAGGTAGCTGTAATGAAAAAGTTGTAGAAGCTATTAAAGACCAATGTTCTGATATTATCCACACTTTTAACTATCCATACACAATTCCTCAAGCATTACTTGCAGAAAAAGTTTGTACGAGCTTAGGTTTTGATAAAATTTTCTACCAAAATTCAGGTACAGAGTCAAACGAAGCTATGATTAAAATGGCAAGAAAATATAGTACAGAAAAATTCAATGACCCTAAAAAATATCATATAATCACAGCAGTAAAATCTTTCCATGGTAGAACTTTTGGAGCTATGAGTGCAACAGGTCAAAATAATGCATGTACTGTAGGTTTTGGCGATTTAACTCCAGGATTTACTTATGCACCATTTAATGATTTAGAAGCATTCAGAAATGCTATAACAGATGAAACAATCGCAATAATGATAGAGCCTGTTCAAGGTGAAGGTGGGGTAATTCCTGCAACTCAAGAATTTATGAATGGACTAAGAGCATTGTGCGATGAAAAAGACCTTTTACTTTTATTTGATGAAGTGCAAACAGGTTTTGGACGTACAGGTAGCTTGATGGCATTTATGGAATATGGTGTAAAACCAGATATCGTGTCTATGGCAAAAGCAATTGGTGGTGGATTACCTATTGGTGCAATTTGTACAACTGATGAAATAGCAAAAGCATTTAGTCCTGGTTCGCATGGTACAACATATGGTGGTAACCCTGTTTGTTGTGCTGCAGCTCTTGCTCAAGTAGAATATATTATAGATAATAATCTAAGCGAAAACGCAAAAGTAGTAGGCGATTATTTCATGGAAAAACTAAAAGCATTACCAAAAGTGAAAGAAGTTCGTGGTAAAGGTTTGTTAGTAGGGGTTGAATTTGAAGAAGATATTAATTCTACAGACATAAAATATTTATGCTTAGACCGTAAATTGTTAATTACTGCAATTGGTAGCAATATAATTAGAATGATTCCACCAATAATTGCAAGCAAAGAAGACTGCGACAAAGCGTTTGAGATTATTAACGAATCTGTTAATGCATACATAAATAAATAAAAACAAAATTCAAGTGCCTTGCAATACCAATTTTAATATCTTAAGATACAGAAAAAATGAGTAGAAGGCACTTTTTATATTATTAGGAGGCTTATATATGACTATAACTATAGGTTGTGAATACGCAAGTGGTGGCGAACAAATTGGAAAAAAAGTTGCTGAAATATTAGGAATAGAATATTACGATCGTGATTTAGTAGATAGAGTAGTAGAAAAAACTCATGTAGACAGAAATTTAGTAGAACAAGCAGACCAAAAAAATAATGTTAAATTTCAATTTGAAACAAAATTTGGAGCACGCACTGCAAATTTAAGTAATAGAGTTATGCAAATACAATTCGATGTAATTAAGGATTTTGCAAATAAATCATCATGTGTAATTATCGGTCGCTGTGGTGACTATATTTTAAAAGATTTTGACGATTGTTTGCATGTGTTTATATATGCACCAGAAGAAGTGCGTGTAGAAACATTAATGAAAGAACAAAATATCACAAAAGAAAAAGCAATAACAGAAGTAAAAGAACATGACGAAATGCTAAAAACTAGATACCGTCATATGACAGGAACTTCACGTGGGGACAGAAGAAACAGAAATATGTTAATTGATAGTTCTATTTTAGGTTTTGAAAAAACAGCTGAATTAATAGTTCAGTTTGCCAAATTAAAATTTGAATAGTTAAAAAAGATTTGTAGGAGGAATGAAAATGAGTAACAATACAAAAACTTCGGATTTTGATAAGGTATTTAGTGCTTGGGATATATTAGTAATAGCTTTTGGGGCTATGATAGGCTGGGGTTGGGTTGTATCATCTGGCGAATGGATTATAACAGGTGGTGTTTTAGGTGCTGTTTTAGGTTTTGGAATTGGTGGTATCATGGTATACTTCGTAGGTTTAACTTATGCAGAACTAACATCTGCGATGCCTCAATGTGGTGGCGAACATGTATTTAGCTACAAAGCTTTAGGACCTACAGGCTCGTTTATTTGTACTTGGGCAATTATTTTAGGATATATTGGTGTTGTATGCTTTGAAGCATGTGCTTTACCTACAATTGTAACGTATATCTATCCAAATTTTTTAAAAGGATATTTATACACGGTTGCAGGTTTTGATATTTATGCAAGCTGGCTTGCAGTTGGCGTAATAGCATCTATTATTATTACATATATAAACATTCGTGGTGCAAAAACTGCAGCAGTATTACAAACTGTACTTACAATTATAATTGGTGGTGTTGGTATCATGTTAATTGGAGCATCGGCTGTAACAGGGGATATTAGCAATATAGAAAGCCAACTTTTCGTAGGTTCATCTACTGGCGATATGTTTAAAAATATCATAAGCGTTGCAGTATTAACTCCGTTTTTCTTTATAGGTTTTGACGTTATTCCACAAGCTGCAGAAGAAATCAATGTGCCTCTTAAAAAAATAGGTAATATCTTAATTTTATCAATAGTTTTAGCTGTAGTTTTTTATGCTTTAGTAATTTTAGCAGTAGGATATTCTATGAGTTCGCCTGAAATTATAGCTTCTCAAGCTGGTTCAGGGCTAGTTACAGCAGATGCAATGGCAGTTGCTTTTAATAGTTCTACTATGGCAAAAGTTTTAATAATTGGTGGTATGTGTGGTATCGTAACTAGTTGGAATTCGTTTTTAATCGGTGGTAGTCGTGCTATGTACTCAATGGCTGAATCATACATGATTCCTCGTTGTTTCGTAAAGTTACACCCAAAATATAAAACTCCAGTAAATGCGTTATATTTAATTGGTGTATTATCTGTTTTAGCTCCGTTTTTTGGAAGAAAAATGCTTGTATGGATTGTAAATGCTGGTAACTTTGGTTGCTGTATGGCATATTTTATGGTGTCGCTTTCATTCCTAGTTTTAAGAAAAAAAGCTCCAGAAATGAAACGTCCTTTTGCTGTTAAAAACTACAAAGCAGTTGCATATATTGCAATTAGTATGTCTTTATTTATGATTGCTATGTATATTATACCAAATCAATCATGTTCGTTATCTATAGAAGAACAAATTATTACAGGTGGTTGGGGTGTTCTTGGTGCTGTTTTCTATTTCTATTGTAAAAATAAATATAAAGAAGATTTTGCATCTCACGTAGATGTAGCACACGAAGATTTACACGACGAAGAAACAACAATAGAAAATTTAGTAAAAGGTGAGGTTTAATGATGAATTTTAATTATTTTCTTCCAGTAAATATAGTTTTTGGAACAGGAAAAGTAGATGAGGTTGCAACTTTGGTTAAACCTTATGGAAAAAAAGCTTTAATTGTTACTGGTGGTAGCAGTGCAAAAAAATCAGGCTTATACGATAGAGTGAAAAAATGCTTAGACGATGCAGGTATAGGTAATGTACTTTTTGATAAAGTTCAGCAAAATCCATTAACTACAACCATGGAAGAAGGCGTAAAAGTAGCTAAAGAAAATAATTGCGATATAGTTATTGCAATCGGTGGTGGTAGCGTTTTAGACTGTGGTAAAGCAATAGGTTTTATGGCTGTAAACGATGGTGATATTAATGACTATATTTTTAATAAAATAGCAAGTGATAAAGCTTTGCCTATTATAGCAATTCCAACAACTTGTGGAACAGGCTCAGAAGGTAATAGTTTTGCAGTTTTAACAAATCCAGAAACAAATGATAAGAAATCTTTAAGAACTCCTGCAATTGTACCGAAAATTTCGATAATAGACCCTTTATGCATGAGAACAATGCCAAAAACTGTATTTGCATCAGTTGGTTTTGATGCATTATGTCATTGTATCGAAGCATATACTTCGACTATAGCACACCCAATTTCAGATGCATTAGCACTTCATGGTATAACTTTGTTATCAGAAAATTTAGTTAAATTATATGAAAATCCAGATGATATTTCAGCTTGGGAAAATGTAACGATAGCAAGCACTATCGGTGGTATGGTTATAAACATGGCTGGCGTAACATTATCGCATGGTATGGAACACCCAGCAAGTGGCATTAAAGATATTGTACATGGAAAAGGACTTTCGGCTTTAACTCCAGTTATTATTGATGCTTCTTTTGAGGGAAGTATCACGAAATTTGAAAAAATTTCTAAATTATTTGGAGGAACATCTGCAAAAGACTGTGGCGATAGAATTCGTGTTTTGCTAGATAAATTAGATTTAACCTGCTCTCTTTCAGAACTTGGAATAGAAGAAAAAGACATTCCTTGGATGGTAGAAAACTGTTTTAAAGTTTCTGCTGTAAGTGTTGCAAATAACCCAATAGTTTTTGATGCAGATGGACTGCATGAAATTTATAAAAAAGCATTATAGTAAAAATGAGTTCGGTGAAAATTTATCGAACTCATATAACTTTATGATTTATAAAAGATTTAAAGGAGCTTACGCTTATGTTTCAAGAAACAAAAGTTATTTTAAGAGTAAAAAGTTCTATGTGCGATAAATATAAAATAGGCGACGAAATTTTTATCGACGGACCTTTTTTAGATAAAGAAAGAACTAAAGCAGAAATATGTTTTACTGCTATTAGTGCAATATATCCTTTTATTTATGGTGTTAGAAAAGGATTAACTAACGAGGCTATAGGTTTTGACCCACTTGAATTTCAATGTCCAGACTGTCCCGATACTGTAGTTTTTGAAATTATAAGAGAGAATTAAAATGGAAAAATTTTTAAGTTGTGTAGACTGCTCTGCAAAAGCTTGTGACGAAAAAGGTAAAAAACACCCTAATTTTTGCGTATCGCAAAGTATAGACAAAGATAAGTGTGAGCAGTCACGTCAAAAATATTTAGAATTAGAAAATAACCAAATAATGTGTGCAAGTGCAGGCGTTGAGTATGAAAATTATTGCAGTATGACACGAGTGCAGGAAACTGTTGAGTGGGCGAAGAAAATGAAAGTCCAAAAAATTGGTATTGCAACTTGCGTAGGTCTGCTACACGAAAGCCGTATGCTCGCTAAAATTTTAAGACATAATGGTTTCGAGGTTTTTGGTGCAAGTTGTAAAGTAGGAGAAATTTTAAAAAGCGATATAAATTTAGACGATGAATACATGGAAATCGGCGAAAATACGTGTAATCCTGTTTTGCAAGCTGAGTGGTTAGAGGAAAAAGGTTCAGAAATTAATATCGTTATGGGGCTGTGCGTAGGGCATGATAGCATGTTTTACAAATATTCGAAAGTACCAACTACAACGTTGGTTACAAAAGATAGAGTTTTAGGTCACAACCCTGTAATGGCATTATATACAGCTGATACTTATTATAAAGAAAAATTATTTAAATAAAAAAGGAAAATTAATATGTTAAAAAATGCACTTCCAAAAATTATAACGGATAAAGTTCCTGGCAAAAAAGCTCAAGAACTTATAGATAGAAAAGTAAATGCAGTGCCAAAAGCACTAGCGGGAAATACATATCCACTTGCTATAAAACGTGGCGAGGGGGCTATGGTAGAAGATTTAGATGGAAATATTTTTGTAGATTTCATAGGTGGAGTAGGGGTTTTAAACATAGGATACTCACACGAAGAAGTAGTTTCGGCTGTAAAAGAACAAGCAGACAATTTTTTTCATACAATGCTTAGCATAACAACTCACGATGGATATATCACGCTTGCTGAAAAATTAAGCGAAATTATGCCTTGTAAAGGCGAAAAAAAGAAAACTTTCTTTGCAAATTCAGGTGCAGAAGCTAATGAAAACGCAATTAAAGTTGCAAAAGCATATACAGGTCGTTCAAATATTATCTGCGTTACAGGGTCGTTTCATGGTAGAACAAATCTTATGATGGAGCTTACAGCAAACAAAACATATTCGCAAAAAATGGGACCTTTTCCATCTGGCGTATATCGTGCAGAGTTTCCTTATTTATACAGAGCACCAAAAGGAATGAGCGAAGATGAAGCTATTGCATATTATGTTCAAAAACTAGAACTTTTGCTAAAAGAAGGTACTCCAGCACAAGAAGTTGCATGTATTATAGTAGAGCCACTTCAAGGTGAAGGTGGATTTATTCCAACACCACTAAAATGGATTAAAGAAGTTCGCAAAATCTGTGATGAAAACGGCATTTTGCTTATTGCAGATGAAGTTCAAACAGGAAATTGCAGAACTGGTAAATATTTTGCGTCAAGCTACTGGGCAGAAGTAGACGCTTTGCCTGACATTATAACTACAGCAAAATCTATGGGGGCAGGACTTCCAATTTCTGCGATTACAGCAAGTGCTGAAATTATGGATAATGCAATAGTCGGCACTCTAGGTGGAACATATTGTGGAAATCCTGTTGCATGCTCTGCTTCGCTTAAAGTAATGGAAATTATGAAAAGAGATGATTTTGAGGGCAAAGCAAACCATATTGCAGATATTGTAAATGCACGATACAAAAGCTTTATGGAAAAATACGATATTGTGGGAGATTATCGTGGTTTAGGGGCTATGATTGGTATCGAATTTGTAAAAAATAGAGAAACTAAAGAGCCATATACAGAATTTGTATCAAAACTTGTTCAAAATTGTCTGCAAAAAGGTCTTATGATAGAATCTTGTGGTCTTTTTGGAAATACAATTCGCTTTCTTGCTCCACTTGTAATCACAGATGAACAATTAAATGCAGGTTTAGACATTTTAGAAACAGAAATAGACAAGTTATTTAAAGAAATGAAATAAATATTTAGCCTTAAATTGAGATTTCGGTTTAAGGCTAATTTATGCATTTATATATTATTTTAAGAAAATTTTTCAAGGGAGATTTCATGGGCGAAATATTAATTAAATCCGTAGGATTTGTATTGTTCATTCTGCTTGCTTATTTTTTAAAGCAACGTGGAATGTTAAAAAAAGAAGATAAAAGACTTTTAGGAGCATTACTCATAAATGTAAATTTACCATGCGTAGTAATTTCGGGATTTAGAGGTTTTGAGTATAGCAGTGCGTTTATAATAGTTTTAGTACTCAGTTTTTGCGTGTGTGGCATAGGTGTAGGTCTTGGGTATCTTGCAAGCAGAAAAAAAGACAACGAAACAATTGCACTACATATGCTACATGCCTCGGGATATAATATAGGTACTTTTACACTACCGTTAGTTTCGGTTTTTTTGTCAAAAACAGCAGTGCTTTCGGTTATGATGTTTGATATTAGTAATGCGATTATGGTTTTTGGTATAATTTTTGCTGTAACTTCGGCAGTTGTAACTAAAGAAAAGCAAAATCCATTGCCGTTGATTATAAAATATCTAACGTCATCAGTACCATTTTTGACGTACATAGCTATGATTTTATCTATAGCTTTAAAAATTACATTTCCAAGCGAATTATATGTAATAACTGATATTGGAGCAAGTGCAACAAGCTTTTTATCTATGATTATGATAGGCGTAATGCTTGAATTTAATATGAAAAAAGAGGATTTGAAGCAAATATCATCGGCGATTTTTGTAAGATATGCTTATTCGCTAGTAGTGGCAGTTTCGATATTTTTTATGCCTTTTGATGAAGAAATAAAAAAAGCTTTGATAATTTGCGTATTTTCGCCAACTTCAACGCTAAATATCGTTTTTTCAGAAAAACTAAATTGCAAACCATCGCTTATAGGTGCGTTTAGCTCGCTAAATATAGTCATTAGCATGACGATTATAACGTGCGTTTTAATATTTATGTAACATAAAACAGTCTATCACGTAAAGGCAACGCCTCACAACTAACGGCTCACTCCTTAACAGTCAACTTTTTTGTAAATTTTCCGTAACTATGCACAAAAATCATTTATAATACGAAAGTATTCCTGCATAATTTTAGCACATATTGACAAAAATTTTTCTAAAAAATTTAACTACTATAGTTATGAGGTGTTGCCTAAAGTTTTAGACTGTTTTTTAAAATTTACTATTGACTATTACACACTACTGTGATATTATTAAAATACACTAGTGATTAATAAACAATACTAAAGGGGAGATATTATGGAAAATTTTAAAAAACTAGCATCAAAACTTCTAATATATCAAAGTGTGTCGGAAATGCGAGATGTAATGAATGATTATGTAGAATTTTCAAGGGAAGATGATTTTGAGTTAAATACACGAGATACATTGAGTTCTTTAAACGTAAAGGCTTATAAATATCCGATTTTTATAGTGCTTGCGAGCTTTGTTATCTTGTATCCACATATTTTAATGTATTTTTCACCGTTCTTAGACGTTCAAGTACATTTGTTCGGGACAATAATCTCAGTTATACTTACAATGCTATGTCCTATAATTATTATGAAATTATATGGAAGAAAACTTGTGATTATTGATAATTTTCATCAAAAAAGTGCATCGTTTAGCATTTTAACTACAATTATGTACGTTTTTATAAACGCATTTGCTTTATTTATCGTATCGGGTTATTTTGTAAAATGCTTTGTTAGTGTTACAACGATTAATATTGATTATGCTAATGTAATTTGGACATTTTTCGAAATTTTTCTAAGATTATTTTTAGTTTTAGTGATTTTTCTAGCGATAAAACTGTTTAGTTGTGGTATTTCGTATTTTATGCCATTATTTTCAGCATATTTCGGTTTAGCATTTTTCAGATTATTTTATCATATTTGCTGTAGTTTAAGTGATATGTCAACACTTAATCCAAGAATTTACATAGCTTTTGCGATATATATTGTAAGTATGGTGATTTCTGTGTTGCTATATCTAATAATTAACAAAAAAAGAGGTGAAAAATATGAATCCTCAATTTAAAAAAGGTTTTTTAGAGATGTTTATCCTAAAAACAATACAAAATGACGAACCTATTTATGGATACGATATAATGAAAAAAATTTCGGAAATATTTGATGATGTAGACAAAGCCACGGTGTATGCAGTTTTAAGAAGACTTCATAATGCGAAAATTTTAGATGTAGAATTTTTAAAAAGTACAGAAGGTCCACCGAGAAAATATTATAAATTAACAGAAGAAGGACAAAAAACACTCGCTGAAAATATTGAGCATTTAAAAAAAATTATAGAAATTTCGCAAAAACTAGGTATAGAATATTAAAAAATAACCTCTCTTTTATGAAAAAGGGAGGTTTGATTTTTATTTATTAAAAAGTTCTAAAGTGCGTATAAGTCTGTCGCTTTTTAAATTTTTTGTATGATATTCATTATGGCTTTCGAAAAAATATTCCGAAGACTGCTTGATAGGAAAAGTTAAGCAAAGTTCACTTCCTAATTCGGTTTTCTTTATAAATACATTTCCTTTGTGTAAGACTAAAACACGGCGAATAGCTACGATTTCATCGCTATTTATATCTATATTATAAGAATTATCGCTGTTGTTTGATATAAATAGATGTATATTTTCGTTTTTTTCGTGCAGTTTAATAGAAATTAAGGTATCTGTTTGGCTACTTTTAAAAATATTTGAAAGCGAGTTTACTAAAGCTAAAGTGAATTTTTCGTGGTTAAATTCGCAAATGATATTATCTGCGATTTCTGTTACTATATTAGTATTTTGCAAGGTATTACGCACATTTTCTACAAATTCAAGTAAAAATAAAGAAAAATTCTGCGTTTTAAAACCAGGTACATTTATAGTGTCAGATTCTATGAAAAGTTCGATTTTAGCATTAAAATCATATAGTCTATGCATGCTTTTGCGTTCTTCTAAAAAAGATGGCATATTTTGGTCTACTTGTATATGTTTAATTAAATTATCATTATTTATTATATATTGGTTTAAAATATTTGAGGTAGCTCGTGCCATGTCAGAAATATCTTTACTATGGTTTAGTTCATTAAAAATCAATACAGCGTTTCCGTTATGCTCATCTGCTTCTATTTCAAAGTACACATCGTCTATTTTATCATTTAAAACAGTAGCTGTTTTTTCTAAAATAACTTTTCTAAAGCCAAGACATACATTATAATCAACAAAATCTGCTAAATTCTCGCCAACTTTCACATCAAATAGTTGCATAGCACTTTCGGTTATATCTAAAATAACAAAATTTTCGTTACATACTATTATATTAATGCTATTAAGATTTAGACGTTTTAGCATATGATTTGCAAAACTTGAGTTTGAATTAAAGTCAAAATTCATAGGTCACCTCCTCTTACATATTATAGTATACTACAATTATCATAATTTAGTATACTGCAAAAGTTACAATAAATAAAGTCGTTTTTTGGAAATTTTTTGTGTATTTTAATATATTTAAAAAAAATGATACTTTTTTAACAATTTACTATTGTATAATTTTTATAAATAGTATATAATGTAATTATCAAAAAAAAATGAAATTTTTTAGGAGGACTAAATAATGGCAATTAAAGTAGGTATTAATGGTTTTGGACGTATCGGACGTCTAGTATTCAGAGCAGGTTTGGACAATCCAGAAATCGAATTCGTTGGAATTAATGATCCTTTCATGACTCCAGACTATATGAGCTATATGCTACGTTACGATTCAGTACACGGACGTTACGATGGTGATGTTAAAGTTACTGATAGTTCTATCATTGTAAATGGTAAAGAAATTAAATTCTTTGCTGAAAAAGACCCTGCAAATATCCCTTGGGGTTCAGTTTCTGCTGAATATGTAGTAGAATCAACTGGTGTATTCACTACAACAGAATCAGCTTCTGCTCACATTAAAGGTGGAGCTAAAAAAGTTGTTATTTCTGCACCATCTGCAGATGCTCCAATGTTTGTTATGGGCGTAAACAATTCTGAATATAAATCTAGCATGGACGTTGTTTCTAATGCTTCTTGTACTACAAACTGTTTAGCACCTTTAGCAAAAGTTATCAACGATAACTTTGGTATTAAAGATGGTCTTATGACTACTGTACACGCAACTACTAACACTCAAAAAACTGTTGATGCTCCTTCTTCTAAAGACTGGAGAGGTGGACGTGCTGCTTCTGGCAACATCATTCCTTCATCAACTGGTGCAGCTAAAGCTGTAGGTAAAGTTATTCCAGACCTTAATGGTAAATTAACTGGTATGGCTTTCAGAGTTCCAACTATCAATGTTTCAGTTGTTGACTTAACTGTAAACCTTGCAAAACCAGCATCTTATGATGAAATCTGTGCTTGTATCAAAAAAGCTTCTGAAGGCGAACTTAAAGGTATCCTTGGTTACACTGATGAAGATTTAGTATCAACTGACTTTATCCACGATTCTAGAACATCTATCTTTGATGCAAAAGCTGGTATCGCATTAACTGATACTTTCGTAAAACTTGTATCTTGGTATGATAATGAGTGGGGTTATTCAAACAAAGTTCTTGAATTAATTCAACACATGAACAAAAATAAATAAGACTTTTTAAGTTTTAAACTGTCGCTTGTGGTAAATTCATAAGCGACAGTTTTTTTAGAAATAATAAACTTATATTTGACTAAGTTTAAAATTTATGTTAAAATAATATTAATATATCAATTTGGTATACAATGAAAAAACATAGATTTAATATTAAAAAAATCCGTCTAAGTTTTAACCTAGACGGAAACAAAAGCAAATATATTTTGCTTGGTGCGAGTAGTGGGACTTGAACCCACACGTCAAAGACACACGCCCCTCAAGCGTGCCTGTCTGCCTATTCCAGCATACTCGCATTTTACTTTAATATTATACTATAAACACCTTGATTAGTCAAGGGCTTTAAGAGGAGATTTAGTTTGAAAATTACAAGAGAATCAGATTACGCAGTGCGTATAGTTTATTATCTCTCAAAAAAAGATGAAATAGTTGGAGCAAAACAAATTTCAGAAGAAACAGATATAACACAAAGGTTTGCTCTAAAAATTCTTAGAAAACTGTGTATAGCCGAAATTTTGCAGTCGTATAAAGGTCACGCAGGTGGATATAAGCTAAAAAAACAGCCTTTCGAGATTAGCTTGAAAGATGTTATCGAGGCTATAGAAGGTGTTATAGCAATTAACAGTTGCTTGGACGAAGATATAGAATGTAACGGAATAAGTAGTTGTAATTGTGCCATGAGAGAAGCTTTTTCGGTGGCAAATACAGCGTTAAAAGAAGAACTCGAAAAACAAACATTTGATAAATTATAAAGGAGTAAAACGATGAGAGAATTGAAAGAAAAACTGCTACGAATTAGAAAAATGATGAGCGAGAAAAATTTAGACGGTGTATATTTAAAACGTCAAGATAGCTTTTCGTGGCTTACTTGTGGAAGAACAAACTACATCGGTATCGGCGAAATGGGGCTTTGTGGACTTCTTATAAAAGAAAACGAACTACACGCTATAACAAATAACATAGAAGCAAATCGTATGCGTGATGAAGAAAATTTAGAAGAACTAGGTTTTACAATTCATTTTACAACTTGGTACGAAAATGCTTTCGAAGGTCAAACTATTGATAAATTGATGAATAATGGTACTGTAGGCTATGATTATGGTACTGACCGTGGTGTAAATGTTGCAAATGACATCAAAGCTATGCGTTTTTCACTAACAGAAGACGAAATCGAAAGATACAAAATAGGTGGAGCGTTAGCTTCTCGTATTGTAGAGCAAACTTTAGCAGAAACTTATGTTGGTCAAACAGAGCGTGATATTGTTGGTCGTGCGTCAGAAAAAACACGTGCTTTAGGACTAGATATAGTTTCTATGATGTGTGCTGGTGACCACAGAATTTATAACTACCGTCACCCAATCGCAACTTTCAACCCAATTAAAGAAAGAGTTCAACTAGGTGGTAATTTCTGCTACAAAGGGCTTGTTATTTGTTGTTCTCGATTTGCAAATTTTGTGCCAGTAACTGATGAATTACAAGAACAATACATTAAAAATTCTGAGGTAGACTTAGTTTTAAAATTAAACTCTATTCCAGGAAATACTTATGTTTCTGCACTAGAAGCAGGGAAAAAAGCATACGAAGACCGTGGATATGGCGAAGAATTTTTAAAACATCACCAAGGTGGACCGATAAGCTATGTTGCTCGTGACTACAGAGTAGACTTTGAAACAAAGGGAACTATCCAAGAAAACCAAGCATTTTGCTGGAATCCATCTATAACTGGTACGAAAAGCGAAGATACTGTTATCGTAAATTCGAAAGGCTTTACAGAAGTTTCAAGACCAATTATGTGTCCTACTATAGACGTAACTGTGGAAGGTAAAAAATTCACTCGTGCAAATATTTGGGAAATATTCTAATATTTTTATAATGAAAATAACTTAACAGTCACATTGTGGCTGTTTTTTTATATAAAAATTAAGAAATTAGTCGAATTTAATATTATTTTGATAAAAAACAGTTGATTTTATATAGATAATGTTGTATAATAATAGTATATTTATAAAAAAGATGGAAATAATTTGTAAAAGAAAGGTTGATGTAATGTATAATAAATTTAAAGAATATATGACATCTAAAGTTGTAGGAAATGCGATGTCGCTGATAATTGCGATTGTATTTTTTATAATTGCTTCGAATTTCTACTCATTATCCACGTATTTAGGTGATTTTCTGAGGATAGTGTCCCCGTTTATATATGGTTTTGGACTTGCTTTTATATTAAACAAGCCTGCTATGTGGTTTGAGAAAAAAGTTTTTCATAAGCTTAGTCCTAAAAAAGCAAAAGGAATGTCTATTTTTACAACTTATATGTACTTTTTTGTAATAATATTTGCATTATTTGTTGCGATTATCCCTCAAACAGCAGAAACGCTGATTTCTATTCTTGATAATATTCCAACTTTTATAGAGAATATAACAAAAACAATTACCGATTTGTTAAATAAATTTAATATTAATGATGAAATGTCGAGCGAATTAAATGCGATGTGGGGAAGTGTTAGCCAGTTTATATCTATTATAGATGCAAGTTTAGTTTCCAAAATTTTGAGTGCGTCGGTATCTATCGGTAGTATTATTATTAATATGATAACTGCAGTAATTTCGTCGATATATATGCTACTTAGTAAAGATACTTTATGTTTTCAAATAAAAAAAGTGCTTTATGCTTTGTTAGAAACTAAATATGCAGAAAGAATTTTAGAAATAGGTACAAGGGTTGAACGTATATTTTCTAGTTTTTTGATAGGGAAAATGCTTGATAGTTTTATTATTGGCTGTATTTGTTTTGTTGTAATGTTGTTTATATATTCACCTTTTGCACTTTTAATAGCTGTTATGATTGGTGTTACGAATATGATACCATATTTTGGTCCATTTATCGGAGCTGTTCCGTGTGCTTTCATTCTTTTTATGGTTAGTCCGATGACTACGGTTGTATTTGTAGGTTTTATCATAATTTTACAGCAGGTAGACGGAAATATTATAGGGCCTAAAATTTTGGGTGAGTCTACTGGATTATCTGCATTTTGGGTGCTTGTTTCAATTATTATTGGTGGTGGATTATTCGGTATAGTGGGTATGCTTATTGGCGTGCCAACGTTTGCTGTAATATATAGCCTTGTTTCAGAAGCTCTTGCAGAAAGACTACAGATTAAAAATATATCGGTAGATTCCGAGAATTTCGTGATAGAGATAAATGATATAAGCGAATAATAAGATAATAAATTTAAGTGAGGTGCAAAATGTACCTCGCTTTTTTTATGCTTACGCTAATAAAAAAAGACGTGTGTTTAAGATGGCTAAATCAGACATACGTAAATACTAAAGATATTATTTAATACAATAAATAAACCCCGTTACATTAAGTAACGGGGTTATATTATTTGCTTTTAAACGCAATATTAATTAAAATTAATATTTATTTAGTTTTCAATAGCAACTTCTGGAGCTTTATTATTTACATTTAATAAATCAGCGTTACCAGAATTAGCAATAGTTACAATACCTACAGCATCTAATTTACCAGAACCATTTTCTGTATTTTTGTAAATTACGATGATGTTTTCGTTATAACCATCTGTTGGATTGTAAACAGCTTGAGTTAGACCACTTACGTTAGCTAAACCTTCGTGTTTGCTGTTAACATAGATGTAATCAGTGCTATCAGTAAGTTGGATAGTATAAGTATCACCATCAGTTACATAAACATTAATGTAAGAATTTGATGCAGTAGTACCAACTAGAGAACCGTAAAGATAGTTATAACCATCTTTGTAATCGTCTTGATCGCCAAGAGTGATTGAGTCATCACTATTTATTGTGAAGAATATTACGTCACCTCTGCTCATGTAGTAGAAATCAGTAGTAGCTGTTTTATTATCAGAAACAGTTGTGTCACCATCAGTACCATGTACTTTGTAAGTAACAGTTTTGTTATCAGAATCAGCAGTGAACATTGTTACATAAAGAGCTTTGTAACCATCTTCGTCAATTTCTATAGTAGTTTCCCAGATAGAACCGATTTGGTAATCATCAGAATCAGCAGAAATATCAGCAATCATGAAACCAAAGATAACGTGATCTACACCATTAATTGTACGAGTTACAGTAGCAGATAAACGTAAGTCAGTATCGCCCCAATCTTTAACTTCAGCACCAGTTAGTATTTCAGGAGTACCAACGTAGTCTGAGTATTTATACGCTTCTAAAGGAACAGCATCACCTATATTTACATCATAGTATAATTTGAAATCAATTGTTGAAGCATCAGATTGTAGGAAGTAATAATTATCATTATCTAAGTAGTAATTACCAGATGAATCAGTTTTAGTTGTTAATACATAGAAAAGAGAATTATCATCAATTACAGCATGGTTATTTGATGTACCATGGATAAATAAGTCGTTGTCTTTTTCAAGACCTTGTTCAGTGTCTGCACTAGAATAGTAATTTACATCGTAGCTAATAGATGAACCTATAACTGGTTCTAAAACGTAGAAACCTTCAATGATTTTGTAAGTGTAAAGACCTAGGTAAGGACGATCGCCAGCATCAGTAAGAGTACCTTTATCAGTTGAGTCTTCTGCAGCTACATATACAATTTTAGTTGCACCATCACTAAATAATAATTGAGTTTCCCAGTATGCAACGTTACCAGATAGAGTAGTATAAGTACTTGTTTCTTTTCCTTGAGCTACGTTTACAACAGCAACGTATTTGCTAAAGTCGATAGTAGCATCAACAAGAATTTCTGCACCATAGATTACAGAACCAATAGCAGAGAATTCAATTGTAGTACCTAAATCAAATGTAGTAGCATCAACATCTGCATTTGAATATACAGTATACCAATTATTATTGATTTTGTATTGTAATTCTTCATTAACAGCGAAAATTATACTAGCATCAATTGCAGAATCGTTTACTTTTGTTGCAGTGATTTTACCAGATTGAGTTTCGATAACTTCGAATTCTACTTTACCAGTAAATTCGTTATCATAAACTGTTACGAATGCATCTTTTTCAAGACCAGCACCGAAAGTATAAAGACTAGTATCTTCAAATTCATACCAATCTTCAAAACTAGAAGTACCAACAGCAGTGTCAGTAATGTACATTCCGTATCCTGCTGAGAAAGAAGTAACTTCTGCAACATCTACAGGGATAGTTTTGATAGTAGCATCAGCAGTACCGTTTTTAGCAATTATGATACGTGCATTAGAATCAGCATCATTAAATGCATCCCAGTCATTTTCGTATAAACCTTTGATTTTTAAACCATCGTATTCTACTGTGTAAGTAGAAAGAGATCCAGATGAAGTGTCGATAGTTAAAGCACCTTTAAGTGCATCAATTGAATAAACATAATCTTCAGCTGGTTTTAAACCATAAACTGCATTAGTTTTATCATTCATTAAAACATCTACTAATTGACCAGTGTAACCGATGTAATCAGTAGTAGCTTTTAAATCACCATCATAATAATCAGAATTTGTTTGAAGCTTATATGTATCACTAATGTTAACTAAACCTACACCTACACCGTTTGCGAAACCAGTTACAGTAACAAGGTCTAAGTAGTAATCACCTAGAGTTACATAAGCATAACCAGATGCACCTTGGTTAGAGTTAAGTTCAGATGCAGCCATATCAGCATATAGTGCATTGTAAAGAATTTGTGCAGCATTTTCTCTTGAAGATGCAGAGTTGTAAGAAGTTACACCATCTACAAGTTGAAGAGTAGTTGCGTGAGTTACAACGCTGTTGTACCAAGTAGCACCAGTATAATCGTCAGCTTCGTAACCTAAAGCAACTAAAACCATTTTTAGAGCTTCAGCAGAAGTAACTTCGTTTTCTGGTCTGAAAGTTCCATCACCGTAACCAGCAACGATACCGTTTTGTTCACAGTATTTGATGTAGCTAGAAGCCCAGTGAGTAGAAATGTCAGTTAAATCTGTTGTAACTGCATCAAATGCTTCTGCATTATCGTCACCTTTGTTAACGATAGTGAAGATCATTTTCGCCATTTCAGCACGAGTTACTGTTTGAGTTGGGTTGAAATTACCCGTTAAGTCACCCTTGATAATACCAAGAGCACTTAGTGTTGTTACAGCATCAAAGTTATTAATGTCAGCAGCATCTGGGAAAGTACTTGCAGAAGCAACAGTACCTAACATAGATGTAGCAGCTAACGATAAAGCTGTAATCTTTTTAAGATTAGTCATCTTAAATCCTCCTTCATTTTTGTGGGATTTATCCCTATGGACATTATAGTATTAATATAGAAAAAATGCAAGCTTTTTCCAATATTGTAACATAAGTGTAACATAAGAGTTAAATCGTTTTTGTTTATATTTTTATTATATACATATTTTTGGAAAAATCAAGACAATTTGCCTAAATGTAACACTACTGTAATATAGCTTGATGATTTTGCTTGATATAGCTGTTTTTTACAAAAAAATTACATTATAAACGCAAAAAAGCTATCGTTTTTACTCAAGGCAACACCTCTAGGCTAACAGCTAGAGCCTTAGCAGTCAACTTTTTTGTGAAATTTCCGTAACGTCGCATAAAAATCACTTGTAATACGAAAGTATTACTTCGTAATTTTAGCACATATTGATAAAAATTTTTCTAAAAAATTTAACTACTATAGTTATGAGGTGTTGCCTTAAACGACAGCTTATATTGTAAAATACAGAAAATTTTTTGACTTATATTTGTTTTTTTAGTTTAGCTAGTGCGTTTTTTTCAAGCCTTGAAACTTGGGCTTGTGATATTCCGATTTCCTCAGCTACCTCTGTTTGTGTTCTACCAACAAAAAAACGCTTACATAGAATGTTTTTTTCACGTTCGTCTAGTTTTTTTAGTGCCTCTTGAATGCTTATATTAGAAATCCAACTTTCGGCTGTGTTTTTTGTGTCAGAAATTTGCTCAAGCAGGCAAATCGTATCTCCGTCATTTGAATACACGGGGTCATAAATGGACACGGGGTCGGAAATTGCGTCTAGTGCAAATGTAACTTCGGCACGAGTTACCTCGAGTTCTTTTGCTATTTCGTCCATAGTAGCGTCACGCCCGAGTTTATTTGCTAAATTTTCTTTAGCACTTAGGGCTTTGTAGGCTAAATCTCGTATCGAACGTGACACACGCACCATGCTATTATCACGTAAATACCTACGTATTTCGCCTATAATCATCGGAACTGCGTAGGTAGAAAATCGAACGCCGAAGCTTGTATCAAAATTATCAATAGATTTTATAAGCCCGATACAACCTATTTGGAATAAATCGTCTACATTTTCGCCTTTATTTGAAAATTTTTGTACAACACTAAGCACAAGTTTTAGATTTCCACTTATAATTTCCTCTCGAACAGAAGTATCGCCATTTTGTAGCATTGTTATAAGTTCTATGTTTCTAGTGTTTGATATAACTACAAGTTTTGCTGTGTTTACTCCACATATATTAACTTTACCATACATAAAAAATCCTCCCTTGATACATTAAAGTATTAGCAAGAGAGGTGTTTTTAATTCAAATATTTATATTCCTTTATATGGAATACTTATGCGATTTTTTTAGTCTTTTGTGTAGGAAATTGTAACTTGAGGAAATGGAATTTCGATAGCATTTTTGTCGAAATCTTTTTTGATACTTTCAAGCAAATCACATTTCATAGCAAACGCAGTAGCATTATTTTCTGCCCAAATAGACGCTCGCATGGTTATAGAACTATCTCCAAGTTCTGAAACACGGATAATAACAGCAGGAACGCCGTTTTCGAGGTCTTGCTCAGTTCGATTATCTAAATAATCTTTGTGCGAGGTGGCGTTAGTAAGGATTATTTCTCGTGCTTTGTCTATCGAGCTATTATATCCTATGCCTATTTCTAAAAAAGTACATACTTTATCTTCTAAATAGTTCGCATTTTCTATAATATCGTTGTTTATAGACGAGTTTGGAACAATTAAACGTTTGTTTTCAAAAGTTTTTATAACAGTGTGTCGCAAAGTAATTTCTTCTACTATTCCAGTATTACCATTAAACGTTATTACGTCGCCTATTATAAAAGGTTTAAACGTTAAAATCATCACACCAGAAACTAGGCTCGACATTGCCTCTTGCGATGCAAAACCGATAACAACTGTTAAAATACCAGTAGACGCTAAAAGAGCCGATACGGTATTATCAAAACCTGGAATTGTATCTCCGATAGAAATTACAGCTATAAAATATATCACAGCGACAGACATATGCTTTAAAAATGAAAGATATGTTATATTTTTAGTGTGTCCAGTGTTTTTAAGTTTATTTTGTGCGTTATTAAATAATTTTGTGTTAAATTTTAACGCTATTTTTAATAAAATTAATACAACAATTATGCGAAACAAAGTTGCGATAATTGGATTTTCGAGTAGCTCTATAATAAAATCTAATCCAGCCATTAATAAGCAACTCCCCAAATTACAAGTTTATCTGCTTTTTTTCCACACATAGGGCAAGTGTCAGAAAGTTTTTCATCTGTAAATGGCATACAACGAGATGGCATACCAGTTTCTTCTTTTACTTTTTCTTCGCAAGCTAAATCGCCACACCACATAGAACGCACGAAACCATCTTTAGATTTTTCAATCATTTGTTCAAAAGTAGTTGCGTCAAAAGTATGCTCAACACGATTTTTCAAAGCTCTGTTATACATATCTTCTTGAATTGTTACAAGTAAATCTTGCACAGTTTTTTCGATATTATCTAACGATACAACAGTTTTTTCGTTCGTATCTCGACGAGCTAAAACACAATTATTGCTTTCTATATCACGAGGACCTAGCTCTAAACGAATAGGTACACCTTTCATTTCGTATTCTGCAAATTTCCACCCAGGAGAGTTATCAGAAACGTCAATTTTTGTGCGAATACCAGCTTTTTGTAGCATTTGCATAATTTCTGTATTTTTTTCTATAACTCCATCTTTATGTTGTGCAACTGGGATTACAATAACTTGCGTTGGTGCAATCATAGGAGGTAGAACTAGCCCATTATCATCAGAGTGAGTCATAATTATCCCACCGATAAGTCTTGTTGAAACACCCCAAGAAGTTTGGTGAACATGCGATAAACCGTTGTTTTTATCAGCATATTGAATTTCAAATGCTTTTGCAAAACCATCACCAAAATAGTGAGAAGTACCAGATTGCAAAGCTTTACCATCATGCATCATAGCCTCAATAGTATAAGTATCAATAGCACCTGCGAAGCGTTCTTTATCCGTTTTTTTACCTTTTATAACAGGCATAGCAAGATATTTATTTACAAAAGTTTCGTAAACATCAAGCATTTTTAGTGTTTCTTCGATAGCTTCTTCAGCTGTTGCGTGAGCTGTGTGACCCTCTTGCCACCAAAATTCACGAGAACGTAAAAACGGACGTGTAGTTTTTTCCCAGCGAACAACAGAACACCATTGATTATAAAGTTTTGGCAAATCTCTATGAGATTTTATGATATTTGCATAATGTTCGCAAAAAAGCGTTTCCGAAGTTGGACGAACGCAAAGACGCTCTTGAAGTTTTTCAGAGCCACCATGAGTTACCCAAGCAACTTCTGGAGCAAACCCCTCAACGTGGTCTTTTTCTTTTTGTAATAAATTTTCTGGAATAAACATAGGCATAGCAACGTTTTCGTGTCCAGTTTCTTTAAACATTCTATCTAAATTTGACTGAATATTTTCCCAAATAGCCTGTGCATAAGGACGCATAATAACGCAACCTTTAACACTAGAATAGTCTATAAGTTCAGCTTTTTTTACAATATCTGTGTACCATTTTGCGAAATCTTCGTTCATAGAAGTAATTTCGGATACTAATTTTTTATCTTTTGCCATATAATACCTCTTTCGTTGTCACCAAATCACCATTTTTTTAATATAATATCATATATGAAAAAAGGTAGGTGTATAAATTTTGGATATAAATTTTTTTGCTTCACCTCAAAAAGACGAGGTGATAAAAACAACTATACATATAAATCAAAACAGCAAACCTGCAATTATAGGTAATGTTGTAGATGACAACGAAAAACCTATAAAAGATGCTTTTTTGATAGCGTATGAAATTAACAAAAAGAACCATAAAATTATAGAAATTGGTTCTTTTGCATATACCGACGAGTGGGGGAGTTTTGTTTTAGCTCCTTTAAAAGTCGATGCACTTTATAATATTAAAGTTACGGTAAATCACGAGCAAATTCGAGATTTAGAAATAGAAGGCAACATCTCATAACTATAATAGTTAAATTTTTTAGATAAATTGTTCGTTAATTTGTGCAAAAAATTATGCAGTAATACTTTCGTATTGTAAGTAATTTTTGTGCATAGTTACGGAAAATTCACAAAAAAGTTGACTGTTAAGACGTGAGGCGTTGCCATAATAGTAAGGGTACAACTCAAATTCATTAGAACTTGAGTTGTATTTTTTAATCTTCTTCTTTAGTTGCAACAACGTCGATACCTAGCTCATCTAGCTGTGTTTTTTCTACAAAGTCAGGAGCATTTGTTAAAAGTTCTGATGCATTTTGCACTTTTGGGAAAGCAATAACATCACGAATAGAGTCACGTCCAGAAAGTAGCATACAAAGTCTATCAAGGCCATAAGCTAAACCACCATGTGGAGGTGCACCATATTTAAACGCTTCGATTAAATGTCCAAATTGTTCGTTTGCAGATTCTTTTGTAAACCCTAAAGCACGAAACATTGTTTCTTGAACATCTGATTGATGTATTCTAATAGAACCACCACCAAGCTCTACGCCATTCATTATAATGTCATAAGCTTTTGCACGAACTTCAGCTGGATTTGTTTCTAGTTTTGCTAAATCTTCGTCAAAAGGAGCTGTAAAAGGGTGATGTTTTGCGAAATATCTATCAAGTTCTTCGTCATATTCGAAAAGTGGGAAATCTGTAACCCATAGTAAATTTATTTGAGTTTCATCTAAAATATTCATGCGTTTTGCAACTTCACATCTTAACGCACCAAGTGAATTATAAACAATATCTGCATTATCAGATGAGCAAACTAAAATTAAATCTCCATCTTTTGCTTCTGCTTTTGAAATAATAGCGTTCATTTCATCTTCTGTCATAAATTTTGCAAAAGATGATGACATTGAGCCATCTGCCATTTTAATCCACGCAAGACCTTTAGCACGATAAGTTTTAACAAACTCAACTAAGCTGTCAATTTCTTTTCTTGTAAATTTAGCTCCACCATCAACATTTATAAGCTTAATTACACCATTACCATCTAAAGCTTCACGAAAGACCTTAAATTCTGTGTTTTTTACAACTTCTGTAATGTCTTTTAGCTCAAAACCAAAACGAGTGTCTGGTTTGTCCGAACCAAATCTATCCATTGCCTCTTGATAAGGCATGCGAGGAAGTGGAAGTGCAATATCAACATTATGCACTTTTTTGAAAACGTCAGCTAAAAAACCTTCGTTTACAGCCATAACATCTTCTTGGTCTACGAAAGACATTTCAAGGTCTATTTGTGTAAATTCTGGTTGACGGTCAGCACGTAAATCTTCATCACGAAAACAACGTGTAATTTGCATATATCTGTCAAAACCTGCAAGCATAAGCATTTGCTTATATTGTTGAGGAGATTGAGGAAGTGCATAAAATTTTCCATTATGAACTCTTGATGGAACAAGGTAATCTCTAGCACCTTCTGGAGTCGATTTTGTAAGCATAGGAGTTTCTATCTCTAAAAATCCTTGTGTATCGAAGTAATTTCTCGCAATTTGCGTTACTTTATGACGTAAAGCCATAGATTTTTGCAAAGATGGTCTACGCAAATCTAAGTATCTATATTTTAAACGCAAAGCGTCGTTAGTTTCTTTTTCATCAGTAATTTCAAAAGGAGTAGTTTCAGCTTTTGAATGAATTTCAATTTCAGTTGCTTCGATTTCGATATTTCCAGTAGGAATATTTGGGTTTTTAGAAGAACGCTCACGCACTTTCCCTGTAATTGACACAACAAATTCTGTTCTAAGAACAGTAGATTTATTAAAAAGTTCTGCGTTGTCTTCTTCGTTAAATACACATTGAACAATACCTGTTCTATCACGAACATCAGCGAAAAGTACGCCACCTAAGTTGCGTTCTTTAGAAATCCAGCCAGATACAGTTACTATATCGCCGATAGTTACGTCTTTTGTATCTACACAATAGTTAGTTCTTTTCATTTTTTACCTCAATTATATAAATTATTTTGTATAAGTATTGATGATAATTAATCATCATTTTGACCACATGAAGTGGAGTTTTTGCAAATTTACATATCAGAAACGATGAAATCTGCAATTTCATCTAAATTAACTTCAGTTTTTTCGCCATTTTCCATGTTTTTTATAGTACATAGCTTGCTTTCTAGTTCGCCATCTCCGATAACAGTAGAATACTTTGCACCGATTTTATCAGCATATTTCATTTGAACTTTTAAAGCACGTCCTGCAATATCTTTTTCGGCAGAAAAGCCAGCAATTCGTAGGTTGTGCGTTAGTTTTGTAGCATATAAATTCGCCTCGTCGCCAATGTTTGCAATAAAAATATCAACTTGAGGTTCTAGACCAAAGTTTTGCCCATTTGCCTCTATCATCATGATTAAACGCTCTATGCCACAGCCAAAACCTAAAGCAGGTGTTGGTTTTCCACCCAAAGTTTCGACTAAACCATCATATCTGCCACCACCACAAATAGTAAGCCCCGTGTCTTTTGATACAAATTCGAAAACGGTTTTTGTATAATAATCAAGCCCACGAACAATACCAGTGTCTACTTTGAAAGGAATTTCTAAAGTTTCTAAATGTTTTTTTGTTCCCTCAAAATGCGAATGACACTCTTCGCATAGATTATCTATAGAAGTTGGTGCATTTTTTGCAATTTCTGAGCATTTTTCGTTTTTACAGTCGATAATACGCATAGGATTTTTGTCTAGTCTGTCTAAACAAAGTTCGCACAAATGCTCTTTTTTATCTTCAAAATATTTTTTTAAATTTTCGTGGAAAGTTGGTCGGCATTTTGGGCAACCGATAGAATTAATTGACACTTCGGCATTTAAAATACCTAAAGTTTTAAGTAAAGTATCAGCTATAGAAATAACTTCTGCATCAGCAGAAGAATCAGCAGTTCCAAAATATTCTACACCAAATTGGTGATGCTCACGAAGTCTACCTGCTTCTGGCTTTTCGTAGCGAAAATTTGGAACAATATAGTAAGTTTTAAGTGGTAAAGTTCCGTTTAAAAGAGAGTGTTCTAAACACAAACGAACAGTAGATGCCGTACCCTCAGGACGCAAAGTTATCGAACGATTTCCTTTATCAAGAAAAGTATACATTTCTTTTTGAACAACGTCCGTTGTATCGCCAACTCCACGGTGAAAAAGTTCGGTATGCTCAAACATAGGCACTCGAACTTCACGTATATTGTAATTTTGTGCAATAATTCTAGCAATATTTTCTATATATTGCCATTTATAAGATTCGAAAGGTAATACATCGTTTACCCCACGAGGACCTTTTATAATATCTGCCACAGTAAAATCTCCTTAAAATTTAGGGTGTGCAATTTTTCTCCAGTTTAGGTCACCTCTGTCCATACCTAGAATAAGCATTTCAGCCGTTGCAACATTTGTCGCAACTGGTATGTTATGAATATCACATAAACGGATTATAGAGTGTATATCGTTTTCGTATTTTGGTAAATGCATAGGGTCACGAAAATATAGAACAAGGTCGATTTCATTATATGAAACACGTGCAGAAATCTGCTGTTCTCCACCTTGGTTACCAGGAAGTAGCTTTTCTATATGCAGTCCTGTAGCGTTTGACACTAGTTTTGCAGTTGTTGTAGTTGCACAAACTTGGTGTTTTGATAAAATTCCACAGTAAGCCATGCAAAATTGAACCATAAGCTCCTTTTTTTTGTCCTGTGCTATTAGTGCAATATGTAACATATTAAAATCTCCTATCTTATTTTCATAATGTTAACGTTTTCTCCAAGAAGTCTAGCTGTTATATTTTTATAAGCTACAGCACTTTGCGACCTTGGCATACTATATACTGGCAAACCTCGATTGCCACAAGCTATAACATTTTCATCTTCGGGAATAACTCCTAAAAGTGGTAGACAAGTAGCGTCGATAGCCTCGTCTATATTTTTTGCGTTTCGTTTAAGAACTAAACGTGGACGTACACGGCTGAGTATTAAAAAACATTTTGAAAGACCTAAGTCTTCAAGTTTACTTGCCATGTTTTCAGAAGCTCTAATGCTTGTATCATCTAGCGAAGTTATAATTAAAGCTATATTAGAAATTTTTGCAAATATTTCTGTTTCGTAGGTAAAGCCAGCAGCACAATCTACTATGATATAATCATAAAAATCAAATACTTTATCTATCATTTTAGCTATGTGCGACACTGTGTAATTGCGTGATATTTGCATAAACGGTGCTGAAAGTAGGTGTAAATATCTATTTTTTTTAACAACAGCTGTTTCCATACTTACTTGGTCGTTTAAAACATCTAAAAAATTATATAAAATTTGGTCGCTAAGACCTAGAACAATATCTAGTCCTTTAAAGCCACAGTCGGTGTCTATAAGCAAAACACGGTGCTTTTGATAAGACATTTCAAGTGCTAAATGAGCTGAGGTAGTAGTTTTTCCTGTACCGCCTTTACCAGAGGCTACTAATATAGTTTTTGCCATCATTTCCTCCAAATAAACATATTATATTACATTATAATATAAATTTTTAAAATTTACAATACCCAAATTATTATGAAGCATCATTTAAGCCAAAGTATGCATCATAAATATCACGAACGATTGGTGCAACATTACCACCAGAACCTGCGTGTTCGCCAACAACACAAACAGCAATTTCTGGGTTTTCAAAAGGTGCGTAAGATACGAAAACACCAGTTGCAGAACCAGAGCCTACTTGTGCAGAACCCGTTTTACCAGCTACATTTATCGGATAATTACGAAAAACGCTTGCAGCAGTACCACCCTCGTTTACAACGTCGCTCATGCCTTGTAAAATAGCTTGTAAATTTTCTTCTGATATATCAAGTACGTGTATAGGTTCAGGATTATTTTCAAAAACAATTTCAGAATAATCGTAGTTATAAACAGTTTTTAACAAGTGTGCTTGGTTTAGTGTTCCTCCATTTGCAAGTGTTGCTATATAATTTGCAAGTTGCAAAGGTGTAAAAAGATGGTCAGATTGTCCAATAGCTGCAGCTAGTGCGTCACCAGGATACCATGTTGTAGCATTTTCTGTTCTAGTTGTAGGTCCTGCTATTGTTCCAGTAGCTTCTGGAAGTTCTATACCAGAATTTTGTCCAAGTCCTAGCATAAGTGCATATTCTTCCATGGTTTGACCTGTTAACAGTCTACCCATTTCGTAAAAAAAGTAGTTACAAGAAACTTTTATAGCATTTGATACAGTTAAATAACCATGCGTTCCACCGTAGTCACGATAAATCCAGCAAGCTGGTTGATAGTCATCATAAAAAGTGTATCTACCATAGTCACGAATTAACGTGGTAGGAGTGATAACACCTTCTTCTAAAGCTGCAAGTGCAGTTACCATTTTATATGTCGAACCTGGAGCATAAGTTCCCATAGTTGCACGGTTAAACATAGGTTTTAAATCATTATCAAGCAAACTGCTATAGTCTGCAGAAAAATTTTCTAAAGAGTAGGTAGGATACGATGCTAAAGCTAAAATTTCGCCAGTGTTAACATCAATAACAACAGCAGCTCCACCTTCAATGTCTTGACCATCACTATTATTTATAATTCCGTTTTCTTTAATTGACTCAAACGTTCTAGCTAAGGATTCTTCAACAACTGCTTGAAGAGATAAATCTAAAGTTAATTCTACATTATTTCCAGCAATTGGGTCTACAGATGTACCTTTTGCTATAACTTCGCCATTAATAACAAGGTCTGAGGCTTCTTTTCCGTTTGTGGCTCTAAGATATGGTTCTAAAACTTTTTCCATGCCATCACGGCCAATCGTAGCATCAAGAGCATAGCCTTGTTCTTTTAAATCAGTATATTCTTCTGCATAAATTAGAGAAACACGTCCTAAAATATGTGCAGCATAGTCTGTTTGATACTGACGAATAGCACTTTCGTCGATATATACACCTTTGAAAAATTCTTGAAATTCTTGAATGTATGTTACAATTTCGATATTAACATTTTCTGCAAATGTAAAGGACTTAAAAGTTGAAAAATTTTGCTGTTCCATTTCATATCGAACAGATACCACGTCTAAAAGTTGAGATTTTGTTAATTCTTCGGTTACATTGTAGCGTGTTTTTAAAAAGTCTATAATATCATCTTCAGAAACTACGCTGTCAGATGCTTTTTTTGATTTTAAAAAGTTTAGTAAATTTGTAGTAGTATTTGAAAAAACATATTCGTCATCGACTAAAGCTATAGGAAGAGAGGACGTATATTCGCAATTATTTTCTAAAAGTAGCTCTACAAGTGCATGAATTATTTGGTTTTGGGTGTCGCTGTTCCAAAGTGCTTTATTAAAACGAATTGAAAAGCTTACTTGGTTTGAAATAAGCAAAACACCGTTTCTATCAGCAATTTCTCCACGTCCTGCGTCAACAGTTACATTATTAGAAAGTGTTCTATCAGCTGCTTCTAAATGTTCTTGGCTATGAACTATTTGCAAATCGTAGAGTTCAAATATGCAAACGCAACTAAAAACAATTATAACAACTAAAATAGAAAGAAGTCTTAGTATAAGAGTTTTTGTGTTCATTAAGAGTCCTCCTTTAAAATATTTTCAAAAAATTTGAAAAAGGCATATGGTATAGGGCATAAAATAGTAGAAATTAATATTTCTGCACATGAAATTTGAAAAAATAACAATAAAAATTCTTTACTTATAGTTAAATAGTAAAAAATAAACTGAAAAAATTCGTAAATTAACAGAGTTATAGATACAAACATCATATTTGTGATAAAACTTTTGGTAAAATATTTTTTGGCAACATAAGCAATTATTATAGATGCTGTTATAAAAAATATTGTATTAAGTCCTTCGACGCTCGTGTAGTTAATATCGCATAAAATGCTGATAAAGAAAGCATATGCAACTGATACGGGTATGTTTGAAACTATAGCGATAGAAATAATAATCGTTGGTAATAAATTATAATTGTAGAAATAAATTTTAGGAAAAAATTCGATTGACTGTAGTGCGAAAATTGTAACAATTACAAAAATATATAGCAAGTTTCTTATAAGATTTACATGTTTTTTCAAATTTACACCTCTAAAAATCTTTTATGATATACACTTGGTTTATATTTTCTATATCTACAAAAGGAACGATAGTTGCAGACTTTGAAATTCCGTTAAGTTCTATAGCTACTTCTGATACAGTGCCTATTCGTAAACTTTTTGGAGAAGAGCCAGTAATGCCTGAAGTTTCGATTACATCACCTATTTCTACGTCTGAATGTCTATCTAGATACGAAATTTTTAAAGTATTGTTTAAAAAAAACTCTAAATTGCTTTCGCAAACACCGACTTCACGTGAGCGACTAATTATTGCACCTATAGTAAAACTTGGGTCTATAACCGTGGTAACTTGAGAGTAATTAATACCAACTCGTGTTACATATCCTACTAAACCAGCAGAAGTTATAACACAATCGTTTATAGCAATACCCGAATTTGTACCTTTATCTAGGGTTAAAATGCTCTGTGTGTTTGAAAAATCACGACCTACTATTTCGCAAAGTTCGAAACTAAAGTCTTGATTTACTTGAGATATATTTAAAATAGCTTTTAGATGCTCGTTTTCGTATAAAGCATATTCATATTGTAGTGCCATGTGTGAAAGTTCGTCTATTTTTTCTTTTAAAGCTTTGTTTTCGGCTAAAACTTCATCAAATTCGAAAGATTTTGTGTATACATTCGAAAGAAATATAGAAATATTTGAAAAAGAAGCTTGTAAAGGCGACAAAATAGTTCCTGTGATATTTGCGATAGGCGTAGATGCTCCACTAAAAGCGAAAGTATACACGGCTGCACCAAAACATGCAACAAATATTGACAAGACTATTTTGAAAAACAAACTAGAAAAAAAATCTCTCATAATGCTCCTTAAAATAAAATAAAATAAAATAAAATAAAATAATATAGTGATAAACTGTAGGGAAGTGGTAACTTTTGGTATTAAAATTAGAGTAATATACTAAAAGTGTTGATTATATGCCTGTAGAACCAAATCCAGACACACCACGAGATGTATCTGATAATTCTTTGCACTCAACTAAACTTGGTTTAAAAATTTCGGTAATGCCAAGTTGTGCTATTCTGTCGAAAGGGTTTAGTGTAAAATTTTCACTTGAATTATTGACTAAAGGAACTAAAATTTCTCCTCTATAGTCAGCATCAATAACACCTACGCAATTTGCAAGTGAAATACCAAAATTTGACGATAGTCCACTACGTGGAAAAACAAGAGCAACTAACGAATTATTTTCAAGCTCTATCGCAATTCCAGTAGGAATTTTTACGGTTTCATTTGGTTTTATAGTAATTTGTTCATCTAAATTGCAAGTTAAATCAAAACATGCAGAACCTTCTGTAGCAAAAGCTGGATTTTTAGCTACTTGTCCATTTTTAGATGGTATTTTTTTAAATTTTAAAATCATTATAACACACCTCTATAGTATAACCCACGAGTGAAATCTAGGTCAAGTGTAGTTTTGTTTATATGTGCGTTGTAAATTTTTTCGCACATAGAATTATCTTCTGTAGAAAAATATAAACGCAAAACATCTACACCTATTTTAGTAAAATCGCTTAATTTATCCAAAATATATAGAGGTTTGCTGTTTAAAAGAGTGTTTCTCTTAGAAAATTCAGGCATAAGTGCGAATTTTTCGTCTTTTCTATCAGCTAAATAGACAATGTCGGTATTGTCTTTATATTTTGCAATAGGATTTTCAAAAACCATAAGAGGTAGATAACCATATCCTAAAATTTCTGTAGGAATACATTTAGAAATATCACGAATTTGCGATGTTTTTAGCTCGAAAGAAAGAGTTTGACGAGCAAAACCTAAGTCTGCGACTTGTTTTAGTGCTACAGAGTTATATATGTTTAGCGAAAAATCACCGTAAATAGTAAAATCATCACGTATTTGACCTAAGTTTGAAATTAAAAGATTTTTTATTCCAAGCGACTTTGCAACTTCTAACATTTCAATTATTTTAGAGTTTTCATCATCTAATATTATTCTAGGTAATTTTACGCATAAATTAAACTCTTTGTTTAAAAGTTTTTTTATTTCTTTAGGATTATTCACGATTTCAAGCAAAGGGATATATAAAATCTCGGGTTTTTTCTCATACATTGTATCACAAATTTGTGACAGTTTTGTAATTTCTACCGAAAATTTAACAGATTGTTTACGATTTTTAATTTTAGGCTCAAACTCATAATCAAAAATTTCGTAATTTTTTTTCGCAAATTTTAGGCTAGATAATTCTTCTAAAGCATCACGACGAAGCTTATTTATGCTCGAGGCAGGTATGAAAAGTCCGTCGTCTAAATTTATAGAAATATCTGAAGCTATAAAATTTGTGCCACCTGTTTTAGATAAATTAGTTAAAATTTGCTCTTTTGAAGTTGCTTTGTTTGTTGCGATTTGAGGAACATCACCACTTACAGATACACTTATATTTGTGTCAATATCTGACACGAAAAGTTCCATAGGCGAATTTTTATAAGCATTAAAATTCATGATAAGCTGATAGTTTTTAGCAGATACATCTGTATCACTTGCGATTTTTTCGTGTAATTTTTGAAGTTCTTTTGTGTTTGGCTCAGTTTTTGTTCCAAACATAGTATCGTCTACTTTTCCAGAAAAATATCCATCTGTAAAACCAGTACGAGAAAAAATTTGCTCAAGTGTATATAGTTCGTCATCGGTTGGAAGTCGATTTTCTTTTAAAATAGTTGAATAAATTTTCGTTACAATTGCTGTATATTCAGGACGTTTCATGCGACCCTCGATTTTAAGACAGCTAACGCCTGCTTCTTTTAAATCGTTTACATAATTTATAAGACTTAAATCTTTAAGGCTTAATAGGGGCGTTTTTTCTTTATTATCTACAGAATATGGAAGTCTGCACGGCTGAGCACAAAGCCCACGGTTTCCACTTCTTTCGCCTATCATAGCACTAAGGTAACATTGCCCTGAATAGCACATACACAAAGCACCATGCACAAAAACTTCGATTTCTACATCAGTATTT
>JAWXUO010000013.1:0-39034 GCA_044426355.1 Clostridia bacterium | reverse complement strand
TGCCATCGACAGTAAAAGGAATTTTAGACTATCTTAGTTCAAAAGTTGTTAAGGGAATTGGCAAAAAAACAGCACAAAAAATTGTAGACCTGTTTGGTATGGACACTTTTGAGATTATTGGTAATAATCCAGAAAGACTTACGGAAATTCGTGGGATAACCATGAAAAAAGCTATGGAAATTAGCGAAAAATTTGTAAAACAAACGCAATTGCGTTCGATTTTAGACTTTCTTATAATACATAATTTGCCTGTAGAAATTGGCTCGAAAATGTTTAAACTGCTTGGCGATGATGCACTTTTTATGGTGAATGAAAACCCGTATTTATTGTGCGATGAGCCTTTCGAAGTTGATTTTCAAGAGGTAGACCGAGTGGCGATGTCGCTTGAGATAGACCCATTTTCGACAATGCGAACAAAGGCTGGAATTATCTATGTTTTAAAGCATAATTTGCAAAACGGACATGCGTTTATTCCAGAAGAAAAACTGATTTTAGCAACAGAAAATTTGCTAGGTCAAGACGCTGACCAAGTAGAAGAAAATTTGCACAAATTAGTAAACGAACATAGATTAAATATAGAAAAAATTGCTGGAATTATGGCTGTGTATCTAAGTGATATTTACAGTGCAGAATGTTTTATTTGCGATTATTTAACAGAACTTTCTAAAGTGAATTTTGAGTATGATTTTGAAGTAGATGAGCTTGTGCGAGAGCTTGAACAAGGCTCAAATATCGAATATGCTGATTTGCAAAGAGAAGCTATAGAAAAAGCAGGAAAAAGTGGCGTTGTTGTACTTACTGGTGGCCCTGGTACGGGCAAAACTACGACGGTGCGTGGTGTTTTAAATTTATTTTATGCACTCGGTTTAAAAGTAGAACTTTGTGCACCAACTGGCAGAGCAGCAAAAAGACTTACCGAAATTTGCGATGTAGAAGCGAAAACAATTCACAGATTGCTTGAGGCGAGTTTTGACCCAGCTGAGGGGAAAATTGTTTTTCAAAAAAATGTGCAAAATACACTAGATATAGACGCAATTATCATAGATGAAGCGTCGATGATAGACATAAATCTTATAAAAGGACTGCTAAAAGGGTTGAAATTTGGTACTCGCATAGTTTTTGTGGGTGACCCTGACCAACTTCCACCTGTCGGTGCTGGAAACTTTTTGCAAGATATTATAAATAGCGACCGTTTTAACGTGGTTTCGCTTACGGAAATTTTTAGACAAGCAAAAGAAAGCATGATTGTTATGAATGCTCACGGTGTAAATCAAGGAATTATGCCGAAAACAGCAGGGGCAGACAGTGATTTTTTCATTATGTCGTGTCGTGACGAAGAAGAAACTATAGACAAAGTTGCAGAACTTTGCAAAACTCGTTTGCCAGACTATTATAAGCTACACCCAAACCAAATACAGGTTTTATGTCCGTCAAAACGCACAAAAGCAGGAACTTTTGCAATAAATAGACGATTACAAGAAGAATTAAACCCTCAAACTCCAGATAAAAATGAAAAAAAGTTTGGGGATATAACATTTAGAACCTGTGACAGAGTAATGCAAATTAAAAATAATTACGATGTTGTGTGGACAAAAAACGATGTTACTGGAATGGGCATATTTAACGGAGAAATTGGAGAAATTGTTGATATTGACCTTGTAGAAGAGGTAATTACGATAAATTTTGACGAAAAAATTACGATTTATAGCTTTGAAATGCTAAATGAACTGGATTTAGCCTATGCGTTAACGGTTCATAAGGCACAAGGAAGCGAATTTGAAGCTGTGGTTATAGCTATTTCAAAAACAACTCCAAAACTTTTAACACGCAGTATTTTATACACAGCGATAACTCGTGCGAAAAATTTGCTTGTTATAGTAGGCGATAAAGAAGTTTTAGAGCAGATGGTTAAAAATAATTTTAAAAACAAACGATATAGTGGGCTGAAAGTGAGAATAAAATCGGTTTTAGATGATTAATTTTTTATTTGTAAAAAAATGTATAATTTGTTCAAAAACAGGCTATGATATTTGCGAAAATTGCCTTGAAAAATCACTCGAAAAGAGTGTTAAAAATGTTGAAAATGTGCATACTTTATATTATTATAAAGATGAATTGAGAGAAGCTTTTATAAAATATAAATTTCGTGGCAAAAAATCCTACGCAAAAGGTTTAGCAAAATTATTTTTACAAAAACTCGACGTGAATTTAAATGATTTTGACATAATTACATTTGTGCCAATTTCAAAAATTAGAATTCGTGAGCGTGGATTTAACCAATCAGAGTTACTTTGTCGGTGTGTTTGTCGAGAATTTAAAATAAAACCTTTGAGCATTTTAGAAGCAAAAAATGGAAAAAGGCAATCTACTTTGACAAAAGACGAGCGAAAAACGAATGTTTTAGATAAGTTTTCGTGTAAAATTGATGTTTCAAACAAGAAAATTTTAGTAATAGACGATGTTTATACTACAGGTTCGACCATAAATGAGATAATTAAAGTACTCGAAAATGCAAATGCTAAAAGTGTGACGGCATATGTTTTATTTAAAACTTAAAAAATTGATAAAATAGTGTTGTATTATGTGGAAGAATGTAGTAAAATAGAAGTAGACTAGAAATAAATTTCATGAGGTGTATAATGGGAATTACAAAAGATATAGGTATAGATTTAGGAACAGCGTCGATTTTAGTATATGTAAAAGGCGATGGTGTTGTTTTACATGAGCCATCGGTTGTGGCAGTTGATAAATCAAATGGTAAAATTTTAAATGTTGGTGAAGATGCACAAAAAATGCTAGGTAGAACACCTGGTAATATCGTAGCTATTCGCCCATTACGTGAAGGTGTTATTTCTGACTACGAAATGACAGAACGTATGATAAAAGAATTTATAAAAAAAGTACTTGGTTTTAGAATTTTAAAACCAAATATCGTAGTGTGCGTACCAAGTATTATAACAGAGGTTGAAGAACGTGCTGTAATAGATGCTTGTATGCAAGCTGGTGCAAAAAAAGTTTATCTTATAGAAGAACCTGTTGCTGGTGCTATTGGAGCTGGTATCGACATCGCTCGCCCAGAAGGTCACATGATAGTTGATATTGGTGGTGGAACAACAGATGTTGCTGTAATTTCGCTTGGTGGTATAGTTGAGTCTACATCGCTAAAAATTGCAGGGGATAAATTTGATGATGCTATTGTTAAATATATTAGAAAAAAATATAATGTTTTAGTTGGTGATAGAACGGCTGAACAAATTAAAAAAGAAATCGGTTGTGTATTTACTCCTAGTGAAAATAAAACTATGAGCGTGCGTGGGCGTTGCTTGCTTACTGGTTTGCCACGTCAATTTGAAATTACATCTCAAGAAACTATCGAGGCTTTCGAAGAAGTTTCAAACAGAATTTTAGAGGCTATTCACGCTGTTTTAGAGAGAACTCCTCCAGAACTTATTTCGGATATTTCGACAAACGGAATCGTAATGACTGGTGGTGGAGCATTAGTAGCAGAGCTTGATGTTTTGATACAAAATGCAGTAGGAATTAGAACTCGTATAGCAGACGACGCAATTTCTTGCGTAGCATATGGAACTGGTAAATGTTTAGAAAATCTTTCTATGATGCAAGATGGTACTATGAATTTAACTAGACGTAAGGAAATGTATTAATTTCTAAATTTTGGAAAATAAATTAGCTCTTATGGCAAAAACTATATAGTGTTTTTAGTCCCTTGATGGTTATATTAATCTTGAGGGGGACGAAGTATGAAGAAAATTTTTGCAATATCACTTATTTTAGCATTATTTGTAACACAAGCATTTGCAATTCCGTCGCAAGTAGTACCGATAGGTAGAACTGCAGGAATAGCTGTAATGTATGACGGAGTTTTGGTCGCAGGACTATCACAAGTGGACTCCACTGTAGGTTTTATTAGCCCAGCTCAAGAAATTGGCATAACACAAGGCGATATTATCACGGAAGTAAACGGAATAAAAATAACTTCTAACGAAAATATATCTTATGTTATAAGCGAAAGCAATGGTAAAGAAATATCTATAAAATATTTGCGTCAAGAGCAGATTATTACGGATAAAATTACGCCTGTTTTAGATAATATAGACAACACTTATAAAATAGGCATATGGATACGAGATAGTTGTGCTGGAATTGGAACTATAACCTATATTGACCCTGAAACTAATGTTTATGGTGGTTTAGGGCATAGTATTTCGGACTATGACACTGGCGAAACTACAAAAATATCGCAGGGAACGTTAATTCCATCTTCGGTAGAAAATGTAGTTCGTGGTGAAGTAGGAAAAGCTGGAGAACTTTCTGCACAGTATTCTACAGAAAGACAAGTGGGAACTGTTAATATAAATACAAACGAGGGTATTTTTGGTACGTCTGATAGCACGTATTTTGAAAAAAGTAATCTTTTAGATGTTGCAGATTTTTCGGAAATTACCGAGGGCGAAGCGTATATTTTAACAAATGTAGCTTTGGATACTGTACAAACTTATGAAATAAAAATTATGTCTATTTTTTCGAATGAGGACGATAATAAAAACTTTCTTATTGAAATTGTAGACGAAGATTTAATAGAAATCACAGGTGGTATTGTACAAGGTATGTCTGGCTCGCCGATAATTCAAAATGGTAAGATAGTTGGTGCTGTAACGCATGTTTTAGTAAACGACCCTAAGACTGGATACGGAATTTATATCGGAAATATGTTAGACACTGCAGAAGAAATTATAATTAAATAGATTGAAATGGGTGCAATTTTATGTTGCACCCATTATTTTTTTGCAAAAAAAGAACCAACTTTCGTTAGTTCTTTCTTATATTTAAAATTATTTTTTTTCTTTAATATATTTATCCATTGCAGCAGCAGCATCTTTACCAGCACCCATTGCAAGAATTACAGTAGCAGCACCCGTTACAACGTCGCCTCCTGCAAATACACCATCTTTTCCAGTTACGCCAAATTCATCAGCTTCAACACAACCCCATTTGTTAACTGGTAGGTCAGGTGTTGCAGTTGGGATAATTGGGTTTGGAGAAGTACCAATTGACACGATAACGCAGTCTACATCTAAAGTAGATTGCTCGTTTGGTACTAAAATAGGGCTACGTCTACCAGACGCATCAGGTTCGCCAAGCTCCATTTTGTCACAAACAAGACCTTTAACCCAGAAATTATCATCAGCTAAAATTTCTGCAGGAGCAGCAAGAGTTACAAATTTAATACCCTCTTCTTTAGCATGGTGAACTTCTTCTGCACGAGCTGGAAGTTCAGCTTCTGAGCGACGATATACAATATATACATTTTCAGCACCCATTCTTTGTGCAGAACGAGCAGCGTCCATCGCAACATTACCACCACCTAAAACAGCTACATTTTTCGCTTTGTAGATAGGAGTTTTAGAGTCTGGAAGGTATGCTTTCATAAGATTTATACGAGTTAAATATTCATTTGCAGAGTAAACACCGTTCAGGTTTTCGCCAGGAATTCCCATGAATTTAGGAAGACCAGCACCAGAGCCTATAAATATAGCTTCGAAACCATCTGCGAATAAATCATCTATAGTTTGAGATTTACCAACAACGAAGTTTGTTACAAAAGTAACGCCTAAGTCGTTTAAGTTTTCAATTTCTTTTTGAACAATAGCTTTTGGTAGTCTAAATTCTGGAATACCATACATTAAAACACCACCAGCAACGTGGAAAGCTTCGAAAATTGTTACATCATAGCCTAAAAGAGCAAGGTCGCCAGCTGCAGTAAGACCAGCAGGTCCTGCACCAACAACAGCCACTTTATGACCATTTGAAGTAGGTTTTGTAGCTTTATTGTGAACATTTGCCATAGCCCAGTCAGCAGCAAAACGTTCTAGTCTACCAATACCAACAGGCTCGCCTTTTATACCACGAACGCAAAGTTCTTCGCATTGTGTTTCTTGAGGGCATACACGTCCACAAACAGCAGGTAGAGAAGAAGTTTCTTTGATAATTTCGCAAGCTTTTGCAAAATTTCCTTGAGCTATCTGTGTAATAAATTCAGGGATTTGAACATTTACAGGACAACCCTTTATACAAGGTTTGTGTTTGCAATTTAGGCAACGAGTAGCTTCTTCCATCGCCATTTCTTCTGTGTATCCAGTAGATACTTCTTCAAAATTACGGCTACGAACGATAGGGTCTTGTTCAGGCATAGCTATTTTTACATTAGACATATTAGCCATTAGTTTGTACCTCCTAATTTACATTTGTGTTCTGCTTCTTGTTCACGATACATAGCACCTTTTCTGATAGTTTCATCAAAATCTACTTTGTGTCCATCAAAATCAGGACCATCTACGCATGCAAATTTAGTTTTGCCATCAACAGTTAGTCGGCAACAGCCACACATGCCAGTACCATCAACCATAGTAGAGTTCATGCTAACTACGGTGTAAATTCCATAAGGTTCGGTTGTTTTACAAACAAATTTCATCATCATAAGAGGGCCTATTGCAACAACTAAGTCGTATTTTACGCCAGCGTCTATTTGTTCTTGTAAAACATTTGTAACTAATGCTTTTTTACCGTTAGAACCATCGTCTGTAACAGTATATACATTATTTGCAGCATTTTTAAATTCTTCTTCTAAGATGATTAAATCTTTGTTTCTAAAGCCTACGATAACGTCAACGTCAGCACCAAGTTCGTGCAAAGCTTTAGCTTGTGGATATGCGATAGCACAACCAAGACCACCACCGATAACGCAAACTTTTTTACCTTTATATTCGTCTAAATGCGACGCAATTCCTAAAGGACCTACGAAATCTGAAAGAAATTCGCCTTCTTCTTTTCGTCCAAGTTCGATAGTAGTACCACCAACTTCTTGGAAAATAATTGTTACAGCACCACTTTCTCTATCGTAATCTGCGATAGTTAAAGGGATACGTTCACCTTCATCGTCTACACGAAGAATGATAAATTGGCCAGCTAGAGCTTTTTTTGCAACATTAGGAGCATCAATTTTCATCATTACAACCTGTTCGCTAAGTCTTTTTCTATAAAGTATTTTATACATTTTAAACCTCCAATAAAAATCTATTATATGTATTATACAACAAATAATCGACTTTTTCAAGTAAAATTCATGAAAAGTTGAAATTTTTTAAGTTAAGGCAACACCTCGTAACTAACGGCTCACGCCTTAACAGTCAACTTTTTTGTAAATTTTCCGTAACTATGCACAAAATATATATGAAAAAAGACATAAAAACTACTAAATATAATTTTTATGTCTTAATTTTAATTTTTAGAATTTATAACATCAGTCATATCATAAATTTTAGGTTTTGTGCAAGTAGAAATAAAGACACTAGCGTCTATAGCACCATTTGCGAAAACTTCTCTCGATAATGCACTATGTTTAATTTCTATAACCTCATCGTGACCTGCAAAAATAACACTGTGTTCGCCAACGATAGTGCCACCACGAATAGCAGAAATTCCAATTTCACGGCTATCACGTTTTTCCATTTTTTGCGACCTGTCATATACATAATGAGCATCATATGGTAAATTTTCTTTTACAGAATCTGCAAGCATTAAAGCAGTTCCTGATGGTGCATCTAGCTTTTGGTTATGATGTTTTTCGATAACTTCTACATCGTAATTTTCGCCTAGAACATTTGCAGATTTTTTAAGTAAATCCATAATTAAATTTATACCTAAAGACATATTTCCAGATTTGAAAATAGGAATTTCTTTAGATACTTTCTCAATTTTCAAAATATCTTCTTCAGCGTACCCAGTTGTGCATAAAACTAGTGGAGTTTTTGTTTTTAAAGCATAATCTAAAAGATTATCTAAAGCTGATATATTAGAAAAATCTATAATAGCATCAACGTGGCCTGTAAACTCATTAGGGTCTGCAAAAACTGGAAACTCGCCATTTTTTTGATAAAATTTATCAAATCCTGCAATTATTTTTATACTATCTCTTTTTTCGCATAGGTCGGTAATAACTCTACCCATACGTCCATTGCAACCTGAAAGTGCAATTGTTGTCATTTAAAACACGTCCTTATTTTTGTATTTTTATTCCTGCATCTTGCATGCATTTTGCAAGCATTTTGCGATTTTCTTCGCTAATTTCATAAAGTGGCAAACGAACAGTGTCGCTATATCCTATCATGCCTAGTGCTGATTTTACAGGGATTGGATTTACCTCGCAAAATAGAGCATTTATAAGGTCTAAGTATTTGCTTTGAATTTCTGTAGCACCTTTAAAGTCGCTTTTTAGACAAAGTGATGTAATTTGTGCAGTAATTTCTGGTAAAATATTTGAGAAAACAGAAATAGCACCAATTGCACCAATAGACATCATTGCGACAATTTGGTCATCATTTCCACACCACATATAAAAATCTTCGCCACATTTTGCACGAATTTCTGCCATTAGAGAAAAGTTTCCACTAGCCTCTTTTGTGCCTATTATATTTGGGTGTTTTGAAAGTTTTACATAAGTGTCAATGTCAATTCCGATACCAGTTCTTGAGGGTACGTTATATAAAATAACAGGAATATCTACACTGTCTGCAATAGCTTCGAAATGAGCTAAAAGTCCACGTTGAGAGGTCTTGTTGTAATAAGGTGTAACAGAAAGTATACAATCTATTCCAACCTCATAAGCGTATTTTGAAAGCGAAATAGAATACGCTGTGTCATTAGAACCTGTACCTGCAATTACTGGAACTCGCTTTGCAACATATTCTGCTGTAAACTTCATGACTTCACGGTGTTCTTCGTCGCTTAAAGTACAAGTTTCGCCAGTTGTTCCACAAACGGTGATAGAATTGTTGTTTTTAATAGAATTGTCGATTAATTTTTTAAATTCTTCATAATTTATAGAGTTATCTGAGTTAAAAGGTGTGCAAATTGCGACATTTGCACCAGTAAAAATAGGTTGTTTCATAATTTAGCCTCCAATTAGTTGGTGATATAACCCATATCGCAAAGTAGCTCTGCCATTAAAACAGCACCACCAGCAGCACCACGAAGTGTGTTGTGCGATAGACTTATAAATTTGTAATCATATACATGGTCAAAACGTAAGCGACCAATAGACACGCCCATACCATTATATAAATCACGGTCAAGGTTTGTTTGTGGACGATTTTCTTCTTCAAAATAAGTTAAGAATTTATCAGGAGCAGATGGCAGATGAGCTTGTGTGTTTTCAAAATTTGCCCATTTTGCTAAAATTTGCTCTTTAGTTGGTTTTGTGTCAAATTTCACAAAAACAGTAGCTAAGTGACCATCTTTAACAGGAACACGAACGCATTGTGCTGTAATTTGTGGAGAAGTTGCATTTTCTATGCCAGTTTCTGTTAGTTTCCCCCAAACTTTTAAAGGTTCTTTTTCAGATTTTTCTTCTTCGCCACCGATAAAAGGGATAATGTTATCTAAAATTTCAGGGGCAGTTTCAAAAGTTTTTCCAGCACCAGAAATTGCTTGATATGTGCATACTGTAACATTTTTTAGTCCAAATTCTTCTAAAGCAGAAAGAGCTGGAACATAGCTTTGGATAGAGCAATTTGATTTAACAGCAACAAAGCCTTTTTTTGTACCAAGACGCTTTTTTTGTGCCTCGATAACTTTTGCGTGGTCAGCGTTTATTTCTGGAATAATCATAGGAACATCTGGTGTTCCACGGTTTGCACTATTGTTTGATACTACAGGACATTCAAGCTTTGCATATTTTTCTTCTAAAGCTAGTATATCTTTCTTTTCCATATCAACAGCACAAAAGATAAAATCTACCATACCTGCAATTTTTTCTGCGTCTTCAGTTGCATCTAAAACAACAATATCTTCAAAAGCTTTAGGCATTGGTTGTTCTAAAACCCAGTTTGTAGCTTCTTTATAAGTCTTTCCCTTAGAGCGAGAGCTAGCTCCTAGTGCAACAACATTAAACCATTCGTGGTTTTCTAAAAGTGTTGCAAATCTTTGTCCTACCATGCCAGTAGCACCTATAATTCCTACTTGATACTTATTCATAAAAAAATCCTCCCATGTACATTTAATATATGCAAAATATAGTCAAATGTAACAAAAAAATAAAAAATTAATAAAAATATAAAAAAATGGTTGATAAACCGACCGTGTATGTACTATAATAGATAGTGAAGATTTTTTGTAAGGTAAAAAAACATACACAAAATTTATATTCAATACATTTAATTTTATTCTATATAATTTTAATTGTCAATAGTAAAGAGAGGAATTTTTATAAATGATACAATTTTTTAAGAAATTTACAATATCAATGGCGTTAGCTTTTGGTGTATTTAATATGAACGCTTTTGCAAGCGAGTATACAATGCTTGCTTTTGATAACTACCACGAGGTTTCAAATCCAGTTGTTAAAATCGGATTTTTATATGGTTCGACAGCTGTTGCTACAACAAATTTAGATAATTACACAGGAAGTGGACATTCTTTAGGTTATTTTACAAGCGAATACCATTTTATAAATGTTTTTGATACAAGCTATGAGGCTATTTCTATACTTAAAAACAAAAATATATATCTAGGTTCTGATAGTTTATATTACGACACAAAACTATCAAATACACAAGGTACAATAGGAGGACACAGTATAGAATTGTCAACAACTTTTGCAAATCGTGACGAGGCAGAATATACAGCGTATTCAATTTCTGGGGCATTTCCTGCATACATAGACGGAGAATATAAAGTTCGTGTAAACACATATACGAGTTTATCAGAAGCACAAAGTGCTTTATCAGGCGTACAAGCTTTAACTGGAGATAGCTCAGCTTATGTTGTTACAGAAAGAACAGACTTATATACTGTAACGAATACGAAAACTGCAAAAGTATTATTTCAATTTGCAAATAATGGGCAAAATTTTGGTGTTTTACCAAATGGCGATATAACATGGACAAAAGGCTATCGTTACTATGGTGGTTTTGAATATTCACGTCAAAGTGGAGATAATATAACGGTTGTAAATATTGTAACAATGCAAGACTACCTAAAAGGCGTAGTACCATATGAAATGAGTGGTAGCTGGAATGTAGAGGCTTTAAAAGCACAAGCACTTTGTGCAAGGTCATATGCTTATAACAATACAAGCAAACATAGCAGATACGGATTTGATTTATGTAACTCTACAGACTGCCAAGTGTATTATGGGACATCAGGGGCTACTACAAATTCTGACACAGCTGTAAATGAAACATATGCTGAATATATTGACTATAAAGGTGAGATAGCAACGGGGTATTATTATTCATCAAACGGTGGTGCTTTAGAGGCATCTCAAAACGTATGGAGTTCGGCTGTTCCATATTTAGTTGCAAAATATGACCCATACGAAAGATCAGACGAAGTTTACATGGGCGTGTGGGAAACAACTATAACCAACGCACAAATAGCTAAGATATTGCAACTTAAAGGATATTCTGAGATAACTGGTGTTTCGAACATGTATATAAAAGAGTATACCGATGTAGGAAACGTAGCAACTCTTACAGTAGTTGCGACAAACGGAAAATCTTATGATTTTTCAAAAGAAACTGCAAGAACGATATTAAATAGTACAACATATGGAACTTATGCAAATAGTATTCGTTTTAGAATAAACGAAGTTATGCCATCGAACACACCAAGTGGCGAAGTTTATGTAAACGATGAAAAGAACAGTACTTTGGGCGATTATTATATCAAAGGTTCTAATGGAACAAGTCAAGTTGCAGATTTATCAGGCATGACAGTTTTAACAGCAGATGGAACAAATGAGCTTGTAGCATATGAGGAGCAAGAAACAGTTTTAATACCTCATGCGTCGGGCGAATATGTAATTTCTGGACGTGGTTGGGGACACAATGTAGGTATGAGTCAATATGGTGCAAAACACATGGCAGATGCAGGATATACCTATAAAGAAATAATAGAATTTTATTTTGACGGTACAACAGTAGTATCAAAAAAATAAAGATATAAAGGGAATAATATGCTGAAAATTATAAAAAAAGAGAACAAAGCAAGACTTTGCGAATTTGAAACACCACATGGACTAGTAAAAACACCAGTTTTTATGAATGTTGGAACACAAGGTGCTATAAAAGGTGCAGTTTCGGCTTTGGATTTAAAAGAAATAAACTGTCAAGTAGAGCTTTCAAATACTTACCATTTGCATATTAGACCTGGAGATGATATTATAAAAGGGCAAGGTGGACTGCATAAATTTATGAAGTGGGACGGTCCTATGCTTACAGACAGTGGTGGATTTCAGGTATTTTCGCTTTCTGGACTTCGTAAGATAAAAGAAGAGGGAGTTTATTTTTCTTCTCATGTAGACGGCAGAAAAATTTTTATGGGGCCTGAAGAAAGCATGCAAATTCAGTCTAATTTAGGTTCGGATATTGCAATGGCTTTTGACGAATGTATCGAAAACCCTGCAACTTATGAATATACAAAACAATCGTGTCAAAGAACAACGAGATGGCTTGTACGTTGTAAAACAGAGCTTGATAGACTAAATAAATTAGAAGATACTGTAAATAAAAAACAAATGCTTTTTGGAATAAACCAAGGTTCGACTTATGAAGATTTAAGAATAAATCATATGAAAGAAATAAGCGAATTAAATCTTGATGGATATGCTATAGGTGGTCTTGCAGTAGGCGAAACGATAGAAGAAATGTATAAAACTATCGAGGTTGTAGAACCTTTTATGCCAGAAGATAAACCGAGATATTTAATGGGAGTGGGAACACCTTCTAATATTATTGAGGCAGTGGCTCGTGGAGTTGACTTTTTTGACTGTGTAATGCCTGCAAGAAACGCAAGACATGGACTGCTTTTTACATGGCACGGTAAAGTTAATATCAAAAATTTACAGCATGCAACATCTAGCAAACCTATAGATGAAACTTGTGGTTGTCCTACTTGCAAAAATTTTTTACGTTCATATATAAGACATTTAATAAAAGCAGACGAAATGCTTGCTATGCGACTTTGCGTAATGCATAATTTATACTTTTATAACGAGCTTATGGAAAAAATACGTGAGAATATAGAAAATGGAACTTTTGAAGAATTTAGACAAAAGTATAGCGAGAAATTAGCTCAAAAATACGAATAGAGGAGATTAATATGGAAGAAAACAATAATTTAATTATTCCGGTGCTTCCACTTAGAGGACTAACAGCGTTTCCTAAAATGCATTTACATTTTGATGTGGGACGTTCTATGTCGGTTAAAGCATTAGAAAAATCTATGAACGACAAACAACAAATATTCTTAGTAACACAAGAAAATTTGTCAAGAGAAAAACCAGTTTTTGAAGATTTATATACGATAGGTACTATATGTACTGTTAAAAAAATATTAAAAATGCCAAACGATAGTATTCGTGTGCTTGTAGAAGGGCAAAGTCGTGGGATTATAGTCGAAACAGTGCGTGAAAAACCATTTTTAATAGCTGAAATAGCTGAAATGGAAGATTATAACGACTTAATGCCACAACAACAAAAAGTGGCACTTTGTAGAACTATTTTAGAAACATTTGAAAATTATCTAGATTTTCAAGAAAAATTATCATCAGATATTTTAAGTGTTATAATGGGGCTTACAGAGCCACAAGAAATGGCAGATTTTATAGCACAAAGTATTCCTATAGAAAACGAAAGAAAGCAGAGTTTGCTTGAAGAAAGAAACGCTGTTCGTCGAGCTATCTCTATTGTAGAAATATTGTCGCAAGAAATAGAAATATACAGCATACAAGATGATATTTCAGAGGCAGTGCGTGAGCGTGTAGATAAAAATCAAAGAGATTATTACCTTCGTGAAAAGCTAAAAGTAGTTTTAGAAGAACTGGGCGAAAATGAAGGTGTTATAGCAGAATTTGATAATTATATGCAAAAAATAGAAAAACTACCTATTGCAGAAGAAAGCATCGAAAAACTAAAAAGAGAAGCTCGAAAAATGCGTCGTTTAGGTAATAGCTCTCAAGAAGCGGGAGTGATACGAAATTATTTAGATTTTGTAACAGAACTGCCTTTTAAAAAGCAAACAAAAGATAAAACAGACCTTGCAAAAGCTCAAAAAATACTAGACGAAAATCATTACGGACTAGATAAAGTAAAAGAACGTATTTTAGAAACTTTAGCACTTCGTGTGGTATCTGAAAGCGAAAAAGGTTGTGTAATTTGCCTTGTAGGACCTCCTGGGGTAGGGAAAACGTCTATAGCTTCTTCTGTCGCAAAATCAATGGGACGAAAAATGGCGAGAGTATCTCTTGGTGGTGTTCGTGATGAGGCTGAAATTCGTGGACACAGAAAAACCTATGTAGGGGCTATGTGTGGAAAAATTATCAAAGCTATGGATAGTGCAAAAACGATAAATCCTGTAATTTTGCTTGATGAAATAGACAAAATGTCATCAGATTTAAAAGGCGACCCGTCTGCTGCTATGCTTGAAGTACTAGATTTTGAACAAAATAGCACATTTTCAGACCATTATTTAGAAATTCCATACGATTTATCGAAAGTTATTTTTATTGCAACTGCAAATAATTTAAAAACTATTCCAAAACCACTTTTAGATAGAATGGAAGTTATCGAACTTTCTTCGTACACACAGCTTGAAAAATATCATATTGCACGTTCATATATTATTCCTAAAATTACGAAAAAATATAAGCTAAAACGTGTTAAAATTTCAGATGATGCTATTAATAATATGATTTCTGGATACACAAAAGAGGCTGGAGTTCGTGGTTTAGAACAAAATGTTGAGAAAATAATGCGAAAAGTTGCATTAAAAATGATAACAGATGACCAAAAAGTGTTTAATATTGATGATAATTTAGACACATATTTAGGAAAACCTAGATATATCGAAGACGCTTTTTCTAAAAAAGACCAAATCGGCATTGTAAATGGGCTTGCGTATACTAGCGTAGGTGGTGTTATTTTGCGTGTTGAAGTAAATGTTTTAGAGGGCGAAGGCAAAGTGAAATTGACAGGTAATTTAGGAAAGGTTATGCAAGAATCTGCTGACATTGCTCTAAGTTATATTAGAAGTATATCAAGCGAGCTTGATTTAGAGCCAGATTTTCATAAAAAGAAAGATATTCACGTACATTTTCCTGAAGGGGCAACGCCAAAAGATGGACCTTCTGCAGGGATAACAATGGCTACAGCGATTATTTCTGCACTAACTAAGGCACCAGTTAAGCACACTGTAGCAATGACTGGGGAAATTTCGCTTCGTGGGAATGTTATGCCTATCGGTGGTTTAAAAGAAAAATCTATGGCTGCGTATCAAAACGGTGTGAAAAAGGTTATAATATCTCGTGAAAACGAAAAAGATTTAGAAGAAATTGAAGCAGAAGTGCTAGAAAATATAGAATTTATTATTGCTGATAATATGGACACAGTTATATCGCATGCTTTAGTGCAAACGGAAAAAAGTGAAATTCATATGCTTGCAAAAGAAATTTTAATAGACGCTGTAATACAGTAGATGGGGGCAAAATGAATATAAATATACACAATGTCGAATTTATAAAATCTGCTGTAAAACCTGCCGATTTTCCGACAGATGGCATGCCACAGGTGGTTTTTTCAGGAAAATCAAACGTAGGTAAATCATCGACTATAAATAAACTTTTAATGCGAAAAAACTTTGCCCGTGTTGCAAATTCACCAGGAAAAACTGTGCATATTAACTTTTTTAAGGTAGATGAGAGAATGTATTTTGTCGATTTACCAGGATATGGCTATGCAAAAGTTTCAAAAGTTGAAAGAGCAAGATGGGGTGCATTAATCGAGCAATATTTTGAAATAAACGAGGCTATGGCACTTGGTATTTTAATTGTTGATATGCGACACAAGCCAACTAATGACGATATTATTATGGCAAACTGGTTTTTAGAAACAAAAAAACCGTTTTTAGTTATCGCAAATAAGCAAGATAAGGTTAAAAAAATGCAAAGACAACCAAATCTTGACGTTATTTTTAATAAATTAAAACTGCACGAAAATGTATCTATGGTAGAATTTTCGGCAGAAAAAGGCGATGGCCGTGAGGAAGTTTTAGAAATTATTTCAAAATATGTAGATGATTATGATAAAAGTCTTGAAATTTTGGAAAAAATAGAAGAAAATCTATCTGAAAATGAAGAAACTGTAGAGTAGGAGCAGAAAAAATGCAATATTTGCAATCATTATTAATGACGATAACAGCCGTGTTTATCTGCCTTAGTTTTCATGAGGCATCGCATGCTTTTATGGCATATAAATTAGGCGATAATACTGCGAAAAATCAAGGAAGACTTACCTTAAATCCAATGGCTCACGTAGATTTTTTAGGACTGCTTGCACTTATATTTTTTCATTTTGGTTGGGCAAAACCAGTTCCTGTAAATTACAGAAATCTCAAAAATCCTAAAAGAGATTCTATATTAATCGCACTTGCAGGCCCTGTTTCGAATTTTTTACTAGCTTTTATGCTGTATTTTTTAGGATATAGCATACTTTGCGTAGCTTTTAACGACTTTACAGTGGCAATGTTTCAATTTTTAGCGTTTACAGCATCTATTAGCATTGGTCTTGGTATTTTTAATTTTATTCCAATTCCTCCACTAGATGGCTCGCACATAATAGTACCTTTTTTACCACCAAAACAACGTTTGTTTTTAATAAATAATGCTCAATTTATACAATTTGGGCTTGTTTTGGGGCTGTATTTTGGGTTTTTGACAATGCCGATATATATTTTGAGAAATTATATATCACAAGGAATGATTAGCGTGATAGAAAATATACTATTTGCGTTTTTATAAATTTTAGCGTTTAAGGATTGGAATTAATGACTTTTATTTTATATATCTTATTGACTATTTTGGTATTATTATGTATAATAGTATTAATGACGATAACTTTGCTGTTTAAAAGCGACAGCACAGGTTGGAGCTTGTCGCTAAAATTTTTGTTTTTTAAGATTAATTTATCCGAAATTTTAGAAAAAAATATAAAAGCTAGTGCGAAAACTAGCAAAAATAAGAAAAAAAAGCAAGAAAAAAACAGTGAAAGCGAAATTATTAGTCAAATACGAGAAGAAATAAAATCGCAGAATAATCCTAATTTAGCAAAAAAAGAGGAAATTAAAAAAGAACCTGAAGTGAAAAAAGAAACTACAGAAAAAACAGGAAGCACAAAGAAACAAGAAAAAAGTGAAAAAAACAGTGATTTTCAATTTGATTTTGATAAAATTGATGATTATATGGAGCTTTTAAGTGATGTTTTGGATATTTTAGAGGAACTTGCTTTTTGTTTAACGGTAGAAAAAATATCTACAGAGTTTTTTTTAAGAACCGATGATGATGCTAAAACTGGGAAATTAATAGGTGTTTTTTGGGTTTTATATGGAAATATAACAGCATTTTTGTATAAAAACTTTATTATTAAGCAATATAAAATTGATATAACTCCAATTTGGGAGCAGACTAGCTTTGAAGTTGTAGTTAATTCTGAAATAATTGTTCATACAAGTATTTGTAGAGTGCTTAAGAATATAAATTATAAAAAGATTAAAGAAATTAGAAAGAGAGATTTAATATGAGTAACGTTTCAGATTTAATGTCACAAACGGTCGAAAAAATAAGACAGGTTGTGGATACAAATACAATTATAGGAACACCAATAACTACAGCAGATGGAGTAACACTTATTCCAATCACAAAAATGAGTATCGGAATTGGTTCTGGTGGTACAGATGTGAAATTAAAAGATAGCTCTGACGGTTTCGGTGGGGGAAGTGGTGCAGGAATTACGATTTCTCCAATTGCTTTCGTTGTTATTGCAAATGGCGATGTAAAAATCTTGCCAATAAACGGTCCTGCAAGCTCAACAGCAGATAGAATGGTAGAAATGATGCCTGATATTGTAACAAAGGTATCTGATTTATTTGATAAAAATAAAAAACCTACTCAAAGTACTGAAGAATAGCTTAAAAGAGCAATCGAAAGATTGTTCTTTTTTTAACAAATGAAAATACATTCATAAAAACATGAAAATTCTAATATAGTGTACAAAGTGAATTTTAGTTTTGAGAGGGTATTTTATGAAAATTTTTGTTTTAATAGCTTTTGTGTTGAATTTAGTGGTAAATCAAGTTTATGCAACTTCTGTATCGGCAAAGAGTGCAGTAATTATAGATTCTGATACTTTGGAAATTTTATACGGAAAAAGCGAAGATACGGTTATGTCTATGGCGAGTACTACGAAAATTATGACGGCACTGGTTGCTTTAGAACATGCTGATTTAGAGCGAGAAATTGAGATAAAACTTGAGTACACGCTCGTTGAAGGTTCGTCGATGTATCTGCGTGAAGGCGAAATTGTAACGATGATAGACCTGCTTTATGGTTTAATGCTGATGTCTGGAAATGACTCTGCAATCGCAATTGCACATGAAACTACAGGAAATTACGACGAGTTTATAGATTTGATGAACGAGAAAGCGTTAGAATTAGAACTTTTTAACACTTCTTTTGAAAATCCTAACGGGTTAGATGCAGAAAATCATCACACGACAGCTTTAGAGCTTGCAAAACTTTCGGCATATGCAATGCAAAATGAGCAGTTTCAACAAATAGTTTCGTCGAAATATCACGAAACAGATAGCAGAATTATGCAAAATCACAATAAAATGTTGTGGCTTGTAGATGAAGCAATTGGAATTAAAACGGGATATACGAAAAGTTCAGGGCGTTGTTTGGTGTCGGCTGTAACGATTAACGAAAAAACTTTGGTTGCAGTAACGCTAGATGCTCCGTCGGACTGGGCAGACCACATGGCTATGTTTGATGACGCTTTTGGTATGTATGATATGTATAATATACAAAACAATGGCGATGTTTTTGGTGAAGTTGCTATATATGGTGGTGATGAGAGTTTAGCAAAAATAGTTTTTTTAGAAAATGTAAACATAAATTTGACAGCTTCACAAAAAAAAGAACTAACAACTACGGTGATTTCTGAAAAAATAAATTATTCTCCTATAAAAAAGGGTGAAATTTATGGAGAAATAGTGTATAATATAGGTAATGTGGAAATTTATCGTTGTAATTTGTATTATGATGACGAAATTGGTTTTGAATATGTAAAAGAAATGAATATTTTTGAAAAATTTATAGATTTTGTTAGAAATTTATTCTATTAAGGAGAAAAAATGAAGGAAAGATTACAAAAAATTATTTCCTCGGCTGGAGTTATGTCGAGGAGAAGTGCAGAGACATTTATAAATGCAGGTAGGGTTACTGTAAATCATAGAGTAGCAAATTTAGGCGATAAAGCTGACCCTAGCTACGATTTAATTAGCATTGACAACAAGCCGATAAAAATACAAACAGCAAAAGCGTATATAATGTTGAACAAGCCAGTGGGCTATGTGACGACGCTGAAAGACGAAAAAGCACGTAAAAATATCGTAGATTTAGTAAAAAATGTTGGTGTGCGTGTATATCCAATTGGTAGGCTTGATATGAACTCAGAAGGCTTGCTTTTACTTACAAATGATGGTGATTTTGCACATAAAATGATGCACCCGAAAAGCAATATAGGAAAAAAATATCACCTAAAAGTAACTGGTGATGTTGCACGTGTGCCACAACTTTCAAAACCTATGAAAATCGACGGAACTTTGATTTCTACAGCAAAAGTTGAAGAAATTTATACAGAAGGTGGAGTTTGTGAGCTTTTTATTACAATTTATGAGGGCAAAAATCGACAAATTCGTAAAATGTGTGAAAAATGTGGATTAAAAGTGGACATGCTAAAAAGAGTTGCAATTGCAAAACTTGAGCTTGAAGATTTGAGCCGTGGCAAGTGGAGAAATTTATCTAGAAGCGAAGTTGAATATTTAAAACGACTATAAAAGTATACAATTAGTTTAAAAAATGCGATTTAATACAATAAACTAATAAAAATGGAGGTAGATATGAGCGATGTTTTAGAAAAAATCAAAGAAAAACGAGGGGAATTTTCTAAAAGACAACGAGCGATTGCTGATTTTGTGCTAAATAATTATGATAAAGCACCTTATATGACTGCAAATAAGCTTGCAATTTCTGCAAATGTTAGCGAATCTACAGTTGTTCGCTTCGCTTTTGAGCTAGGATATGAGGGGTATCCACATTTTCAAAAAGATTTACTTAATGTAATTCGCACGAAGCTAACTTCTGTACAGCGTGTTGAGGTATCTAACGAGCAAGTATCTAGCGAAAATATCCTTGAAACCGTTTTGAATTCTGATATTGAGCAAATACGAGCAACTTTGAACGAAATTGACCACGAAAACTTTGAAAAAGTTGTAGACGAAATAATAAATGCGAAGAGAATTTATATTTTAGGAGTGCGTTCGTCGAGTGCACTTGCAAGTTTTTTAGGGTTTTACTTTAATTTGATTTTTGATAACGTAAAGCTTATAAATTCGGCGAGTTCGTCGGAAATATTTGAGCAAATTGTGCAAATATCAAAAGGAGATGTGGTTTTAGCAATAAGTTTTCCAAGATATTCTATGGGAACTATAAAAACTATTGAATATGCTAGAAAAAATGGGGTAAAAACAATCGCCCTTACAGATAGTGAAAATTCGCCACTGAGCAAAAATGCAGATTATACTTTAATTGCAAAAAGTGATATGGTGAGCTTTGCCGATTCATTAGTTGCTCCTTTGAGTTTGATAAATGCGTTGATTTCTGCAATTTCACATAAAAAATCTGAGGATATTGTAGAAAATCTTACTAAACTTGAAAATATTTGGGAAGAATATGATGTGTATAACACAAAAATAGGTGATTTATGAGAATTGGGGTAATAGGAGCAGGAGCTTCTGGACTTATGGTAGCAGGAAATTTAGCAAGGCGAGGTTTTGAAGTTACAGTTTTTGAAAAAAGAGAAAAAGTTGCAAGAAAGATATTAATTACTGGAAAAGGTCGATGCAATATTTTAAATAATTGCGAAAAAGATGATTTTTTAAAAAATGTGCCACGAAATCATAGGTTTTTGTATAGTGCGATAGATTGCTTTACACCACATGATACAATGGATTTTTTTGAAAACGAAGTGGGGATTAGCCTTAAAACGGAGCGAGGTAATAGAGTTTTTCCAAAATCGGAAAAAGCTATGGACGTTGTAGATAAAATGCTTGCTTTTTGCGAAAAAGAAGGCGTTAAATTTATTTTCAACACGGTTTGTGATGTTTTTTCTGATGATAATGAGCAAATTGCTGGAATAGTTACGCAAAGTAAAAAATATCATTTTGATGCAGTTGTGGTGGCAACTGGAGGACTTTCGTACCCAAAAACAGGCTCTAGTGGGGACGGATATAGATTTGCGAAGAAATTTTCGCACACTATAATCGAACCTGAGGCATCTCTTGTAGCACTAAAGTCTGATACGCAGGATATTGCAAGTTTGCAAGGGTTGTCGTTAAAAAATGTAGAAGTTACGCTTTTTGATGGAAATAAGCCTATTTTTAAGGATTTTGGGGAGATGTTGTTTACGCATTTTGGCGTGTCAGGACCGTTGATTTTAAGCAGTTCTGCACATATTATTTCAAAAAATCCACATAAAATAAGTATTGATTTAAAGCCATCTTTAGATGAAAAAACGCTTGATAAACGTATTTTACGTGATTTTGAAAAAAATATTAATAAAAATTTTAATAATTCATTAGACGAACTTTTACCGAAAAAGCTGATACCTGTGGTTATAAATCGTTCGGGAATTTCTGAATTTGCAAAAGTTAACGTTATTACTAAAAAAGAACGTCAAAATTTGTGCAAAATCATCAAAAATTTTGAGGTGTCGATTTCAGAAAAATGCTCGGTAGATGAAGCTGTAATAACTCGTGGAGGGGTTTGTGTTAAGGAAATTAATCCGAAAACTATGGAGTCTAAAAAAATTAAAGGGCTTTATTTTATTGGAGAAGTTTTGGACGTAGATGCATATACTGGTGGTTTTAACCTGCAAATTGCATGGTCTACGGCGTATTTGATGGCAAATTCGTTATAATTGGGGGAAAAAATGATACAAATAGCTATAGATGGACCTGCTGGAGCAGGAAAAAGCTCTATTGCAAAAACGATTGCGAAAAAATTTGATATATTATATTTAGATACAGGTGCTTTATATCGTTCGATTGCCTATTTTGTTATAAAAAGTGGGTTTTCTATAGAAAAATCGCTAGAAAAAATAGATTTAAAGGTTGAATATGTAAATTTTTCACAGCAAGTTATATTAAATGGAGAAAATATTACAGAATTTATACGCACGCCTGAAGTATCGAAAAAAGCTTCAGAAGTTTCAAAAAATGCGAATGTTCGTAAATTTTTGCTAGACACACAACGAAATATTGCAGAAAACAACAGCGTAATTATGGACGGTCGAGATATAGCTACTGTGATTTTACCAGAAGCTGACGTGAAAATTTTTCTTACAGCATCAGCTGAAAAACGTGCTAAACGTAGGTATTTAGAACTTTTAGAGGCTGTGCCATATGAGGAAATTTTAGCTGAAATTGTAGCTCGTGATACGCAAGATGCAAATCGAGAAATCGCTCCTTTAAAACCTGCTGAGGATTCTGTGATTTTGGACACATCAAATCTAAATTTAGATGAAAGCATAGAAAAAGCAATGGATATTATAGTAGAAAAGCTTGAAAATAATAAGTAAAAGGGGAATTTATTATGAAATATATGCCGTGGTTTCAGACAGGCTCGAAAATAGTTTTTTGGATAGTATATTCAATTTTCTATAAAATTAAGGTTACTGGTAAAGAAAATATACCCGAGGGTGGTTGCTTAATTTGCTCAAATCACCCAGGTGCAAACGACCCTTTTTTTATAATGGTGGCAGTTGGACATAAAAATATTTTTTCTTGCATGGGTAAAAAAGAATTGTATGAGAATAAATTATTAGGTGCTATTTTAATTGCGATGGGGACTTTTCCTGTAGACCGTGGAAATATTGATGTAAAAGCTATAAAAAACAGCATAGTTGCAATAAATGAGGGTAAAAAATTCGTTATTTTTCCTGAGGGAACTCGCTCGAGAAATTTTGATGGAAAAGTAAAAGGTGGGTCGGCTTTTATTGCAATAAAAACTGGTTGTCCGATACTTCCTGTGTATATAGATAATTCGCCAAAACTCTTTGGTAAAGTAAATATTACCTTTGGTGAGTGCATAAAACCACCACAAAAGAGCGAAAAAGTATCAAACGAGGAATATTCTCAGTTTATTTTAGATAAAATATTTGAATTAGGAGCAAAATAATGCAAATAGAAATTGCAGAAAATGCTGGTTTTTGTTTTGGTGTGCTAAGAGCTGTAAATTTAGCTCATGAACACGCAAAAATAACGGATAAATTATATACTTTAGGGGATATAATTCATAATAAATTCGCAGTTTTAGAGCTTAGACAAGCAGGTGTTTTGAGCGAAGAAAATTTAGAAAAAATACCAAATGGCTCAAAAGTTTTAATTAGGGCACATGGTGTGGGCTTAAAAGTGTATGAAAAATTGCATGAAAATTCGTGTGAAGTAATAGATGCGACATGCCCTTTTGTGAAAAAAATTCATGAAATTGTCACAAACGCAGAAGCAGAAGGTAGCAAAATTTTTGTTATTGGAGAAAAAAAACACCCAGAAATAATTGGCATTTCGGGGTATGTACAAGAGTGTCAAGTATTTTCTAATTGTGACGAATTGGAAGTTTTCACTAAAAATAATGAGGAAATTAAGAGGAAGTTTGTTACAATTGTCATGCAAACTACGCTCGATAGAAAAAATTTTATAAAAATTGAGAAATTTATAAAAAAAGAGTATACAAATGCAAAAATATTTGATACAATATGTAGAGCGACGAATATACGCCAAAATGAGGTGTTGTCGCTTGCTGAGAGAAATGATGCTGTAATAGTCATCGGAGATGTAAAAAGTTCAAATACCAAACGACTGTATGAGATTTCAAAATCTGTGTGTGAAAATTCTTTTTTAATAGAGAGTGCCTGCGATTTAGAAAAAATTTGTATTAAAGCCGAAAAGATAGGTATTACGGCAGGAGCATCTACTCCAGCGTCTATAATTAAGGAGGTCAAAGACAAGATGAGCAATCAAGAACAAAGCTTTGAAGAAATGCTAAACGAATCGTTTAAAACTTTAAATACAGGAGATAAGGTAACAGGTACTGTCATACATGTGGCTGCCAACGAGATACAAGTAGACCTTGGTGTTAAACACTCAGGTTATATAGCTGTATCTGAACTTTCGGCTGACCCTACATACGACGTTTTTGCAAACGTTAGTGTGGGAGATAAAATCGAAAGTATCGTTGTTCGTGTAAACGATGTTGACGGTGTAATTAACCTTTCTAAAAAACGTATTGACGCACAAAAAACATGGGACGTTATCGAAGACGCTTTTGCAAAAGATGAACCTATCGAAGGTACTGTAATTGAAGAAAACAAAGGTGGCGTAATGGTAAACGTTGAAGGCGTTCGTGTATTCGTACCAGCATCTCTTACAGGTGTACCTCGTGGAGAAGAAATGTCTAGCATTATGAGAGAAAAAGTTAAAATGAAAGTTTTAGAAGTATCTCGTCACCGTCGCAGAGTACTTGCATCTATTCGTGCTGTAAAAGATGAAGTTAGAAAAGAAGCTGCAAGTAAAGTTTGGGAAACTATCAAACAAAACGAAAAATACACTGGTGTTGTAAAATCTATTACAAGCTATGGTGCGTTCGTTGACATTGGTGGTGTAGATGGAATGGTTCACGTTTCAGAACTTTCTTGGAACAGAATTAAAAATCCAGCTGACGTTTTAAAAGTAGGACAAGAAATTGAAGTATATGTTTTATCTTTAGACGCAGAAAAAAGAAAAATATCACTAGGATATAAAGACCCAGACGCTAACCCTTGGAAAGCATTTGAGAAAAACTACGAAGTAGGCGATATTGCTACTGTAAAAATCGTTAAACTTATGCCTTTCGGTGCTTTTGCACAAGTAATTGATGGTGTTGATGGTTTAATTCACATTTCTCAAATTTCTGAAAAACGTATCGTAAAACCAGATGAAGTTTTATCTGCTGGTCAAGAAGTTGATGCTAAAATCATCGAAATTGATTCAGAAAAACAAAAAGTATCACTTAGTATTCGTGCTATTGGTGATGATTCTTCTGATTTTGATAGCGAAGATTCTGCTGAATAATTTAAAATTTGAAACGCTGACTTTTGTCGGCGTTTTTTTTATGGAAAAGAAGATGTTTCAAAAGTAGCTAGGTTTTTAAAATGAAGATACTTTTAAATTTATGTAGATTTTTTTTAGTAAATGTGGTAAAATTAAAGTAATAAAATTTTATTTAAAATAGGGGAACTTAATGGAAAAGAAAATAATGGAAACCCATGATACATTAGCAACTTTGTTTATGTATTTTATTGCTTACTTAATATTTTCTAATGTAATAATGTATTTTGCAATACTTATAATACCGAGCGTGGAAATGTTGTATTTAATGCAATTTTATTTAGATTTATTCGTTTTGATTTTTATATTTCAACTATGCAAAGCACTGTTTAAAGATGTCAAATATAGTTGCGAGTTGTCGGTGTTTTTTAAAATACCAAAATATTACGCAGGAATAATACTTACGAATATTTTAATATCTGTGCCGATAATGATTGTGTCTAGTGGGCAGGTTAGCAATAATCAGCAGGCAGTAGAAATGATGATTTCGAGCAATATTATGTATTCGTGCTTTTCAATTACGATTTTTGCACCGATTGTCGAGGAACTTGTTTTTCGAGGAGTTATTTATAAAAATTTAAGAATGTATTTTGGTGTTGTGTCTTCGATTATTGTGAGTTCGACATGCTTTGCTTTGATGCATTTTATGGTGTCTTTAATTACAGGGGACATAAATGATATGCTATTTTTACCACTATATTTAGTGCCATCGGTTTATCTATGTATTTTTTATGAAAAGTCGAATAATATTTTTGCTCCGATTTATCTACATGCATTTAATAATTTAATTGGAATTGCTATGGCTTTATCGTTTTAAAATAGATTTTGCTAGAATTAGGGGTTTGAAATGAATTTTTAAGGGTAAAATTTAAGCAAATAATATTTAAAAATATTACTGTACAAAGCTGGTTAAATGTGTTATAATGTAAATATATTATGATTTTTATTGTGTTTGAAATAAATTAAAAATAAAGGTGAATAACCTAAGAAAGGTGAGTGATTGTACAACGTATGTCCGAAAAATTAAAAATAACCCCTCTAGGAGGACTAAATGAAATAGGCAAGAATATGACGGCTATCGAATATGAAGACAATATAGTAGTTATAGACTGTGGGCTTGCATTTCCAGATGACTCTATGCTTGGAGTAGACCTTGTAATACCTGATATTACGTATCTAAAGAGAAACATAGAAAAGGTTCGAGCAATTGTTATAACGCACGCACACGAAGACCATATAGGAGCGTTGCCGTATGTTTTAAAAGAGCTTTCTGTCCCTGTGTATTGTACAAAACTTGCAGCAGGAATTATAGAAACTAAGCTAAAAGAGCATAGAATGAACAAAAAGGTTAAATTATATCGAATAAAACGCTCGGAAACAATACGAGTTGGCAGTTTTAATATCGAATTTATACCGACGAACCATTCTATACCAGACAGTGTTGCACTTGCGATAACAACGCCTTTAGGAGTTATTGTGCATACTGGCGACTTTAAAGTTGACATGACGCCTGTAGTTCCTGGGGATACTATAGACCTTACTCGTTTTGGAGAGCTTGGAAAAGAGGGCGTGTTAGTCCTTATGTCGGATTCTACAAATGTTGAGCGTCCGGGATATACTTTATCGGAAAAAACTGTAGGCGAAGCTTTTGATTTTCAGTTTAAAAACTGTGATAAAAGAATTATAGTAGCAACTTTTGCATCTAATATTTACCGTTTACAACAAATTATAGATGCTGCTGAAAAATTTGGAAGAAAAGTTGCAGCTTCTGGAAGAAGTATGGAAAACATTTTAGATGTTGCTATAAAACTTGGATATATAAAAATGCCACAGGGTATGTTAATTCCTTTAACAGATGTTAAAAAATATTCGAAAGACCAAATTGTAATTATGACAACAGGAAGCCAAGGCGAGCCTATGTCTGCACTTGTTAGAATGGCAAATTCTACGCATAAACAAATAGAAGTTGGCGTAGGTGACAAAATTTTGATAGCAGCAACGCCAATTCCTGGTAACGAAAAGTCTGTATATAATCTTATAAACGAGTTGTATAAAAAAGGTGCAGAAGTTGTTTATGACAAGCTTGCAGATATGCACGTTTCTGGTCACGCATGCCAAGAGGAATTAAAACTTATGTTAGCGTTGGTTAAACCTAAGTATTTTATACCTGTGCATGGCGAATTTAGACATTTAAAAACTCATGCAAAACTGGCAGAGCAAGTTGGTGTTCGTCCTAAAAATATTTTTGTAACAGAAATCGGAAGACCTGTAGAATTTACTAAAAACACTGCAAAGCTTGGAAAATTAGTACCAGCTGGCAAGGTTTTAGTAGACGGACTTGGTGTTGGTGATGTTGGTACTGTTGTGCTACGTGATAGAAAACTGCTTTCGCAAGATGGCGTTATTATAGTTGCGTTTGCTGTTGATACAGACAACCAAATAATCACGGCAGGACCGGATATAATAAGCCGAGGGTTTATTTTCTTAAAAGGTTCTGAAGATATTATGCAAGGGATTAGAACGTCTGCTGAAAACTCTATCATGAGAAGTATGGGCAAAGATGTGAAAAACTGGAATGTTATAAAAAATAATATGAAAAATGACATGGCAGACTATTTATACAAAACAACGAAGAGAAATCCTGTGATTATACCGATTATAATGGACACATAGGAAAAACAAACACATAAAATAAACACAAACCGTAGTAATTTAGCTTACTACGGTTTATTTTTTGATAATTTTTTAAAATTCAAAGGAAAATTTCTGTTTTGATTAGATTTGAAAATTACACAACTTTTGTTTCGATTTTCAAGTTAACTTTTTCGCCGTCTAGCATAACAATTCGTGCAGGAAGCTCTACAGCAGTAGAATTTTTTGGAATATCTCCTAAAACAACAGCATTTGCTCCAATTTTTGAATTTTCGCCAATTGTTACATTCCCCAAAATTTTCGCACCTGTCGAGATTAAAACATTATCTTCTAACGTTGGGTGACGTTTTCCTGTAGATTTTCCAGTTCCACCTAGCGTAACTTGGTGAAAAATCGTTACATCATTGCCGATTTCGGCAGTTTCGCCGATAACAACGCCCATACCGTGGTCGATAAATAGACGTTTACCAATTGTAGCACCAGGGTGAATTTCTATTCCGGTTAAAAAACGTGAAAATTGGGATAATGCACGAGCGAAAAATTTCAGCTTATGTTTATGCAGAAAAAATGATATTCTATGAAAAAAAATAGCATGAATTCCAGCATAAGTCAGCAAAATTGTTATAGAATTTGTTGCAGAGGGGTCTTTTTGTTTGTAAGCATCTAATATGCCTTTTAAATCATTAAACACAGAAACTCCTTACTCATAAAGTTTTGTTGATAGATACCTTTCGCCGTTGTCAGGTGCTAAAAATAGAACTTTTTTACCTTTTCCTAGTTTTTTTGCAATATCTGTAGCGACTTTGTAAGATGCACCACCAGAAATTCCCAAAAGAATTCCGTTTTCTACGCCAGATTTTCTACCAAAAGCGATGGCATCTTCGTTAGATACGGTTTTTATTTCGTCTACAACATCTAAATTTAAAATTTTAGGGCAAAAACCAGCACCTATACCTTGAATTAAATGTGGGCCTTTTTCGCCTTTTGTTAAAAACGGAGAAGCCTCGGGTTCAACGCCGATGATAGAAATACCGTTAAAATGCTTTTTCAAAACTTCGCCACTGCCAGAAATCGTGCCACCTGTGCCGATTCCACAAACGAAAGCGTCTAAAGTATCAAAATCTTTAATAATTTCTTGTGCAGTAGTTTCTTTGTGAGCGATGACGTTTTGTTCGTTTTCAAATTGGCTAAGGCAAATCGCACCGTCGTTTTTTACAAGTTCGTTCGCTTTGTCAATCGCTCCTTTCATACCGAGTGCACCTTCGGTTAAAATTAGCTTAGCACCATACGCTAAATGCAGTTTTTGACGCTCAACGCTCATTGTTTCAGGCATTATTGCAGTGAAATTTATAGAAAGTGCAGAACAAAGCATAGCAATTCCTATACCAGTATTTCCAGAAGTTGGCTCAACTAACATTGTATTTTCGTTAATTTTTCCTTTTTTTATCAAATCAAATATCATTTGGCGAGCAACTCTGTCTTTTACAGAGCTACCAGCGTTGAAAAATTCGAGTTTAACATAAATTTCTGCAGAATTTTCGTCATTTTTGAGTTTTACTACAGGTGTGTTACCTATTAAATCGTATATATTTTCTAAAATCATAAATTACCTCATTTTTAATATATTCACTTTGTGGAAAAGTGGAAGTATGAATTTCTTCTTATATTTAGTATACCATATATTTTGAAAAAATTACACTGGTAAAATATACTAAAAATTTCACTGTAAAATGTAAATTTTATGCAATTTTCATTATAAAATAAATTTTTAGTTGCAAGTAATTGTAAAATTTGATATACTTAAAATGAATGTTATTATAAAAGGAGAATTTATTTTGAGAACAATAATTTGGTGGGCGTATTTTTGGGGATACTTAATTTATCTAATACCGAAAGTTGCCAAAGCTGAAAAAATGGAAATTCGTTCAGATGAACATAAAAAAATAGTTAAGTACCATTCGAGAAAATGGACTAACAAATTGCTGGATTTAGCTGGTGCTAATGTTCAGGTGTTTGGCGAGGAAAATTTGCCAAAAACTAATGCAGTTTTTATATCAAATCATCAAGGAAGCTTCGATATTACAGTGATGGTTGCAAAAATTGGTGCAGAGCCACATGGTTTTCTTGCGAAAGCAGAAATGGAAAAAATGCCGATTGTGAAAAATTGGTTAAAACACCTTGAATGTATTTGTGTTGAAAGAAAAGATTCTAAAAAAGCTATGAAATCCGTTATAGATGCTATTAAATTAGTGAAAAGTGGTGCGTCACTCACGGTTTTTCCTGAGGGGACACGCAGTAAATGTGATAAAATGGGTGAATTTAAGTCAGGTGGCTCAATTATTGCTATTAAGGCAGGAGTTCCGATTGTGCCAATAACAATTGATGGTACATATAAGCTTCTTGAGGTTAATAAAAGGCTAAAAATCACTCCAGCTAATATAAATATCACGATTCATGAGCCAATTGAAACAAAAAATTTATCAAAAGAAGAAATTCAAGGCATAGATGAAAAAATTAAAGAAATAATACAAAGTAAACTACCAACAAATTAAAATTGGTTACTATGCACAATGTATATTTTATGAAAAGAAAGGCGTTTTAATGAAAAAAGACTTAAATATTACTGTTTTTGTAATTATATTGTCATGTATGTACTTGTTTTTAGCTAATAAATATGTAACGCATAACGAAATAGAAGATACTTCGCTAGATGGATATGATGTTTATAATGCTCGTGTTGTTAAAATTGACGAAATTAATGAAGAAACTTATGACCTAGGCTACAGTGTGCTTGTTGGAAAAACTGTAAAATTCACTGCTTTGGTGTTAAATGGGGATATAAAAGGCGAAACTATTAGTGTTAAACAAGAAATTAGTCCGTTTTTTGCTATTCAACCCGAAGAAGTTAGCGAAGGTGATAAAATTTTGGTAAGTCAATCGTTTAATTCGTCAATGACTGAAATTCAGATGTACGATATGCTAGATTACGTAAGAATTGACACGATTACAACGCTAATTTTGATATTTTTTGCTGGACTTATATGGTTTGGTAGAAAAAAAGGTATATTAACTATAATTTCATTAACATTTACATTTTTATCAATATTTATTGTATTTATCCCATCAATATTGAACGGATTTAATATTTATTTGTGGTCTATTTTAACATGTTCATTCATAATAGTGATGACAATCTGTATAATTAACGGAATAAATTACAAAAGTTTATCAGCTATAATTGGTTGTTTAAGTGGAATTTTTACTTCAGGAATTTTAGTTGTAGTGCTAAGTGGAGTTTTAAGATTATCTGGAATGATTGACGAACAATCAGTTTTCTTGCAAATGTTAAATCCTGAAAATCCGATTGATTTAAAGGCTATTATCTTTGCGAGCATAATAATTGGTGCTGTAGGTGCAATAATGGACGTTGCGACATCTATTGTATCGGCTTTAAGCGAGATAAAAGAGCAAAATCCCGAGATAACTTTTAAAAAGCTGTATAAGTCTGGTGTCAATATTGGGCAAGATATTTTAGGCACAATGACGAATACTTTAATTTTAGCATATATCGGAAGTTCGCTGTCTTTGGTGCTTTTGATGATTGCTAACACTGGTTCTACGGCATATCTAGTTAACACTGAATCAATTATAATTGAGGTTGTGCAGTCGATTATAGGTAGTTTTGGAATTTTGCTAACTTTGCCATGTACATCTATTATAACTTCGTATTTATACACAAAAAAAGTGGATTAAGGAGAGAATTATGCTGAAAATTACAAATTTATCTGACTATAATTTAGAAAACTCCAAAAATATAATAATTGTACCAGAAACATTTTCACATAATTATGAACGTTTTCTGTGCCAAAAATATTCTAATAAAATATCAAAAAGTACAGAAGTTCTAACTTTTAGCAGAATATCAGACCGTATTTTTGCAGAAATAGGGGGATTTGCGAATAATTATATCAATGATTCAGGCAGAATACTTGCAATGTACAATGCTATAAATTCTGTTTTTCCTTCATTAAAAGTTTATAATAGTAATAAAATTGAGATAATAACGAAACTTTTACAAACAATAGATGAATTTAAGATGTATAAAATCTCGGAAAATGACTTATTAAGCAGTTTAGACGATTTAGATGGTGTTTTAAAGCTGAAAATTCAAGATTTATTTTATATTTATAGTGCGTACAATAAAATTACGGAACTTGAAATTCAAGACCCACGCAAAGAATTGGATTTTTTATGTGAAAATTTCCATAAAAGTACTATTTATGATGAATTTAATGTATATTTTGACAAGTTTGATGGGTTTACACGCCAACAATACGATTTAATTGCAGAATTTTTGAAAAAAAATATTAATGTTACGATAACTTTAGATATAGAAAACGAAACTGATAAATTATATGATTTGTCGTCTACGGCACGTGAAACAATGGAATATTTGCAACGAATGTGTGAAATTTATAGTTTTAATGTAAAAAAGGAGTTTTTTAATAAAGATAAACGAAAATTTGATGAAATTGCTCAAAATATATTTGAAATAGATAAAATTTTGATTGAAAATAGCGATATTTCAATGCATATTTCTACAACAGTGCAGAATGAGTGTCTACACACAGCAGGAAAAATTATTGAGATTATAAGCAAAAATAAAGATATTCGTTTTCGTGATATTTTAGTTACTGCTAGAAATTTTGAGCAATATGACCAACAATTAAGAGTTGCATTTGAAAGATTTAATATACCACTATATGTTGCGAAAAAAGATAATATTATGAAAAAAACACCAATTAGAGTGTTGATTAGTGCGTTAAATATAATTTTGAATAAATATAAAAGTGAATATGTAATCGATTTTTTAAAGTCGCCTATTTTGAATTTAGGCGATGAAAATATTTATAAATTTGAGGATTATATTTTACGTTGGGATATAAAATATATTACAAAGTCACTAGTTTTTACTGCAAATCCTTCGTATAAACTACGAAAAGTTGATGAAAATGAACAAAAAACACTGGATTTTTATAATGAATATAAAAATAAACATCTGAATGAAGTTTTTAACTTAGAGAACAGTCTTAAAAAAAGCAAAACTGGTGAAGATTATGTTAGTGCAATGTATGAATTTTGTCAAAATATACGATTAGATATGAAGATAAATGCATATGAAACCGAAAAATTAGAAATAAAGCAACAATATGAGCAACTTTGGGACATAATTGTAGATAGTTTTGACCAATTTTATGAAATTAGTGGAAATCAAGAAATGATGCTTGAAGAATTTGTGAAGCTTTATAAAATGTTGCTTGAATCCTATGAAATATCAGAAATACCGAGTTCGCTTGATAATGTGAGTTGTGGGGATTTTGAGAGAATAGTTGGTGAAAAATGTAAAATTTTATTTATTTTAGGAGCTGATTCTGATAATTTACCTGCTAAAATTAAAGAAAATCCTATATTAAGTGATAATGAAAGAGATATTCTAGAAAATTTAGAAATTGAAATGGCACCGTATGGAAATGATTTAGTTATTCGTGAATTTGAACTTGTGTCAAGAGTGTTGAGTTTGCCAGAAGATATGTTGTTTATATCCTATAGTGAGGTTTCTGATAGCAAAAACACGCCATCGAGTGTATTTAAAAGAATAGTTGAGATTGTAGATGAAGTTCATGTGTCAACTGACTTAACAGAGCAGTTTAATTTTATGTACAAATCGACGAAAACTGCGTTGGAGCAACTGGCTATAAATAAAGAAAATGAAAAAATTAGTCAAATTGACGAAAATATTTTAAAGATTGCAAGAAAAGATGTAATTGATAAAGAGTTAGTCGAGAGAATTTATTCTAAAAGAATTTCGCCTACAGCTTTAGATGTTTATTTAGGTTGTAGATTTAGATATTTTATGCAGTATGGTTTAAAAGTAAAACCACGCCAAACAATTGAATTCAATCAGTTACATAATGGGAATTTTATCCATTATATTCTAGAAAATATACTTCAAAAAGATGAATACGAAACGATAAATACAAATAACGCCGTGGCTTTGCTTATAGAAAAATATACTAATGAAATTTTTTCTGAAAACTTTTCGAATAATCCGAAATTTGAATATTTATACGAAAATTTGAAAGAAAATACACATAAAATTGTATTGAATATTATAGATGAAATTAGAGACTCAGAATTTAAACCATATGAATATGAACTAGAAATAAACGAAAATTCAAAGGTTAAGCCACTACAAATCGGGGACTTTAGCGTTGTTGGTAAAGTTGATAGGGTTGATGTGTATAATAATGGAGAAAAAACGTTTTTACGCATAATTGACTATAAAAGTGGAGTGAAAAAACTAGATTTATCGCAGTTTTACCATGGAATTAATATGCAAATGTTGATTTATTTACTAGCAATTGAGCAAAGTGAGTCGTATATACCTTCGGTAACCTCATCAGGTGTTTTGTACATTCCGACGAAAATGCCGAAAATTTCAAAAACTATACCACTTTCAGAGGAAGAAAAGGAAGTTGAAGTAAATAAAAACCGTGAACGTTCAGGACTTTTGATAAAAGATGTGCAAATACTTGAAAAAATGGAGAAAAATACTCCGTTTATATATTTACCCGTCAAATTGAACAAAGATAATTCTATTTCAAAGACAACTACTTCGGTTGCAGATGCTGAGCAGTTTGAAGGTTTAAAAGGACTAGTTTTAGATAAATTAAATGAAGCTACAGAATCTTTAAAAAGTGGAAAAAATGCACCAAATCCATATATTTATGATGAAAAAAGTTCATGCACATATTGCGATTTTTCTTCATGTTGTGGCTTTTCAGTGAATTATGAGAGCCAAAAACACTTAAAAAAATTCAAAAACGATGAATTTTGGAGTGAAATTGAAGAAAGGGGGGCGAAAAAGTGAATAATTGGACAGAAGACCAATTGATGGCTATAGAAAACAGAAATGGCACACTTTTAGTTGAAGCTGCAGCTGGGTCAGGCAAAACTGCTGTACTCGTCGAGAGAATAATTCGGCGTGTTCTTGATAGGGACGAACCAGTTGATATAAACAGATTTTTGATTGTGACTTTTACAAATATGGCAGCCCAAGAGATGAAAGAAAAAATAATTCGTGCAATAGCGAGTGAAATATCGAAAAATCCACGTGATTTTTTTCTTAGAAAGCAATTATCGCTTGTGCATAAAGCACAAATTTCAACAGTGCATTCATTCTGTTTTAATCTAATTCGTGAAAATTTTAGCCAACTAAATATATCACCAGATTTTAAGGTTGATAGTGAAATTGACACTGAAATATCAAAAAAAGAGTGCATGAATAAAGTTATTTTAGATTTTTTATCGAATATTGATGAAAATTTCAAAAGTTTGGTTGATGTTTTAGGGATTAACAATATTGAAGATGAAATGATTAAAATATATAATTTTATTCAAAGTAATGCAGACCCTATTGGGTTTATAGAAGATGTGTGTAAAAAATATGAATATGTTTTGGAAGAAGGCTTCGAAAAAAGTGATTGGTTTGAAATAATTTTAGAAGATGCACAAAAAAATATTGAAAATGCTGTTATAAATTTAGAAAAAGCGATTGATTTATGTGATTCTGACGAAATTTTACAAAAAAATAATGAGATTTTGATGAAATCTGACCTTGAAAATGTTATTTTGATAATGCAAGCTTTAGAAGAAAAAAAATGGAATAAAGCTCGTGAAATTGCTATAAATATTAAGTTTCCGACATGGAAATCTTGTAAAAAAAGCGAAAATCCAGATATTGTCGAGCGTTCTAAAAAATATAGGGATAAAAGTAAAACTTATCTATCTAAAATTAGCGAAATTTTATATGTGAAACTTGAAGAAACGAATGAACAGATTGAAAAAATTTCAAAAAGTGTGTTTGCGATTAGGGATATTTTAATTCGATTTGATATAGTTTATACTGAAGATAAAAGAAGACGTAATGTGCTTGATTTTAATGATGCTGAGCATAAAGTTATTGAGCTTTTAATGGATTTAAACACAGGTGAAAAAACTTCTGTTGCACACGAAATTTCAAAAAAATATGAAGAAATTATGGTTGATGAGTACCAAGATACCAATGAAATTCAAGATAAATTATTTAAGTTGCTATCAAAAGATGAAAAAAATATTTTTATGGTAGGTGATGTAAAGCAAAGTATTTATAAGTTTAGATTAGCAGACCCGATGATTTTTTTAAGAAAATCAAATGAGTTTAAACTAGCAAAATATGTTAAAAACAATGAACCTAGAAAGGTTGCTTTAAGTAAAAATTTTCGTTCGAGAAATGAAATATTAGAAGCTACAAATTTCATATTTGAAAATATTATGACAAAAGAAACTGGTGAAATTTTGTATGAAGGTGACCAAGTTTTAAAGCTTGGGGCAAATTATCCAGAAAATCAAGAAGCTAAAACTGAATTTTGTTTAGTTGATTTTGATAAATTTAATAGAAATGCTGAAATTAAAGACGAAAAAGAAGAAAATACTAGAGAAATTGAAGCAAATGTAATTGCAAATAAAATAAATAGTCTTGTTTTAGAAAAATATCAAGTTTTTGATAGTGAAATAAGTGCTATGCGTGATGTGAATTTTTCGGATATCGTAATTTTATTGCGTGCGAAAAAATATGCGAATGTATATAAAAAAGCCCTTGAAAAAAATGGAATAAATATTGATTTTAGTGAAGGTGTAGCTGAACTTTTTGGAACACCAGAAATTGCTAATTTTATATCACTTTTTAAAGTTTTGGATAATTATTTGCTTGATATTGAGATGGTTGGAGTGTTAAGAAGCCATATTTTTGCGTTTACTGATGATGAAATAGCAGAAATAAGATTAAATAACCCTAATGTTACAATTTATGAAGGAATTAAAAAAACGGAAAATTCTCATTGTGTTGAATTTATAGAAAAGTTTCAAGAAATAAAGAAATATTCGCAAAATAACAGTGTTTTTAGAACACTTTGGTATGTAATTCATGAATTTGACTTACTTGCGAAGTATGCGTTGATGAACAATGGTGAGATGAGAAGAAATAATATTTTGCGTTTTTTGGATTTTGTAAATTCGATAGACAACGATTTTTCTGTGTTCGATTTTGTAAATTACATCAATAAAATGAATAATGAGCGTGCGATTTTACCGAGTGGAGCAAAAAGTGGACACAGAGTTCGAATAATTACTATGCATAAATCGAAAGGTTTGGAATTTCCTGTGGTGTTTTTAGCAGATACTGCAAAGGAATTTAACATGCTTGATTTAAAAAAATCCGTCATTTTGCACAATAAGTTAGGTGTAGGCATAAAATATGTCGATGATGATAATATTTTTTCATATCCATCGCTAGTTCAAAAGGCTATAAAAATTAAAGTTTTAGAAGAATTAGTAGCAGAAGAAATGCGTATTTTGTATGTTGCAATGACACGTGCAAAGGAAAAAATGTTTGTTATGTGCACTATGAAAAATGCAGAAAAAACCTTTAAGAAATGGCTTGAAACAGAGGATTTTCTCGATTGTAATTCAACACAATACTGGTTTGGAGCGAATATTGCAAAGCTTCCTTCTTCGCAAATTTATTATGAAAAATTTCAAATTTCAAATGACGATAAAATAATAAATAATTCTTTGAAAAATTATTTTGAGTGTAAATATATCACGGATTATTCTAATGTGGAAATTAAAAAAGAAACTAAAAAAGAAACTCGAGATTTTGAAATAACAGATTTGAAATATGATTACCTAAATTCATCGATAATTCCATCAAAAATAACTGCTACTAGCGTTGATGATGGAGAAAATTCAGAAATTAAACATGAAAAAGTTATGAAAAAACCAAAATTCATATCGGAAAAGAAGATTTCGGCAACAGAAAGAGGTATTGCTCATCATATTGTAATGCAATTTATTAAATTTGAAAATTGTACGAGTGAAGAAGCAATTAAGGCTGAAATAAATAGATTGTGTGAAGAAAAATTCATAACAAAAATACAGCTAGAAGCAATAAATCCACAGAAAATATACGCTTTTATGAACTCAAATATAGGTAAAAGCCTTATGAAAAATGGCGAAATAATACGTGAGTTTAAATTTTCTATGCTTGTAAAAGCTTGTGAAATTTTAGAAACTGATAGCTGTGATGAAGTGTTGCTTCAAGGTGTCGTTGATTGTATGTTTGTGCAAAATGACGAAATTGTTTTAGTTGACTATAAAACAGATTCGGTAAATGAAAAGAATATAGATGAAGTGTCTTTAGAGCATAAAAGGCAACTTGCGATTTATGCAAGGGCGATAGAAGAAATTTTTGAAAAAAAAGTTTCTGAAATATACTTATATTATTTCAAAACGGAAAGTTTTTATAAATTGTAGAAAAAAATAACACTGACATAGTCAGCGTTAAATTTAAAGACTGTCGAAAGTGTTTTTGACAGTCTTATTTTTATTGTTTAAGTTTAAACCTTTACAAATATTTAATTTATTTAGTACCAAAAAGTCTGTCGCCAGCATCTCCAAGACCTGGAACAATATAGCCTTTATCGTTTAGGCCTTTATCAACTGCACAGCAGAAAATTTCTATATCAGGGAAAGCTTTTTGAATACATTCGATACCTTCTGGAGAGGCAACAATACACATAAGTTTAATGTTTTTTACACCAGCTTTTGTTAGAACATTTATAGCTTGAGAAACAGAAACACCAGTCGCAAGCATAGGGTCTACAACTATAACATCACGGCTTGCAATATCTACAGGTAGCTTTGTAAAATATTCAACAGCTTCTAGTGTTTTAGGGTCACGAAAAACACCAATATGACCGATTTTTGCAGCAGGAATTAGGTTTATCATGCCGTCTACCATACCAAGACCTGCACGTAAAATAGGAACGATAGCTACTTTTTTACCAGAAATAACATTTACTTTTGCAAGGCCAATAGGAGTTTCAATTTCAACTTCTTTAAGAGGTAAATCTCTTGTTGCTTCGTAGCACATTAAAGTAGAAATTTC
>JAWXUO010000064.1:0-8968 GCA_044426355.1 Clostridia bacterium | reverse complement strand
CCATTTTTTATTGCATATTCACAAAGTGCTTGACGGTAACGCATTTCTTCTGTTATAATAGTTTTCATAGAGGGTTGCTCCTTTTGTTATGTTTGTCGTAGTAAACTTATTATAACATAGAACAACTCTCTTTTTCTATTCTTTTGTAACATATCTATTATAACATAACAATAATTAAAATAACATATATTTTATTCGAAAGTATCTAAAACATATTTTATAAAATTTAATTCTAGTTATATCTACTTAAAAGGTAAAGTTTGGTTTAGTTGTTCTTCTAATTTTTTAACTTTTGGGTGAAAACAGCAAGCTAAACAGGGACATGCCACTAAAACACCTAAGAACATAAAAAAGCTTAAAAAATATCCATCGCCAAAATAATCGCACAAAAATACTGTTAAAGATGCAGTTAGAGGTGACGCTACTATTAATATTCCCCAGATTTTCGCTTTAGATATATATTTACATTTCTTTTTGAACGGGTCTAAACTTAGATAATTTTTTAAATGGATATATCTTATTATTAAATATGGCACCCATAAAAAAGTTGCAAACATCCCAGCTATAAACAACGTATACACTCTAAATAATGTTAAAGGTAAAGATTGACTTGTAGTCATACTATTCTCCTATCGAATTTAATTTACATATACTATACTACAAAAATGCTCAAAAATCAACTGTAACATAAGCTATAAATATTTAATTAAAGCATGGTTTAGCGAAAAACACAACTAAATAAGCAAAAGCAAACTTTCCTTTCGGTTAGCTTGCTTTTTTGTTTATCTCTCTATACTCTTTTTTGAATATTCATAAAGAATTTCCACTAAATCTTCACTTTCAATATCATCATAAGAAAAATATGGTGCATCCCACGCAAAATTTCCTTCTTCATTGAAAACTCCGAAAGTTATATACTTAAATTTTAAATTTTGTTCTTCAAAAACTTGTTTTATTTCTCTTAAAGCCTCTGCTCCACGTTCAAAACTTGTATCTTTATCTAAAAACCTCACCGATACATCTAAAACACCAGCCACTTCACCAAGTTCGCTCATATCGTAGTTTTTATCTAGCTGTAGTGTGTTCGTTTCGATACCACCTGTAAACTCCATCTTGAAAGTATTGCTTAAATTGTCTATTTGCTCGGTTTCCCAAAGCCAACCTGACGCAAAAAAACTCTCGCAATCTTTAAACATATCGCTATTTTCAAGTGTAGCAAATATATTTTTACATTCGCTCATATACTCCATATTTAGCCTGTACATTGTGTTTTGCCCACCTATAATTAAGTTTTCATAATTATCACGGATTAAATTTCCTAACATATCGTAGTACACAGAAAAATACAAATCTTCTATCGTTTCACTTTTAACACTTATAACGTAAGAATTCACCATTTTAAAATCATAAAAAGCGTCATCAATGATTAAATCATAGTCAGCATAATTTTCTTTTATATAAACTTTCGCATTTTTATTTGCCAAGTTTTTTGACACAGGATTTCCAGTAAGTGAATTTCCAAACGATAATACAAATGCAATAATCGCAAATGCAAGCAAAATCGCACCAATTTTTAAATATTTTTTCATATTATTTCTCCTTTTTAAAACCGAATTCTAGTAGCACAGCTACAATCACCCCAATTAGTGCTACAAAAACATAAAGTCCTGCATACGAAATACTTCCCATAAACGAAAATATAAACTCTTGACTTTCAAAAAATAGCCAAGCAGTATTTGTTAAGCACACTGTGATAAATATAAATAACAGTGCTAGATACGTTTTCTTTTTTAAAACTGCGTAGCTAAGTCCACCAACAATCGGCATTAAAACTACATTATAAAAAACAAGCGACGTTCCTGTAATACTCGCCGAAAACATAGTTGTAAGTACCACAATTAATGCTAGTAGATTACGCACTTGTTTTTTTATATTATTTATGACTTTAGCGTCTTCCATTGTTGGAATTTCTGTCTTTGTATAAAGTTTTTTGCAATTTTCGCAAGTTTTTATATGCTCATGCACTAAATTTTCACTATCTTCGCTTGCAATATCATCTAAAACGAGTGGCATTAAATCCATACACACATCGCACGATATTTTATTCATAGTCATATCCCTCCTTTAAAAGTCTATCTCGAATTTTATTTTTAGTCCTAAAATATAGCACTCTCGCTGAATTTTCAGAAATATTTTTCTTATCCGAAATTTCCGAAAACGAATAACCCTCGCACCTTAGTTCAAATATTTCTTTGTGCTTTTCTTCATTACAAAGCTCCCAAATTCGTGCAACAATTTCGCTATAATCTTTATCATTTGATGATATTTCGAAATCTTCTTCGAGTAAAAATTCACTTCTTTTTCGTGTATTTTCTAGCCATTTATTGCGAGCGATACCAAAAATCCACGTTTTCACACTAGAATTTCCTTTAAAAGTATGTAACGACTTCAAAACAGCTATAAAAGTTTCCGAAGTCAAATCTTCTGCAAGAAGTTTATCACGAGTTAGACTATATAAATATTTGTATACATCAAGCTTGTACTTTTCGTATAAATCTTTCATAAAAACTCCTTTCGAAATATTAGTTGCATTAAAACTGATTTTGTTACACTATTTTTTTCTTTATTTTATAATATCATAAATTGAGTGATAAGCCAATGACACTTTGCAGGCATTTACGCATAAAAAAGCTCAACAGTGCGTTAAGTGCTTTTTGACTGAAAGTTGCACTTGAAATTAGCTTGTATAAGCGTGAGCGTAGTCTAAAATACAAAGTCTTAAAACCACTTTACACCGAACCGTCAAAACATTATATAAACCTTTACTTTGTTTTGTTTAAACTTTTCTAAAAGTTTTTTGGTTTTGGTTACTTTGTGCAATACAAAGTGACATAAAAAAAGTTATTTCATTTAAAATAGTATGTATCTAGGTTGAAAAATGTTGTTTTATAGCTTGTACCAGTTAAATTTATTAATTAAAGTAGTATTTTTTCTTTGACACTCGCCGTTTGGCAGTTCCCCACTCTCCAAGAACTCAAGCGAAAAACTTTTTAGAAAAGTTTTACAAAATCTATTGTGTATTTTTGTTTTTATATATTGTGGTTCGGTGGTGGAGTGATTTTAAGGCTTTTTCTTTCAAAATACGCTAACGCTAATGTTTTGTTATATTAAATCTACATTTTACAGACGAAAAAACCACCTAGCGTTCCGTTTATCTTCAATATACGTTGTTTTAGACTGTGAATAGTTTAAAATTTAGGAAAAACTAATAAAAACACATAACTTTAGGCTGTTTCGTGATGTTAACAAAGTTAAAACCTAGCAAAATTAAACGATAGTGGTGAACGAAGCACGCCTATTAAAAGTATTTTTATTGATTTTAGTTAGATAAATGCGTACTTATTAATAAAAATTAAGTGTTTTTTGTAAAAGAAAACAACACCTCTCAGTGTTGTTTCTATTTCTACTATTCGTTTAACCACTCATTATACATTTGTGGTATTTTAATTGCAAAGTTGTTGTATTCTACAATTATATAAAATACGAATGTTACATAAGTTTCTGTTACTACAGCACCACAAAAATTCTAATCTTTTGAAATCGCCACTTTATAAGATGAATTTATTTTAAAGCTTGTGCTAAATCTTCAATTATATCGTCTATATGCTCTGTTCCAATAGATAATCTAATTGTATTTCCATAAATTTCTTGTTGTTCAAGTTTTTCTTTTGATAATTGCGAATGTGTTGTTGAAGCTGGGTGAATTACAAGTGATTTAACATCAGCAACATTTGCTACTAACGAGAATAATTCTAGTTTATCAATAAAAGCTTTTGCCGTATTTTCATCTCCATTAATTTCAAATGTAAAAATTGCTCCTGCTCCATTTTTATAATATTTTTCATATAATTCTTGTTGAATTTTATCATCTGTAAATGCTGGGTGATTTACTTTTACAACATTTCCGTGTTTTGATAAAAAATCTGCTACTTTTAAAGCATTATAAATATGACGTTCTATACGAAGTGATAATGTTTCTAATCCTTGTAAGAATAAAAATGCATGAAACGGAGATAAGGTTGCACCTAAATCACGTAATAAAACAGCACGAATACGTGTAACGAAAGCTGTATCGCCACAAGCTTTTGAAAAACTTACACCATGATAACTTTCGGTAGGTTCTACAAGAGTAGGAAATTTATTTGTTTTTTCCCAATTGAATTTGCCAGATTCAATAACAACTCCACCTAATGATGTTCCATGTCCACCGATATATTTTGTAGCAGAATGCACAATAATATCAGCACCATATTCTATCGGACGTATTAAAAAAGGTGTTGCGAAAGTATTGTCTACAATAAGTGGAATATCATTTTTATGTGCAATATTTGCAATACTTTCTATATCTATAATTTTTGAATGAGGATTTGTTAAAGTTTCTACAAAAACAGCTTTTGTATTTTCTTTTATTGCATTATTAAGTTCGTCTAAATTCGAAACATCAACAAAAGTTGCTTCTATTCCATAATCTTTAAATGTATTTGCAAAAAGGTTATATGTTCCACCATAAATATCACTTGAAGCAACTATGTGGTCACCAGCTCTTGCAATATTTTGTATAGAATATGCAATAGCAGAAGAACCTGATGCAAGAGCTATTGCTCCAGAACCACCTTCTAGTTTCGATATGCGTTGCTCAAAAGCACTTTGAGTAGGGTTTGTGAGTCTACCATAAATATTCCCTGCTTCTTTTAATGCAAAACGTGCTTCAGCACTTTCTGCATTTGGAAAAACATAGGCTGCTGATTGATAAATAGGAACAGCTCTTGCTCCTGTTGTAGGGTCCGGTATTTCTTGTCCTGCGTGTAATTGTAATGTTTCAAAACGTAAGCTCATATTAAAATCTCCTTTAAATTGTATGATTTGTTTTTTACTATAGCAATTCAACTTATATCTATCGCAAATTACGACAAGTTATTGCTAAATAGACAACTTTTCCACACTAAAGTGTGTAATTTGTAAATGAATTTGCAAATTTAATAGTAAGACTATTAAAAGTCAAGTTGCTATATAAACATATGATACTATAAAAAATGATTTTTGAAAAATACATAAAATCGAAATCTAGATATAGATTTTGGCTATATCTAAATTTTTAAAATTTCTTCAATATAATGTTGAGCTAACTCGCTAAGCTTACTATTGTTTTTTTTAATATATCCTATATCCATCGTTTCGCAAGTTTCTAATGGTACTGCTTTATATTCATTACCATTAAGCTCATTCGAAATAACTCCAGAGCATAATGTATATCCATTCAAACCTTTCATAAGATTTAGCATAGTTGCTCTATCTGTCGCACGAATTAGTCTATTGAATTTATATGTACTTAAAACTTCTTCTGAAAAATAAAAAGAATTTTGATTGCCTTGTTCAAAAACTAGGCAAGGAAATTCATCAAGTTCTTTTATTGAAATTTTTTCTTTGTTTGAAAGAGGGTGGTTATTCCATAAATATACATATATATTGCAACTAAAAAGTTTGTTCCATTCGAGAGAATTATCATCAAATATTTTTGTAAGTATCGTTTTATTAAAATTATTTAGATACAAAATCCCTATTTCGCTATGAAATTTAACAACATCTTGTATTACTTCGAAAGTTTTTGTTTCTCTAATTGCAAATTCATATTCTTCCATTCCAAAAGTATTAACCATATTAATAAATGCTTTTACTGCAAATGAATAGTGCTGTGTAGATACACCAAAATGTTGTTTTTTAACTTTCTTTTCAATATAATTTTCTTCAATTAAACTAAATTGTTCTATAACTTGTCTGGCATAAGATAAAAAAATCTGCCCATCACTTGTAAGTTTAAGCCCCCTACTAGAACGCACAAAAAGTTCTACTCCTATCTCTGTTTCAAGCTCTTTTAGGCTCGAAGATAGGCTTGGTTGTGATACATAAACAAGTTCAGAAGCTTTGCTAAGTGAGCCTGTATCTGCCATTGCTATTATATATTTAAGTTGTTGTAATGTCATATTATTTTCCTTTTTAGTTATGATATAGCAACTTTACTTTTAATAGTTTTAGTTTGTAAAATCATTAAAATCTCTCGCACATTAGTGCAAAAAAAGTTGCCAATTTAGCAATAACTTGATACATTTATGTATCAAAAAGCACCTTGATACTTTTATATCTGTCATAAAATAGAACAGGTATAAGTTAACTCGCTATAAATTTGATGAACGAGAAGTGTTATTATCAAAATATAGATAATTCTTAAGAAAAAGACTAAATTCTCGCTATTTTAATATTATATACCTAAAAATTATATTTATCAACTGATGTAGTAACTAAAAATTATGAATTATTAGTGAATTTGGATATAGTTAAAAGCTGTATCTAGAAATTGTTTTTCTTCGTTATATCACAGTCAAGCTATTTATTGTACTATCTATAATAGAAGTATTCCCTAAATGTAGTGTTTGCAACTTCATTTGGTTTGTGGTATGATTGAAGTGTTATTACTTACATAAATGAACTTGGATGGTAAGATGCAGAATTTTACATTTAAAGATAAAATAATGAAAATATGGCTGTCGTGTTGGTTGTATATAATCAGTGCTATCGGTGGGAGTTTGGCAACGCTTGTAGTATTTAATTTTAAAGTTTGGGAATACTTATACCACTTTGGCAGTTTGTGTAGCGATAACTTTAGTCCTGCACGTTCTTGAAGAATGGAGGTTTCCAGGTGGTTTTTATTACGCCTACAACCTAACAATGAAATCAGATGATGAATTTTTAGACAGATACCCAATGAGCCAAGTTACAGATATGATTACTAACTTTATCCCTATAATTTATTGTGTTGTAATGCTTGCAATCGGCATGCCTTATATCGTAGCTCTTTCAGCTTTTTGGTTTAGCATTGCAGAAGTTCTTGTGCATACATTGAACGGATTATTTACTAAAAAACATTTTAAAAGCAAAGGCAAAAAGACTATATACAATCCTGGTTTAGCAACTACACTTTTTGGATTTTTACCAATTGCAATTGCATATATAATCTCGTTTGCACACAAAATGCCAACATTCAAAGAATTACTTTTATCATTTTTGATTTGCATTGCTTTGGGAGTAATTTGTATTCCTATAACAGAAAAACTATTTAAAAACAAGAATACTAAATTTCCTTATAACTGGGGCAAAGGTTACTTCGAAAAATTTTAGCTAATTATGCTTATGAAATACAAAAACTATTGTTTAATAGAATTTTAAAAAGAAAGGGTGAAAAAATGAATTTAGACAAGTATATTCAAATGGAAAATACACAAATACCCGAGACTGTTAGAAAAATTCTATCTAAAAAGGGTGGAATTACAAAAACAGAATTTAGTGACAAAAATAATGTTTTAAAATATGTAAATCTGCAAAATAAATGTGGATATGACAAAATGGCAGACGGAAGCTACTTAGTTTCGATGAATGTGCCAATGCCGAACGTCACAAAAGAGATGGTCAAGTGGTGGTTTTGGTGGCACACAAGTGACAGCGAACGTTATAAAGCATGGTATCCTAAAGAGCATATCGCAAATAGTTATGCAAAAAAAGACAAAGAATATTTTCAAAGCACAACAGTGCCGAAGTTTCAACCAAACACTCAATATCCTGTTGAGAGAGTTGGTAGTTTAATCGCACCACTTTCGATAGACTTTGTAAGTCCGACTGATTTTGGATTTTTAGAAGATACAATAAAAAAAAGCAATGTCGAGTGCATAGTTTGTGGTCACGTAGGTGCGTTTAAAGGCTTAATTCCAAATACAGAAATGGCTCATATTTTAGTAACTACAGACGATGGACCTGTGTCGGTTAGTAGATTTTGGCTAGGAAAAAGTGTTAAAAATAAATTTATACGAAAAATGTTTTTAACTGAAAAACAAGCGAGAGGCATGGCAGAGCATTGCTATGTAGAATACAACAACTTTGCAATTAAAATACCACAAATGTATAATGAGTGGTTAAACGAACAGTATAAATAGAAAACCACCTTATATCCCATTTATCTTCAATATGTGTTGTTTAAATTTGTACAGAGTTTAAAATTTAGGAAAAACTAATAAAAACACATAACTTTAGGCTGTTTCGTGATGTTAACAAAGTTAAAACCTAGCAAAATTAAACGTTAGTGGTGAACAAAGCACGCCTATTAAGCTCCACTCAAGCCGAATTATTAAACATAAGCCTAACCTCTACTTTGTTTTGTTAAAACTTTTCTAAAAGTTTTTTGGTTTTGGTTACTTTGTGCAATACAAAGTGACATAAAAACGTTATTTAATTTGATATAAGAATGTATTTAGGTTAAAAAATGTTGTTTTATAGCTTCTGCCAGTTAAATTTATCGCTTAAAGTTATGTTTTCACTTTAACACTCGCCGTTTGGCAGTTCCCACTCGCCAAGAACTCAAAAGAAAAACTTTTAGAAAAGTTTTAACAAAATTTATTGTGTATTTTGGTTTTTAGATATTTCGGTTCTGTGGTGGCGTAGTTTTAAGGCTATTCCTTTCAAAATACGCTATCGCTTAGGCAATTTCATATTAAATTCGAATTTTACAGACAAAAAAACCACCTAACGTTCCATTTATCTTCAATATGCGTTATTTTAATCTGTGCAGAGTTTGAAATTTAGGTAAACTAAAAAAGGATATGTCAACCCAAAATAGTACAAATTATAGCTTGTCGATAATTAAATTTTTATCACCAAACTCCGAGGGTGTCAAATACCCTAAAGAGCTGTGAATTCTAACATTATTATACCAATTAACATAATCAAACCATAAAATTTCAAGCTCTCTTAAACTTGAAAATTCTCTATTTGCAAATTCACGTTTGACGATATTGTACATAGATTCTGCGACAGAATTGTCAACTGGAGTCCCTTTTTTGGACAAACTTCGCTCGATATTGAA
>JAWXUO010000012.1:0-39532 GCA_044426355.1 Clostridia bacterium | reverse complement strand
TCAAGGTGGCGTTGATACTCGTTTTATCAAATGGACTAAATATGATGGTATCGGTAGATCAGTTCGTAATGGTTTAAACTTTACAGAACGTGGTTACGGTGTTCGTGGTGCTGTTGGTGTTTCTGACAGAGGTAACACTGCTGTAAGTCAACTAAAAGCATCTGACTTTGATTTTGATTATATCTTTGGCGAATTAGGTGTTCGTTGGTTACATACTGGTGGTATTTTTGCTGCACTTTCTGAAGGTACTGCAGAACTTACAATAGCTGCTGTAAAAGCTGCTAAAAAATATGGTACTTTAGTATCTTATGACTTAAACTACCGTCCTTCTATGTGGGAAGCTATTGGTGGACTTGCTAAAGCTCAAGAAGTTAACAAAGAAATCGCTAAATATATCGACGTTATGATTGGTAACGAAGAAGACTTTACTGCATGTTTAGGTCTTGAAGTTCCTGGTAATGATGAAAATCTTACAGAACTAAACCTTGATGGTTACAAAGTAATGGTTAAAAATGCTGTTGAAGCATTCCCTAACTTCAAAGTTGTTGCAACTACTCTACGTGAAGTAAAATCTGCAACAATAAACGACTGGGCTGCTATGTGTTATGCAGATGGCGAAATCGTATTCTCAAAAGAATATAAAGGACTTGAAATCATGGATAGAGTTGGTGGTGGAGATAGCTTCGCATCAGGTTTAATCTACGGTTTAATCGAAACTGAAGATGCTCAAATTGCTGTAAACTACGGTGCTGCACATGGTGCTTTAGCTATGACTACTGCTGGCGATACTTCTATGGCTAGCAAATCAGAAGTTGAACGTTTAATGGGTGGTGCATCTGCTCGTGTTGTTAGATAATTAATATATTAATAGGAGAAAATGATATGTCTGTAATGGAAAAATTAAGCCAAATTGGCTGTATCCCTGTAATTAAACTTGATAACCCAGAAGCTGATGCTGCACCACTAGCAAAAGCACTTTCTGAAGGTGGACTTCCTGCTGCTGAAGTAACTTTCCGTGCTGCTGGAGCTGCAAAAGCTATGAAACTTATGAAAGAAGCTTGCCCTAACATGGTAGTTGGAGCTGGTACAGTTTTAACAACTGCACAAGTTGACGAAGCTATAGCTGCTGGAGCTGAATTTATCGTATCACCTGGTTTAAATCCTACAACTGTTAAATATTGCCAATCTAAGAATATTCCTATTCTTCCAGGTTGTGTAACTCCAACAGAAATCGAAGCTGCTTTAGAATTAGGTTTAACAACTTTAAAATTCTTCCCTGCTGCTCAATATGGTGGTTTAAATACTATAAACGCACTTTGTGCACCATATACAATGATTAAATTTATGCCAACTGGTGGGATTACTTTAGCTAACTTAAAAGAAACACTTTCAAACAAAAATATCGTTGCTTGTGGTGGTACTTTCATGGTAACAGCTGACTTAATTAACGCTAAAAATTGGGCAGAAATTACTGCAATTTCAAAACAAGCTTCTGATGTAGTTGCTGAATGTAGATAATTTAATTTAAAATAAAAGGGTACTAAGTTTTATGCTTAGTACCCTTTTTGTATACATTTTTTACACATAAAAAAGCTCAACGGTGTTTTAGGTGCTTTTTGACACTAGACATTTGGCTTACTATTTTTTGATTTGCACCAGTTAAAATTATTAATTTAAGTAGTATTTTTATTTTTGACACTCGCCGTTTGGCAGTTCTTGGGTCGCCAAGAACTCAAGCGAAAAACTTTTTAGAAAAGTTTTGCAAAATCTTATTTTAGATTTGTTTTAAGTTAAATAATACGGCTTGAGTGGAGCTTAATAGGCGTGCTTTGTTCACCACTATCGTTCACTTTTACTATGTTTTAACTTGGATAACAGCACAAAACAGCCTGAATTTAAGTAGTTTTTTAGTTTTTCCTAAATTTTAAACTCTGCACAGACCGATTACGCATAAAAAAGCTCAACGGTGTGTTAGGTGCTTTTTGACTGAAAAATCAAGCTTTAAAATTATGTCGCATAAGCGTGAGCGAGGTCTGAAATGTAAAGTCTTAAAACCACGTTACACCGAGCCTTTGAAACATAAACTAAACCCCTACTTTGTTTTGCTAAAACTTTTCTAAAAGTTTTTTGGTTTTGGTTACTTTGTGCAATACAAAGTGACGTAAAAACATGATTTGATTTAAAATTAGTATGTATTTATGTGTGAAAAGTGTGTTTTTTATTGGTGCTAGCTAAAATTATTAATTTAAGTAGTATTTTTATTTTTGACACTCGCTGTTTGGCAGTTCTTGGGTCGCCAAGAACTCAAGCGAAAAACTTTTTAGAAAAGTTTTAAAAAAAGTTATTGTGTATTATGAATTTTATGTAATTTGGTTCGGTGTAGGTGTAAATTTAAGGCTTTTTCTTTCGAAATCCACTATCGTTAGTACTATTTTTTATTAAATTTGTATTTTACAGACAAAAAACCACCTTATGTTCCGTTTATCTTCAATGTGCGTTGTTAATCTGTGCAGAGTTTAAAATTTTGCAGGCATTTTTTTACACATAAAAAAGCTAAACGATGTTTTAGGTGCTTTTTGTCTAAAAGTTGTTTTTTATATAAATTCGCATAAGCGTGAGCGTAGTCTGAAATGTAAAGTCTTAAAACCACGTTATACCGAGCCTTTGAAACATAAACTAAACCCCTACTTTGTTTTGTTAAAACTTTTCTAAAAGTTTTTTTCTTGAGTTCTTGGAAACCCAAGAACTGCCAAACGGCGAGTGTACAAAGTAAAAACATTACTTAAATTAATTAATTTAACTGGTAGAAATCAAAAACTAGTAAGCCAAACGGCAGTGTTAAAAGAAAAAACACTAATTAAATCAATAAATTTAATTAGAACAAATAATAAAACTAGTAAGCCAAACGGCGAGTGTCAAAAAATACTACTTTAAGTAAAAAACTTAATTAGCACGAGTTATAAAATTAGAACGCATTTTTGAAAAAAACACCTCTTAACAAAAGCTAAGAGGTGTAAATTTTTATTCTTCTACTAAATCTCCAACTGCATAAGGTATAAATACAACTTGTGCAATTTTTTCTCCGATAGAAAGGATTTGAGTTTCGTCTGAGTGGTTACGTAAACTAATCACGTATTCCCCAGTGAAATCTTCGTTACGAAGTTCAACTTTACAAGCAGGAGCAAGTCCACGTTTAGTTGCCATACTACTTCTTGCAAAAATTGCAGCAACGTGACCTTCAGGAGGAGTCATTGAGATACCAGTTGAAATTTTAACCGTAGAGTTAGGCGAAATTACTACAGATTCTGCAATATCAGCATAAAGGTCGAAACCTGCTGATTTTCTTGTGTCACGAGTTGGTGTTTTAGCTGTTTTAGTTAATTTTTTAAATTTTATTTCCATAAATTACATCTCCTTTTATTCAAAAAAATTTTATGTATTTCTATACTTTTACTATTATAACATAAAATAATACAAAATACACTAGTCAAATTGCACTAAATTAATGAAAAAAAATGAAATAAAAATAAACAAAATTTAGTATTGAAACATCACATAATTTGCACATATATATGAAAGAATTATTTTTTTATAATATATGGTAAAAATAATTGATTTTATTTAAAAAATATGGTATTCTATATTATATGACTTTAGCAAGTTAAACTATCACGACTAAAAATTAAGGAGAGAATTTCTTATGGAATTTATGACTGGACAAGTAAAATCAACCGATATGGACATTTTTGCACTTATGGAAGCAATAGATGGCTCAAAAGTTCAAACCCATGGTATGATTTATTCAAAAAAAGATATGGGCGACTTTTCTTTTATAACTTTAAGAAAAAGTAATGCGTTAGTACAATGTATCATAGAAAAAGGCATATTTGATACTTCGAAAATATCGCCAGAGTGTGCTATAAAAATAGAAGGCGTTGTAAAAAAAGACGACAGAGCACCAAATGGTATCGAAATTCACATAAATAATTTAGAAGTTTTATCAAAACCGTCAGCACCAACGCCAGTTAATCTTTCTAAAAGAAAACTTGGAATGAATCTTGAAACAAATGTTAGCATGCGTCCTGTAACTATGAGAAATGTTCGTGAACGTGCAGTTTTTAAATTACAAGAAGGTGTTGTAAAAGGTTTTCGTGATTATTTTACAAAAGAAGGTTTTACAGAAATTCGCACACCAAAAATCGTTGCAAATGGTGCTGAAGGTGGAGCAAATATCTTTAAATTAGACTATTTTGGCAAAAAAGCATTTTTAGCACAATCACCTCAGTTTTACAAACAAACTTTAGTAGGTGTATTTGAAAAAGTTTTCGAAATTGGACCTGTTTTCCGTGCTGAAAAACATAATACTACAAGACATTTAAACGAATATATCGGAATTGATATGGAAATGGGCTTTATAGATAGCTTTAATGATTTAATGGAAGCCGAAACAGGTGCATTACAACATATGGTAAAAACTTTAGAAACAGAATACTCTCGTGAAATTCGTATTTTAGGATTAGAATTACCAAATGTAGAAAAAATTCCAACAGTACGTTTTGATACAGCAAAACAAATGGTATCAGAAGCTTACGATAGACGTATTAAAGACCCATTTGATTTAGAACCAGAAGAAGAACAACTTATTTCTAAATTATTTAAAGAAAAATACGATGCAGATTTTGTTTTTGTTACCCACTACCCAGTTAAAAAACGTCCGTTTTATGCAATAGACGACCCAGAGGACGAAAAATATACTTTAAGTTTCGACCTTTTATTCCGTGGTATGGAAATTACAACAGGTGGACAGCGTATACATGATTACGACGAACAAGTTGCGAAAATGATTTCAAAAGGATTAGACCCTGCTGATTTTGAATCATATCTTATGATACACAAACACGGTATGCCACCTCACGGAGGTCTAGGCATGGGGCTTGAACGTTTATGTATGAAACTTTTAGATGGTGCAAACGTTCGTGAGGCTACTATGTTCCCTCGTGATATGTCAAGACTTATACCTTAATAGAAAGGACTAAAAAATGAAAATTACAGATGAAATTATAGATTATGTTAGTACTTTATCTCGCTTAGAATTATCTACTGACGAAAAAGAAACTGCAAAAGTAGAAATAGGAAAAATCCTTAATTATATGGATATGCTAAATACACTAGATACAGACGGTATCGAGGCTATGAGCCATGCATTCCCTGTTTCAAATGCTTTTCGTGAAGACGAATTAAAACCATCGGTAGATAAAGACCTTATTACAGCAAATACTGAAAGTAAAAAAGACGGCTGTTTTAAAGTTCCAAAAGCAGTAGACTAAGGAGGGTAAAATGAGTTTAGATAATCTTACGGCCCTTGAACTTGGGCAAAAAATAAAATCTCGTGAAGTTTCTGTAGTCGAAGCTACAAAACATTCGCTTGAAAATATCGCAAAAACAAATAATATATATAATAGCTTTATCACAGTGTGCGATAAAGAAGCTTTAGCACAAGCTGAAACTGTTCAAAAAGGTATTGACGATGGTTCGTTAACATCAAAACTTGCAGGCGTGCCTATGGCTGTTAAAGATAATATGTGTACAAAAGGTATTTTAACTACTTGTGGTTCAAAAATGCTTAATAATTTTAAACCTATTTACTCATCAACTGCTGTAAATAAGCTAACAGAGTCAGGTGTTGTGCTTTTAGGTAAACTTAATATGGACGAGTTTGCTATGGGTTCTACTTCGGAAACATCTTTCAGTGGAGTTTCTAAAAACCCTTGGAATAAAGACTGTGTTCCTGGTGGTTCGTCAGGTGGTTCGGCTGTTTGTGTATCTGCAAACCAAGCGTTTGCCACTTTAGGTTCGGATACTGGTGGTTCTATTCGCCAGCCTGCATCTTATTGTGGTGTAACAGGCTTAAAACCTACTTATGGAACGATTTCTCGTTATGGACTAGTTGCGTATGCGTCATCTTTAGACCAAATTGGACCATTAGGTAAAGATGTTTTAGACGTTGCAGAAGTTTTTCAAACAATTATGGGACACGACCCTAAAGACAGTACATCTGTAAAAGATGAGCTATTAAAATTTGCATTAAATAATGATGTTAAAGGTTTAAAAATCGGACTTCCAAAGGAATATTTCGCAGAGGGCTTAGATGAAGAAGTTAAAACTTCTGTGTTAGATGCAGTTAAAACTTTAGAGGGATTAGGAGCTATTGTAGAAAATTTCTCAATGCCAACTCTAAGCTATGCAATCCCTGCATACTATATAATTGCGTGTGCAGAAGCATCAAGCAATCTTTCTCGTTATGATGGCGTAAAATATGGACATCGTGCAGAAAAATACGATGATTTAGTTGATTTATACTACAAATCTCGTAGCGAAGGCTTTGGAGAAGAAGTTAAACGCAGAATTTTAATCGGTTCTTTCGTTTTAAGCTCGGGATATTATGATGCATATTACAAAAAAGCGTTACAAGTTAAAGCACTTATTAAAAATGAATTTGACAAAGCTTTTGCAAAATATGATGTTATTTTAAGTCCAACAGCACCTACAACAGCACCAAAAATTGGTGAAAGTTTAGGTGACCCTTTAAAAATGTATCTAAGCGATATTTATACAATAGGGGTAAATTTAGCAGGACTTCCAGCACTTGTTGTTCCTTGTGGACATTCAAAAGCTGGCATGCCGATAGGACTTCAAATCATCGGTAAAGCTTTTGCTGAAAATACAATTTTAAATGCAGGTTTTGCTTTCCAAAGCACGACTGATTATCACAAGAAAAAACCAACACTAGAAACGGAGGCTTAATTATGGAATTTGAAACCGTCCTTGGTTTGGAAGTTCACGTTGAGCTTTCAACTGATACAAAAATTTTCTGCTCATGTACAACAAAATTTGGTGGCGAACCTAATACTCACGTGTGTGAAGTATGTTCGGGTATGCCAGGAACTTTGCCTGTTTTGAACAAACAAGTTGTAGAATATGCAATTCGCACAGGACTTGCAACTAACTGCGAAATTACAAAATATAACAAATTTGACCGTAAAAACTACTTCTACCCTGACCTTCCAAAGGCGTATCAAGTAAGTCAGCTTTACGCACCTATTTGTACAAATGGACATATTGACATTGAAGTAAACGGCACAAAAAAAGCAATTCGCATACACCAAATTCACATGGAAGAAGATGCAGGAAAATTAATTCATGACCCTTGGGAAGACCAAACTTTAGTGGATTATAACCGTTGTGGTGTTCCACTTTTAGAAATAGTATCAGAACCTGATTTTCGTTCTGGCGAGGAAGTTATTGCATATCTTACAAAACTTCGCTCGATTTTGCAATATATAGATGTATCCGACTGTAAAATGGAACAAGGCTCTATGCGTGCAGACGTAAACTTATCAATTCGCCCATTTACTCAAGACGAATTTGGCACAAGAACAGAGATGAAAAACATAAACTCTTTCAAAGCAATCGCTCGTGCTATAGTTGGCGAACGTGCAAGACAAATCGAGCTTATCGAAGATGGCAAAAAAGTTATTCAAGAAACACGTCGTTGGGACGATAATAAAGGTAATTCTTTCGCTATGCGTTCTAAAGAAGATGCTCAAGATTATCGTTATTTCCCAGAACCTGACCTAGTTCCTATCGAAATTTCTGATGAATGGATTGAGAGAGTTCGTGCTTCACTTCCAGAGCTTCAAGAGGCAAAAAAAGCTAGATATATGGCAGATTATGCACTTCCAGAATATGATACAGATATTATAACAGGTTCTACGCATTTAGTAGATATTTTCGAAAAAGCGAATGCTGTTTGTAAAAATCCGAAAGAAGTTTCAAACTATATTATGGGCGATATTTTGCGTTTATGCTCTGATAATAAGGTAGAAGTTGAGGATATTACACTTAATGCAAGAAATTTAGGTGTGCTTATAAATATGCTTATTGAGAAAAAAATTAACAGAAAAGTTGCAAAAGATGTGCTTACAATAATGTTTTCTGAGGATATAGACCCTGTAAAATATATTAAGGATAATAATCTTGAAATTGTAGAGGATAATAACCTAGTTTTAGAGGTTGTAACTAAAGTTTTAACAGATAATCCTAAATCTATCGAAGAATTTAAAGCAGGAAACGAAAAAGTTATGCAATTTTTAATGGGTCAATCAATGAGAAACCTAAAAGGAAAAGCAAATCCTGAAACTGTTACGGCAGTTATCAAAGAACAACTTGAAAAAATGTAAAAATAAACTGTCGCTTATGATTGTATCAAGGCGACAGTTTTGTTTTTTAGTTTTTAGGCGAAAATTACTTGAATTTTTGTGTTTAGTTGGATTTTTTAAGCATTTAAAGTTTATTTATAACATATTTAAGACCATCTATACTAGCATTTACAACTAGCTCTTCAGGAAATTTTAAATCATCTAGGATTTTTAAAATCGAAGTAAACTCGCCCACCTCCGAGCAATAATGCGCATCACTACCAACAATAACTTTCGCACCATATTTTTCACATTTTTTAAGCATAGCGAGAATATTTTCGTAGGTATTTACTCTAGTTGCACGTTTTCCAAGCGAAGAATTATTCAGTTCTAGCACAGTTTTTGTAGCAACAGCTTCTTTTACAACAGCGTCATAGTCGCAAGGATACCTTGAATCATCAGGGTGTCCTATAATTTTTATGCGAGGATTTTGCATTGTATTTAACAGTCCTTTTGTAACTAAAGCAACATCTTGAGTTTGTGGAATACACGGCAAATGCATGCTTGCGATGATGTAGTCAACATTCGTTTGCACTCTTTCGCCACAGTCTATATTTCCGTGATAGTCTGTTATATTCGCTTCGACACCACAGTAAATACGCACGTCGTTTATTATTTCTGGGATTGCCTCAAAATTCACAAAAAATAAATTTCCAGTAGAGCCAGGCATATTTTCTGCGTGGTCACTAAATCCATATGCAAGCAAACCTTTTTCACGTGCTACATCAATATTTTCTCTTAAAGTGCTGTAGGCATGCCCACTTGCAAGCGTATGTGTGTGTAAATCAAACAAAAGTTTCATAAATTTTCCTCTTAGTATACAATTTCGGTTTTTAAAGATGATTTTTCATCAGTTGATAACATATATTCAACAATACTTAACGAAAAGTCGATAGCACTTCCTAAAGCATTTGCAGTGATAATATTATTTGATACGCAAACTTTATCGTCTGTTTTTATTGCATTTTGAAGTTCAATCGTAGGATAAACCGTTGATTTTACGTCTTTTGTAATCAAAAGTTCGTCTAAAATAGTTGGAGCTGCACAAATTGCACAGATTAAATCACCATTTGAATGTTTTTTTAAAATTAATTCTCTTAGTTTAGTGTGAGCGTTTAGATTTTTAGTTCCTGGCATGCCACCTGGTAGAATAAATGCAGAAAATTCATCAAAATTTACGTTTTCGAATAGTTCATCAGCTAAAAAAGTAATATTATGTGAGCCTTGGACTTCTTTTTTGCCAGTTATAGAGATAAATTTTGCGTCAATTCCCCTTCTTCTAAGCAAATCTAAAGGTGTTACAGCTTCGACTTCTTCAAAGCCTTCTGCTAAAAATATACAAGCTTTTTTCATAATTACCCCCTATTTTGTGCAATAACAAAGTCTATATATTGACGAGCAGTACGAGGAGAAAAATTTCCACGCTGTGCAGACCAAGAAATAGCCCCAGTTTCGATTTTTTCAAACGATAAATTATTATCTATAGCTAATTGTTTCACTATTTCCAAATATTCTAGGCGACTTGGAAAAGAAAACGTTACCATTATGCCAAATCTATCAGAAAGTGATGCTGTTTCGTCTAAAGTATCTTTTAAATGCACTTCGTCCCCTTCTCTAGACATAAAAGTTTCTGTAACTAGATGTCTACGATTTGTTGTGGCATAAAGTGCCATATTATCACCAAGTTTGTTCGAAGAACCTTCTAAAACTGCTTTTAAAGCTGTATAACTATCATCACCGTCAGTAAAAGTTAAATCATCGACAAAAACAATGAATTTCATTGGTATTTTTGATAAAACATCAATAACTCTGCCTAAATATTTTAGATTTTCTTTAGAAACTTCGATTAAACGCAGTCCGTTTGTATGAAAATCATTTACAATAGCCTTAATTGTAGAAGACTTTCCAGTTCCACGGTGACCATAAAGGAGAACATTGTTAATTTTTGAGCCATTTATCAGCGAAAGCGTGTTATCGACTATAGTTTTTCGCTGTGCCTCGAAACATTTTAAATTATCAAGAGAAATATTGTCAGGATTTAAAACTGGTTTAATAGTAGGGCCGTTTTCGTCTAGATAGAAGAAAATATAACGACTGTATAAACCATATCCGTTTTTTTCGTTATGCTCTACAAAATGACTTAAATTTTCACCCCAATCACCAAAATCATCAGAATTTTTAGGTGTATTACTAAATTTTGGCATTAAACTAGAAATTTCTTTAATATCGGTGTAGTTTTCGATTAAGTAGTCTATTAGTTGTTCTGAAGTTAATTTAGCTATTTTATACAAAATTGCCAAGTCATTTTTAGATGCTTCGACTATATGTTCTGGAAGATTTTTAAAATTACCTTTTGCACACTCAAGAGTAAATAAATTTTCTGCATATATTACTTTGTCATAAATATAGTCGTATAAATTTCCAATATGCTCGCTTGTACAAAGAAGTTTAAACATTTTTGAATAAGCATTACTTGCGTCGAAAGCAGAATTATGTTCATTTGAAATTATATTTTTAAGGTTTATAAAGACATCATCATTCAAAATCTCGCTATAAATTGATATATTTGATAGCATAAAACCAATATTTTTTATATTTTTCATAAAATACCTCACAAATTTTTATTAATTAATTATAACATAATTTTATAAAAAAATCAAATTTTTTACTTTTTAATATAATCGTAAAAAAGTATTTATTTTTAACAAAAGTTATAATAATATATTAAATTTATATATAAATATTTATGGAGGATATTATGCTAAAAAAAATAAAATATTTGTATTTTTCTCGAATTGATATTAAAATATCAATAACAGTAGCAATTTTTACTGTATTAACATCGTTGGTTTTATCGGCTTATTATTATACAATGATGGTAAAATCTGTGGAGTTATCAATAGAAAAACGAGTAGAGTCTTTATATTCGGTGTGTGTTGAAAAAATTGATTTGGAAATTTTCGAAACTATGAATAGTTTGACGGACATGAAAAAAGATGAATATGAAATTGTATTTGAAAGTTTGCAAGAGATTAAAAGAATTACGGATATTGATTTTTTATATACTGCAAAACTTGATGAAAGTGGAAATGTAATTTACATAGTTGATGTGGTGGAATCTGGAAGAGCTGTGCGTTTTCCTGGTGACCAAGTAGACAAAGAAATCTTAGATATTGCATATATGGCACTTAGTGGTGAAAACGTTTTAATAGAGCCGATTTACAAGAATTTTCAGGATTTATATGTATCTATATTGCCTGTTTATGATGAAAACAACAAAATTATTGGTATTATTGGTATTGAAATTGACCAAAATAAGGAATTATATACAGTTACACAAAGTATAAAAATATTACCATTTATTATTTTGGTATTAGTTATAATAAATTATAGTTTGTCTATGTGGCTGTTTTCAAGATTAAAAAACCCACTATTTATTGAAGAAAAAACTAAAGATATGCTAACTGGTTTTAAAAATTTAAATGTTTTTGAAGTAGATTTATTGAATGTAAGACCAGAAGTACTAGAAAATAAAGGGATTGTTGTAATTAGTATAAATGGATTAAACGACGTTATAACTCGTTTAGGTCAAATTTCTGGTGATAATTATGTAAATCTTGTAACAGGAATGATGCTTGAAGAAAAAAGCAGTACAACACGAGCGTATAGAACGGATAATCATGAATTTGTTTTGCTTAGTGAATGTGATACTTTAGATGAATTAAAAGAATTTACTATAAAATTTACAGAAAAAGTTAGAAATCAAGACATTTATAAGGATATTAGATGCTCTATAGCAGGTGGATACAGTATTTATGATAGAAATTTAGATGAAAATTTAGGTGATACGCATAGTCGAGCTGTCGGAGTATTGAAAGCAAATCAAAAACGTCAATACGAAAAAATGGAAAGATAAAGATTAAAATTTTGATATTACTAAAATTCAATATCGTATATTATAAAAGTAGACTAAGTCTGCTTCAGACTGTAGAAAAACTAAAAAAGTTACACAAATAAAAAAATACCACCTAGCTAAAAAAATGCTTTTTAGCTAGGTAGTATCTTTATTTGAAACATTAAGTGAGAATTTAGTGGATTTTGAAGTATAAAATATTAAAAACTGCACAACAACCGAATATTTAATCACAAAACTAAAAAATAACAAGATTTTTACAAGTAAAAAGAACTAACGAAAGTTAGTTCTTTTATATTTTATTATTAGAAGCTGAAATTATCAGGGTCAGAACCAGATCTAACATTTTTGTTAAGAGCTGTTATAGCAGACATTTCTTCAGCTGTTAATTCAAAATCGAAAACATCGATATTTTGAATAATTCTTTCTTTAGTAACAGATTTTGGTAAAACAACAATATTTCTTTGAACAGCCCAACGTATAATTACTTGAACAGCTGATTTATTGTATTTTTCTGCAATTTTTATAATAGTTTCTTCAGTTCTAACAGAAGTTTGAAGACTACCACCTAGTGGGCTCCATGCTTCTACAACTAAACCGTCAGCAAGACATTTTTCGATTAAAGCTTCATTTGTGAATGAAGGATTTGATTCGATTTGGTTTACCATAGGTTTGATTGTAGCTTCTTTTAGAAGTTCATCGAAGTGATTTTGATGGAAGTTTGATACACCGATAGCACGAATTTTACCCTCTGTATAAAGTTTTTCCATTGTTTTCCAAGCTTCGATTTTGCCATCTACAGGCCAGTGGATTAGGTATAAATCAATATAATCTACACCTAGTTTTTCAAGGCTTTCGTTAAAGTTTTTTTCAGTTTCGCCAGCACGAACTGACGCATTTGACACTTTTGTAGTTATAAATATTTCTTCACGAGGTACGCCACTTTCTTTAATTCCACGTCCAACGCCCTCTTCATTTTTGTAAACACAAGCTGTGTCAATATGTCTATACCCTGCTTCTAAAGCCCATTTTACAGCATTTGCTGTTTGGTCGCCGTCTTCTGCTCTGAAAACTCCAAAGCCAATTACAGGTATTTTTACACCATTACTTATAGTTTTGTATTGCATTTTCTTCCTCCTAGTTTTTATTGAAAATTCTTTACATATAGTATACTATAATTTGTTAATATTTGCAAGATTTATTTTAAAGAGCCGTTTAAAAAAATTATAGAAAGATTTAGAATACCTGCAAAAATAATCCATAAAATATATGGAATTTGTAAAATACCAGCTAGTTTTTCTTTTGCAAAAAAATCTTTTGCCATAGCAATAACTACAACTAGAAGAATTATAAGCCAAGCAAAAGCAACTATATACAAATCGAAATTAAAGAAAATTATAGGCCAAAGGAAATTTAGAACAAGATTTTTTTTGTATAAATTAAGTGAATGACCATTTTTGTACATAATATAAGACGAAATACCCATTAAAATATATAATATCGTCCATACAATAGGAAAAATTGAGCTGTTTGGTGCAAAATTTGGAAGATTTAGATGTGAATAGATGAGAATTGAGTTTTTAGTTAAAAAAGATGAAAATAAACCAATGCTCAGTGGTATCAAAATACTTATTAGTAGAGAGGAAAATTTTTTCATAATGACTCCTTAAAATATAGTTTGTATATAAATATATTTAAAAAAACTATAGAAAAGAACAAAAAAACTACTGTAAATATTATTTAACAGTAGTTTTAATTATTTTCATCTTGTTTCTCAATTAGGGTATATAAATATTCATCTCGTTGAAAAAGTATTTTCAAACTACTTTCTACGACATAATCTTTTTTGAAATTAAGTTCTTTTTTTAGCATTTCGTTGGATAATCTACTCATTATAACAGTAGAAATGATACATGAAATGCTAATTATTGCAATAATTTCTAAAATATTAGAATTACCAATAGAAAAACCTTCAAAAAAGAAATTTGTAATGCATGCTATAACACCTATAAGAGAAAAAACGATTAAAGCTCTTTGTTTTCTCATAAATTCCTCCTAAAAGAATATTGTTAAAGCTGATATTATTATTGATATTAAGCTTGTAATAGCTAAAAAATATGCAGTTTGTTTTTGTTTATCAATAGGTAGAACTCCTGTAAATTTTTCAAATTGACCATTTAACGTAACAGAATATTTTCTACCTTTATACTTAGTATTTAAAATCCATACTGGAATTAAAGCATAGTTGATTTTTGAAATTGGTGCAGAAAAACTTTTATAAACCAGCGAATTTGAACTATAACCACGAAAAGTTTTCATAAGTTCGTTTGAAAAGCTAGATGCAATAATATGATTTATAACTTCTTGCATTTCGCTTGGTTCAACATCATATTGCTCAGCGATGAAATCGTTAAGATAATTTATATTAAAAGGTTCGCACTCGTCGTAATTAAAAGGCTCTAAAGCCTCCATAGTTATTTCGTCAACTTTTTTTGATGCACAAGAAGGAATTTTTTTAAAATCTAGTTCCCCATCACGTATTACAGCGTAATGACTAGAAATACCTTTTTCAGTAGAACCGTCTTTTGCAGTATCATCTTTTGTTGCATTGTAGTTTAATTTTCCAGAAAGTTTACAGTCATAAAGCCAAACGGGAACGTATACACCTTGAATATTTTTTAAATTTTCTTCGCTTTTAAAAAGTTTAGGTAATAATTTTTTCTTAGAAAAGTAAGAAGCAAATTGTTTTTTTGCAGTTTCTTTATCATGAGCAAAAGGAATTATAAGGTCTGGACGAAAAGTACCATCAAGTGTGCCTAGAATAGATAATTTTGACATGCAAAACGGACACTCATCAGTTTGAGCGTTGTTATTTGTCATCATTTCAGAGCCACAATGTGGGCAAACAAAGCTTGATATTAAAGATTTTTCTTCGCTAGTCCAATCCCCACTGCCACTTTTTTCTTCATATTTTTCCCAATAAAGTTTTTTAAAGTCTTGTTTGTTGAGGTTTTTGTATTCTTTTATTGCTAACAAATCAAATTCTGATTCGCAATGTGAGCATGTTATTAAATTCGTATCATCATTAATTTGTATAGAATTCGAACAATTCAAACATGTAAATGTATTTTCCACAAAAAACCCCCTAAAAGTATTTGGAAAAAAATAGAAATTTTAACCATATATATTATATCATAATTTAGTCTATTTTGTAAACATAAAACAGACTAATTATTAAATTTTATTTTTTATAAAGTTTATCTATAATGCCAGCACAACCGTCTATTACCATAGCATAAACTGTATCAAAATTTTGATGATAATATGGGTCTGGAACGTCTATTTTAGGGTATCTTGTGAAAAAATCTGACAATATACGAATTTTATGACTACTTTTAATGTGTCTTAAATCATAAACATTGCTATCGTCCATTGCAATTATGTAGTCAAACTCATCGAAATCCTTTAGTTCTATTTTACGAGAATGTATACCTTCCCATGAAATATCGTATTTTTCGAGTTCTTTTCTTGTTCCAAGGTGTGGAATTTCTCCGTTATGATAACTGTTTAAACCAGCAGAATCTACGATAATATCTAAATTTTGTTTAGTTGCAATATCTCTTAAAACAGCTTCTGCCATGGTACTTCTACAGATATTACCAAGGCATACAAATAAAATTTTCATATAAAATCTCCTATCTAAGAATAATTTTAGAGTTTTCGACACTGTCGATAATAGCGAGAGATTCAAGACGAATTCCCTTTTTGCGTATTATTTCTCCACCAGATTGAAAACCTTTTTCAATAATAATGCAACAACCCACTAAGTTTGCAGATGTTTGCTCGATAATGTCAATCAAGCCAAGCAAAGCTTGTCCGTTTGCAAGAAAATCATCTATTATAAGTATATTATCACTTTCGTTTATGAATTTTTTTGCAACTTGAATATCAAAAACAGTACCTTTTGTAAAAGATTCTACCTTAGAATATAAAATTTCGCCATCTAAGTTTTTAGATTTTGACTTTTTTGCAAAAACAACAGGACAAAAATCAAAATGTTGTGCAACTATTGTAGCAATCCCAATACCAGAAGCTTCGATTGTAAGTATTTTGTTTATTTTACAATCAGAAAATCTAGACTGTATTTCTTTTCCAATTTCGTTAAATAATTTTACATCTAACTGATGATTTAAAAAACTATCAACTTTTATTATATTGCCATCTTTAACTGTTCCTTCTCTTAAAATGGTATCTTTTAGTAATTGCATAAAAAATCTCCTATAAAGTAGTATTCTCTTATATTACCATATTATAAGTAATTTTACAAGCAAATTTTATTTAAAAAAGTGAATAAAATATAAATTTTTTCTTAAAATATCTATAAGGTGATTTTATGATAATTTTTTTAGCACGTTCGGTAATTTTATACTTTTTTGTGATTTTCTCATTAAGACTCATGGGAAAAAGACAAATCGGAGAATTGCAACCCTCTGAGCTTGTAGTGACATTTTTAGTGTCCGAGCTTGCAACGCTTCCTATGCAAGATGCAAATATACCTATTTTAATTAGTGTTATACCAATTGTAACATTGGTTTTTTTAGAGCATATGACGTCATATTTATGTCTAAAAAGTGTTAGAATTAGAAGATGTTTAAACGGAAACCCTTGTATTGTTATAAAAGATGGGAAAATAGACATTAAAACTTTGCGTGCACTTAGAATGAGTGTAGACGAAATTTTAGAAGAACTTCGTGTAAATAACATAACAGAGATAAGCAGTGTGAAATATGCAATAATCGAAACAAGTGGTCAACTAAGCTATATTTTATATCCAAAAGACAGAAACGTTACGCTTTCGGATTTGAAATTAACTAGCAAGGAAACTTGTGTGCCGTTTATTGTTGTAAATGATGGATTTATTATAAATAAAAGTCTAATTGAGCTAGAAAAAGATAAAAAATGGCTTATAAATCATCTGAAAAATGTAGAAAAAGTGAATTTAGAAGATATTTTTCTTATGACTGTAGATAGTAATGATAATGTGTTTTTACAAAAAAGAGAGGGTCTTGATGAATAGAATTTTATTTTCTTCTACAAGTTTTATATTGATTATAATTTTATGTTTTTTTGGAATTTATAAGATAAAATCACTTACAGAACCTATAATATCGGAAATTGATAAGGTGATTTTATATTCTTATGATGGAAATTTGGAAAAAGCAAGCGAAAATTTAGAAAATGCATGTGAACAATGGGAAGATGCATATTCAATTTTAGAAGTATTTTTAATGCACACCGATTTGAAAGAAATTAACGAAATTTTTGTAAGAATTTTTGCATATATAGAAAATAAAGATAGCTCCTCGCTTTATATCGAAAGCAAAGAGCTAATTTATCGTTTGGAGTATCTTTTATTAAAAGAAAAATTTAGTTTTAAAAATATTTTTTAAAAAATATCGTCTAAATATTGAATAACGTCTGCAATAGCAGAATTGTCACAACTACTAACGACAGAAAATGCAACATCTTTTACAGCTTGCTCTGCATTTTGTGGGGCAAACCCCCATTCGGCATTTTTTATCATGTCGTAATCATTAAAGTTGTCACCGATTGTAAAAATATTTTTCTTTTCAAAGCCAAGTTTATTTGCTAGTTTAAAAAGTGAAATATCTTTCCTTGCATCTAAATTTGTAATTTCAAGAAAAGTTTTACAAGAATAGCAAAGATTATATTGATTTTTATAATTTTTAAGTAAAAATTCTTCTAAATTTTTCAGTATTTCGGCATTTTCGTTTGTAAAATTAATTTTAAGCCATTTTTCGCTAAGAGGCAAGTCAGAAATGCAAGTAACAGCAGTTGGTTTTCCTATTTCGGTGAAATGTTTTTTAGAAATATTGCTCGAATTTGCCATATATATATCGTTTACATCAAAAATTTCACAGCCTACTTCTGGAAAAAATTTAATAACATTCAAAAGAACTTCATAAGAGGATTTGCCAACAGGTGTAATATCTGTTGGTATTTTTTTGTTCATATCGAAAATAACGCTTCCGTTTAGCAAAACTAAAGGTATATCAAACGATATTTTAGAAAGCATTTCTAAAGCTGACATTGGAGGTCGCCCTGAAGCTACAGTAAATTTTCCACCATTTTTTTGGAAATACTGTATATATTCTAAATTTTTATCAGATATTGAGTGGTCGCTACTTAATAAAGTGCCATCAAGGTCACTTGCAAGCAAAATATCCTTAAACTTATCCATTATTGACTCGCTTTCCTTAATTTTTCTAAAATTTCTAGAAAATAAACTGGAACATCAGAAGTAAATAGCATTTCCTCATTATTTCTAGGGTGATTGAGTATTAACTTTTGTGCGTGAAGACACTGACCGTCTGTTTTGAATTTACTTTGCAAATTAGAGTAGATTTCGTCGCCTAAAATTGGGTGACCAATACTTTGCATATGCACACGAATTTGATGAGTTCTGCCAGTTTCTAGCCTAAATTCCATGTAAGTATATCCTTGAAAACGCTCTAAAACAGTGTAATGAGTTACAGCTTCACGAGAATTTTTTTCTGTTACAGCCATTTTTTTTCTATCACTTTTATGTCTGCCGATAGGTTTATTTATAGCACCTTCGTCATCTTTTATATTTCCGAAAACAATTGCATGATACACCCTACCTGCTGTGTGATTTTTAATTTGCTCAGATAAATTAATATGTGCAAAATCATTTTTTGCAACAACTAGCAAACCACTAGTGTCTTTGTCAATTCTGTGTACAATTCCAGGACGAATTTCGCCATTTACACCAGATAAAGTACCTTCACAGTGAAACATAAGTGCATTTACTAAAGTACCATCGAAATGTCCAGGAGCTGGGTGAACCACCATGCCCTTAGGTTTATTTACAACGATAATATCGTCATCTTCAAAAACAACATCTAGTGGAATATCTTGAGCAGAAATATCAATAGAACGAAGTTCTGGCAAAGTTATGTCGAAAATTTCTTCCCCTACTATTTTGTAATTTTTTTTGATGATTTTATCATCTATGCAAACATTTCCGTCGTTTATAATTTTTTGAATAGCACTTCGTGAAAATCCTAGTAATTTATCCATTAAATATACGTCTATGCGTGTATTTTTATCATCAATCGTTGTTTGTATTTGTATTTTCTGCATCATTTTTTGGATTATCCTTATCAAATAAAAATGTTATATAATAACAAATCATAGCCCCACCTACACTAATACACATATCTGCAAAATTAAAAATTGCAAATTTCATAAAAGCTAGGTCTATCATGTCTACAACAAAACCGTGTATAACTCTATCAATTAAATTGCCGATTGCACCACCAGATATAAAAACTAGTGCATAAATGCCAAGTTTATGTTTAACATACCTCTTTTTATAAGCAAAAAACATTAAACCTAGTACAAAAACTGTTATAATCACAAAAAATACGATTTGGTTTTGCAACATACCAAAAGCAGCACCTTTGTTTTCAGCATAGGTTAAATTAATTATATTTGGAATAAAAGTCACAGAGCCTATAGGTTTTAGGTATTCTAAGCACAAATATTTTATAATTTGGTCGATTACTACTAAAATAGTAATAATTATTGCGTAAATAATATAATCACCTCGTTTAAAAATGTGACGACCATAAAAGCCGTCACAAAATAGTTTATTCTACAACACTAGCACATCTAGAGCATAGTGTTGGGTGGTTTGGATTTTCTCCGATGTTGTCAGTAAAAATCCAACAACGTTCGCATTTTTCACCTTCGCATTTTGAAACTGAAACCGAAACTTCTTCAGTTTCTGTTTTAGTTAAAATTACTTTTGATACGATGAATAAATCAGCTAAATCAGCTATTCGAGAAGATAAAACATTTAAAATATCTGTAGATTTTGTTGGAATAGAAATCGTAATAGTTGCCTCTAAAGATTTACCGATTACTTTTTCTGCACGCATTTTTTCTAAAGCACCATTTACAGTTTCACGAATAGAAATAAGAATATTCCATTCATCTTCGTTTGATATAACTAATTTTTCGTCAAATTTAGGGAAATCAGTCAAGATAACATTATCTAAAATCGCACTTTCGTGTGGCATAGACTTGTAAATTTCGTCTGAAGTGAAAGCTAAAATTGGAGCTGTAATTCCTACTAAAACTTGCAAAATATTGTACATTGCAGATTGAGCAGAAATACGAAGTTCCTCTTTTTCGCAGTAAAGTCTATCTTTTATAACATCAAGATAGAAAGTAGACATATCTACTACGCAGAAGTGGTGTATCGCATGACAAACAGCGTGAAACTCGTAATTATCGTAGCTTTCAGTTACTTTTTTTACAAGTTCGTTTGCTTTGAAAACAGCCCATTTATCAAGCTCTAACATATCATCAAACTCAACTTTGTTTTTAACATCGAAACCATCTAGGTTACCTAAAATAAAGCGAGCTGTGTTTCTAATTTTTAGATACATTGCAGATAATTGTTTAAACATATCTTGAGAGATACGCATATCAACTTTATAATCAGCAGAAGAAACCCAAAGTCTTAGAATATCTGCACCATATTGCTTGATTACATCTTCGGGAACTATCACATTTCCTTGAGATTTAGACATTTTTTTGCCTTCTCCGTCTACTACCCAACCATGTGTTAAAACTTGGCGATAAGGAGCAACACCACGAGAACCCATCGAGGTTAAAAGTGATGATTGGAACCAACCACGATGTTGGTCGCCACCTTCTAGGTATAAGTCAGCTGGCGAAGATAAATTTTCACGAACTTCTAAAACAGCAGCATGAGAAGAACCAGAGTCAAACCATACGTCCATTATATCGCTTTCTTTAGAAAATTCTGTATGCGAACATTTAGGGCAACAAAAACCATCTGGAAGAAGTTCTTTAGCTGATTTATCAAACCACGCATTAGAGCCTTCTTTTGCAAAAGTTTCTGAAACTTTTTTTGTAGTATCTGGAGTTATAATGCTTTCTCCACATTTTTCACAATAGAAAATAGGAATAGGCACACCCCATACACGTTGACGAGAAATACACCAGTCGTTTCTTTCACGAACCATGTTAATGATACGTTCTTGTCCCCAAGATGGAATGAATTTAACATCTTGACACGCACGAACTGCTTCTTCTTTAAAAGAATCAACAGAGCAGAACCATTGTTCAGTAGCTCTAAAAATAATTGGATTTTTACATCTCCAACAGTGTGGATACGAGTGCTGTAAGTCTTGTTTTGCAAGCAAAGCACCTGAGTTTTCAAGGTTTTCTAAGATGAATTTATTAGATTTTTCGTAAAACATTCCAGCAAATGGACCTGCTTCGTCAGTTAAAACACCTTTATTGTTTACAGGAACGATAACAGGTAAATCATAATCTTTACACACGATAAAGTCATCAGCACCATGACCAGGAGCTGTATGAACACAACCAGTACCAGCATCAAGAGTTACGTGTTCGCCAACAATAATAAGCGATTTTCTATCTAAAAATGGGTGTTTTGTTTGAATATTTTCAAGGTCTTTACCTAAAACAGTACCTAAAATTTCGTAGTTTTCAATTCCAGCAGTAGATACCACTGTTTTTACAAGTTCTTTTGCTAAAACATAAATTTCGCCTGATGGAACTTTTACAAAATCGTATTCGAAAAATGGATTTAAAGAAATTGCAACGTTTGCAGGTAAAGTCCAAGTTGTTGTAGTCCAAATAACAAATTTTACATTTTCTGTAGAACCGATAGTCTTTTGAATAATACCATTGTCATCGCATACATCAAATTTAACATAAATAGATGTACAGCTGTGGTCATCGTATTCGATTTCAGCTTCTGCAAGAGCAGTTTCACAATGTGGACACCAGTAAACAGGTTTTAAACCTTTATAAATGTATCCTCTTTCTGCCATTTCTCCAAAAACTTCGATTTGTTTTGCTTCAAATTCTGGTTCTAAAGTTAGATATGGGTTATCCCACTCGCCCATTACACCAAGTCTTTTGAATTGTTCTTTTTGACCTGCAACATATTTTCTTGCAAATTCTTCGCATTTTTTTCTAAATTCGGTAGTAGAAACATCTTCACGTTTAAGACCAGTTTTTAACACTTGAGATTCGATAGGAAGACCATGTGTATCCCAACCTGGAACATAAGGTGCATAGAAACCACTCATGTTTTTATATCTTAAAATAAAATCTTTAAGTATTTTATTTAAAGCATGGCCCATATGAATATTTCCGTTTGCATATGGAGGTCCATCGTGTAAAATGAATGTTTCTTTATCTTTATTTTGTGCAACTAGTTTTTCGTAAATTTTTTGCTCTTCCCATTCTTTTAAGAAATTTGGTTCACGTGTTGGAAGTCCTGCACGCATAGGAAAATCTGTTTTTGGAAGATTAATGGTTTTATTATAGTCCATTTAATTTCGTACCTTTCGCTTATTAATACTGTTTGCTTTCGTTGCTTCCAAATTGAAGCTCAGAAATATCAAACATAGATTGTTGTTGGTCGTCAATCGCTTTAAAAGCAGTTGCGTTAATATCCAGTTGGTTTTCGTCTTTGAACAAATCGTCATTAAAAAGCTCTTCTTTTGGTGGAGGAGCAGTTTTTGGAGCGTTATCCATAGCGTTTAATATTTTAGGGTCTAGTGTTTCACGTTTGATTTTTTCTAAAATATCATTAGTAAAGCCGTTGTCTGATTTTTGAGCAATTTGAGCTTTGTCAGTTGATAATTTGATAGTGAAATCGTTTATATCATTAAGTTTTGCATCTTGAATAGATGGCATATTTGTAGAAAAATCAACAACTTCTTTAATTTGCTTTTCGTAAAACCCAGTTATAGCAGCAATGGATTTTGATGTTTTTTCTTGAGTTTCTTTTAAAATTCTTTGTTCTTCTGCAATTTGCTTTCTGTATGTATTTATTTGTACATGAGCAATTTCAGAAGCTTCGTTTAAAATTCTATCACGCTCAGTGTTCGCTTTTTCTATCATTTCGTTTGCTATAGCTTGAGCAGAAATAAGAGCTTTACGCATAGAATTTTCTACAGTTTGATATTCTTCATTTTTATCGTTAATTTCTTTTAATTTAAGCTTTAAAGCTTGGTTTTCTTTTTGTAATATAGTAAATTCATCAGTAACTTCGTCCATAAAATTATCAACGCTACTAATATCGTAGCCACCGAAGATTGCTTTTTCGAATTTTTTTTCTTTCATACTTTGAACTGATAACATAATATCCCCACCCTTATTTTATAAAAATCTTATTGATATTCTTAGTTTTTATCATTAATTTCTTTTAATTTAAGCTTTAAAGCGTAAATTTCTTCTTGCAATACATTAACTTCATCAGCAACTTCGTTTATAAAGTTATCGACGCTAATCATATCGTAGCCACCGAAGATTGCTCTGCTAAATTTTTTTTCTTTTATATTTTCAACTGACAACATAATATTCCCACCTTATTTTATAAAAATCTTAAAATATCTGATAATATTGATAAGCCGATATAGACTAGTAAAAAAGACAAGTCTATAGGCATCATTCCTAAATTTAATTTGGTTCTAAGAAAGTCACGAACAGGAGCTAAAACTGGCTCTGTTATGCTGTAAATAAATTGACCAAAATTAGAGCCTGCAACATCGGGAAACCAAGACATAATAGCACGAATTAAAAGCACCATTTGCATAGCTCCGATTATATTTGAAAGCATGTATCCTAACATAAAAATCTCCCTATCGAGTTAAAACATTCCTGTGTTACCAAGTTCGTCTACTAAATCGCTTGAAACGTCTACGTTGTTTGGCGTTATAATAAATGAATTAGCCGAAACTTTTGTAAGTTCTGCGTTTAAAGCATAAGTTGCACCAGCTAAAAAGTCTAAAAGTCTTCTTGTAACGTCTTCGTCAGTACGTTCGAAGTTTAAAGCTACTGTTTTTCCAGATTTTAGATTATTTGCAATTTCTCCAGCGTTTTCAAAAGCAATTGGCTTTACAACAACTACAGAAAATCTATTATCTGTAGTTCTGTTTAAATCTAAAACTTTTGACTTTTTGTTATCACGAGAATATTCATCTTGTTTTTCGTTTTTATCAACTATCATATCTTCTATATCAGTATAGTCATCGTCATCATTTCCATTCACCCAATCAACTATTCCTTTTACAAAACCCATATCATACCTCTTTCGTTATATCTAAATATTAAAAAAATACTTTTTATATGATTATAACACAAAAAATATTGTTTGTAAAACTTTATTTTTAAAATTTTAAAAAATTTTTTATTTCTTTAAAAAAGGTATTTATATTTTTTCCATTTTGTCATATAATAATACATATACGTAAAATTTTGGAGGAAGTTTATGAATTATAAAAAAATACATTTAGTGGGCATTGGTGGAATTTCTATGAGTGCACTTGCAGAATACTTAATTGACCAAGGTATAAAAATTACAGGGTCTGATAGACAAACTACAGAGATTACAAAAAAACTAGAGCTTTTAGGAGCTGATATTTCAAACGAACATAAAGCAGATAATATTATAGACCAAGATTTAGTTATTAGAACATCTGCTATACATGATGATAATGCAGAAATTATCAAAGCACGAGAAAAAGGTATAAAAATTCTTGAGCGAGCTGAAGCTTGGGGCGAGATTATGTCTTCGTATAAAAATGTTATATGCGTATCTGGAACTCATGGAAAAACAACAACAACGTCTATGATTTCTCATATTTGCGTAGAAAATGAAACTGACCCTACTATTATGGTAGGCAGTTATCTTGATTTAATAAAAGGCTCACTACGTTTAGGAGAAAAAGACTTTTTTATAGCAGAGTCTTGCGAATATTGCAATTCTTTTTTATCTTTTAAGCCGACGGTTGCAGTTATAAATAATATAGAAGCAGACCACCTAGATTTTTTTAAAGATTTAGATGATATAATATGTTCTTTTAGAAAATTTGCAAATTCAGTTCCAGAAAATGGATATGTTATATATAATATAGATGATGAAAATGTTTGCGAGTGTGTAAGTTTAGTAGATAAAAACAAAATAAGCTTTGGACTAGATAGCACGGCTGATATTTATCCAGAAAACTTGAAAAACAAAAAAGGATATTTTAGTTTTACAGCTATGAAAAACGGCGAAAAAATCGAAGATGTTAAACTTAGTGTGCCAGGAAAACACAATTTATATAATTCTCTAGCAAGCATAGCAACAGCTGTCGCTTTAGATTTAGACGCACAAAAAACAAAAAAAGCATTAGGTGAATTTTATGGTAGTGCTAGACGTTTTCAAAGAAAAGGCGAGTATCAAGGAGCTATTATAGTAGATGACTACGCACACCATCCTACAGAAATTAAAACAACTCTTGAAAACGCAAACCAAATGGGATTTGATAGGGTTATTTGTATTTTTCAGTCACATACGTATACAAGAACGAATGCCCTACTCCCTGAATTTATAGATGCACTAAAACTATGCGACCATTTTGTTTCGGCAGAAATTTATTCTGCACGAGAAGTTAACACAACTGGAATTTCAGGAAAAGATATTTCTGACGCTATAGACGGAGCAGTATTTTTTAAAACATTTGAAGAAATCGAAGAATATATTAAAAAAATTGCAAGAAAAGGCGATTTAATTATAACTATGGGTGCTGGAGATGTTGTAGAAATAGGCGAAAATATATTAAAATGCAGTGTTTAAAAAAATAGTATAAAATGGTAGACGATTTTTTTGTTTTGTGTTATTATATAATATGACAAAATAAAACTAAATAAATGGAGAAATGAAATGGAAAACATAATCTTTTCGGCGAATATAGTATTACCTTTAATAGTAATAATTTTAAGTGGTAGTATTGCAAAAAAAGTAGGTATCATTGATGATAAAATGGTTTCTGATGGTAACGATATTATTTTTAAATTGTTTTTACCAGTTTTAATTTTTTGTAATATTTACAAAAGTGATTTCGACAGTTTAAATGCATTTAAGTTATTTGCGTATGTTGGTATATGTATTATATTATCATTTGCAGTATCACTCGTAATTGCTCTAACTTGCGAAAAAGAAAATAGCCGTCGTGGTGTTATGATTCAAGGGCTTGCAAGAACAAACTACGCAATGCTTGGTATTCCCCTACTTGGACTTTTATTTGAAGGGCAAGATATAGCTTTAGGGTCGCTTTTAGTTGCGATAGTTATACCTTTATATAATATATTGTCTATAGTTGCACTTACATATTTTGGAGATACAAATGCAAATCCTAAGGCTATTGCTTTAAGTATTGTAAAAAACCCACTTATTATAGCTTCGATGATTGGTTTATCATTAGCTTTTTTAAGAATAAAAATACCAGCTATCTTATATAATGGACTATACGATTTAGGGTCGATAGCAACTCCGTTTGCGTTATTTTTATTAGGAGCTACATTTAAAATGAAAGCTGTTAAAAATATATTAAAACCCCTATTGATTGTAGTTATAAACAGACTGCTAATATTCCCAGGGTTAATTTTAATGGTTGGTGTAATGCTTGGATTTAGAGATATTGAGCTAGGTTGTATACTTATAACGTTTGCATCACCTACAGCTGCAACATCATATACAATGGCAATTAAGATGAACGGAGATGGCGACCTTGCGTCGGCGATAGTTATATTTACATCAATATTCTGTATGTTTACATTTTTCTTGTTTATTCTTGCTTTAAAAACATTTGCGTATATTTAAATAATCTGATAAAAAGTTATCATTATGATAGCTTTTTATTTTTTTGTCTAATTTGTATAAATAAAAAGTGGTTTTTTATCTATTAGAGGTATTGTGAAATGATATAAAAAATGGTATAATTAGTTAAAGATTTTAATAATATTTAAAGAAAAGGAGGGTTTTTTATTGATTAAATTTGAAAATATAGTAAAAACGTATAAAGGAAATGTTGTTTTAAATGATATTAATTTAAATATAAACAAAGGCGAATTAGTAGTGCTAATAGGTCCATCAGGCTGTGGCAAAACAACAACGCTTAAAATGATTAATAAGCTTATTAAGCCATCATCGGGAAAAATTTATATAGGAAATGAAGATATTACAATGCAAGATCCGATTAAGCTTCGCCGAAACATAGGATATGTTATACAGCAAACGGGATTGTTTCCTCATATGACAGTTCAAGAAAATATTGGAATAATACCAAAACTTTTAAATACCCCAGAAGATGAGATTTATAAAAAAACGAAAAATTTACTAAAAATGGTAGGACTAGACCCTGTAGTTTATTTAAACAGATACCCTGTTCAATTATCAGGTGGGCAAAACCAACGTGTAGGAGTTGCAAGAGCTTTTGTAACAGACCCTGAAATTATATTAATGGACGAACCTTTTTCTGCAGTAGACCCAATAACTAGAAATCAACTTCAAGATGAGCTTGTAAATTTGCAAGCTAGACTTAAAAAGACGATAGTTTTTGTAACTCATGATATGGACGAGGCTGTAAAAATAGCAGATAGAATTTGTATTATGAACAAAGGCGATATAGTTCAATACGATACACCAGAAAATATTCTAAAAAACCCAATAAACGAATTTGTAGCAGAATTTGTAGGAAAAAATCGCATATGGAGCAATCCTGAGTTTATTCGTGCAGAAGATATTATGCTTACAGACCCTGTTACAACAAGGCCAGAAGTTCCTATTTTAAAAGCCATTGAAAAAATGCGTTTTAGAAAAATAGACAGCTTATTAGTTGTTGACGAAAACAGAAAGCTTTTAGGAAGAGTGCGAGGCGAACGTTTAGCTATGCACAAAGATAAGTCAGAGTGTATAGAAACGGTTATGAAAATGCCAGAACATACAGCACACCCATTTGATTCTTTAGTTGTTCTTTTAGAAAAAGTACGAGAAAACAGAATTTCTAATGTGCCTGTTGTAGATGATAGTGGAATTTTGCAAGGACTTATAACAACGAGTACTATAGTTACAACCTTGAGTCAACAATATATTGATTTTGAGGAGGATTTGAATAATGAATAGTTTTTTACAGTATTTCTTAAATAATTTAAGCGAAATTTCAATTCTTATTAATAATCATATACAGTTTACAATTATATCTATATTAATAGCTATTATGATAGGTGTGCCACTTGGTATTTTAATTTATAATTCTAAGCAGTTAAATAAACCTATTATGAGTTTGGCAAATTTGATACAAGCAGTACCAAGTCTTGCGATACTTGGTTTTTTAGTACCATATTTAGGAATAGGTGCATCTACTGCTATATTTATGGTTGTATTGTATTCTCTGTTACCGATTTTAAAAAATACGTATGCAGGGCTTATGAGTATTAACAAAGATACATTAGAGGCAGCTCGTGGCATAGGAATGACTAACACGCAGATTTTAACTAAAGTACAACTACCGTTAGCACTCCCAGTTATAATGGCAGGTATTAGAGTTTCATCTGTAACAGCAGTAGGACTTATGACAATAGCTGCATATATAGGTGCAAACGTACTCGGAACACTTGTAATTGCAGGAATACAGACTAATAATGTAAATATGATACTATCAGGTGCTATTCCTGCGTGTATCTTAGCACTTGTTATGGATTTTTTAATGGGTAAAATAGAAAAAGCTGTTACACCTATTAGTCTACAGCTAACAACGGCAAATTTAGTACCAGAAAAAATAGAAGCTGTAAAACGTTCTAAAAAAATTACAGCTGTGTCTATGGGTGTAGTATTAGTTTTTGTTATTGCAACATATATAGGCTCGGTAGCACAACCTAGAGCAGATATTATAGTAGGCTCAAAAGATGCAACCGAAGGCGAAGTTATAGGTTATCTTATATCGCAACTTATAGCTGAAAAAACAGACCTTGTAGTAGAAGAAAGAATGAGCCTTGGAGGAACGAGTATCGCTTTTTCTGCTATAATATCTAACGAAATTGATATTTATCCAGATTATACAGGAACGCTTTATTCTTCTGTTTATTCTCAAGAATTTGTGCCAGGTATGACATCAAATGAAGTATATTTAATTGTAAAAGATTTATTATATTCGCAAGATAAATTGCATGGTTTAGAGTATTTTGATTTTAATAATGAATATGCAATAGCTGTAACGCAAGAAACAGCAGAAAAATATAATTTAAAAACTATATCCGACTTAAAACCAGTAGCCTCTTTATTAAAAATAGGTGGTGTGCCAGAATTTAACGCAAGAAATGATGGTTTGCTGGGTATACAAGATGTATATGGATTAAATTTCGGCGAAGTTTTACAGTTTTCTGGAGCTTTAATGTATATAGCGATAGATGCAAACGAGGTTGATGTAATTTCGGCATATTCTACAGATAGCATGGTTGCAAATTATAATTTAGTTGCACTTGAAGATGATTTGAACTTCTTCCCACCGTATAATATGATACCTGTTATAAATCAAAAAGTATTTTCAGAATATCCAGAAGTTATAGAAATTTTAGAAGTGCTAAATCCTCTACTAACAAACGAGGTTATGCGAGAACTAAATGGACGAGTTACAGATTATGACGAACACCCTAAAACTGTAGCTATAAACTTTTTAAAAGACCGTGGACTAATCGACTAAACAAATATAAAAAAACGCTGATAAAAATATCGGCGTTTTTCTTTTATTAAAATGAATTACAAGCGGGAGATTTTTTATATAGACTAGATATTTATATGTTTTTCTAGACGTTTTGATAAAGTTAAAGCAAGAGCGAGTTTAACTAAATCTGGGATTATATATGGTATAACGCACCAAGAAAGAGCAGTAGCAAAGCTTATTGCTGAATTATTAGCAGAATAAATTTGAACAAACCACACAGTGCCAAAACCGTAACATACAAAAAGTCCTAAAACTAAAGATAAGATTTTAATATATAGTTTATCGCCAAAAAGTTTTAAAAATAGCATATAAACCAATGCTTGTGCGATAAAACCGAAAATATACCCCCCTGTTGTGCTAAACAAGACAGACACGCCACCACGAAAATTTGCAAAAACAGGTAAACCTACCATGCCTATTCCTATGTATACTAAAATTGAGATTAGTCCGTTTTTTGCACCTAAAAGAAGCAAAGCTAGAAAAACAGCAAAAGTTTGAAGTGTAAAAGGTGCTGTAGCTGATGGAATAGAAATCCACGAGCAAATCGCCATAAGTGCCGAAAAAATTGATATATACGTCATTTGTTTAATTTTCATAATATATTCCCCTATTTTATTATTTTTGTGCTAATTTCGCCAGAGTTTAGTGTTTCTATTGTGCCATCTTCGTATTTTACAACAAGCCCACAATTATCATCTATATCTAAAGCGAGTGCTTTTGTGTTTTCGTTAGATTTTATCACATAAATTTCTTTACCTAGAATGTAGCTTTTCGATTTATATTCTTCTACGATTTTTTTTGTATCAAACTCTTGATATAAAGAATAAAAATTGTTCAAAACTTGTGCTACAAGCTTGTTTCGAACATCGTCTATATGATTTTCTAAGATAAAACCTGCAATATCTTCTATTTCTTCTGGAAAACCATCTTTCGGACGATAAACATTTATGCCAATACCTAAAATAACATATTCAAGGCTTGCGTTTTCCATAGAAAAAGATGCTTCGCAGAGTATGCCACAAACTTTTTTGTCATCTAAAAAAATATCATTAACCCATTTTACTTGGGAATTTTTTTGAGTAACGTTAAAAATTGCACGAGAAACAGCAATGCTAGTCATCGCAGTAAGATAAGTTGATTGTGACATCGTGATATTAGGTCGTAAAATAAAGCTAAAGTACACCCCTGTATCTTTTGGCGAATGAAAATTTCTCGACAGTCTTCCAAGTCCGTTTGTTTGGTGCGAAGAAACAAGAACTTTCCACTCTTTTGAGTTTAAATTTTCTTTAAGCAAAGTATTTGTAGATGTAACTTCTTTATAAACTTCTATATCGAAAAAATCTGGCTTATTTAGGTATTTTAAAACGCCATCACGAGATAAAACGTCATTGGAACTTAAAAGACAATAGCCTTTGTTTCGAATAGCTTCTATAACATATCCGTCATTTTCTAAAGATTTTATAGCTTTCCATATAGAATTTCGGCTAACATTTAACGAAGTAGCTAAATTTTCGCCAGAAATATAGTTGTTTTCTTGGTTTATAAGTATTTTTAATAATTGTTCTTTAACGCTCATAGTATTCTCCTTTATGAAATTTATTTTAGCACAACAAAAACCTATTGTCAACTAATTTTATTTAAAAGGGTGACAATTAACGCCTATTACTTTTTTTAATACTTAGTATAGACACAAAGTATAGAGTGAAAAATATATTTTTTTAAATTAAAAGTTGAAAAGTTTTTTGTTATGTGATATAATAGTTAAAAATGTTTAAAATTTATTAAAGAAGAGGATGAGAAAAGTGAAAATAAACTTAACGGAAACTATTCTGCGTGATGCAAATCAATCTTTAATGGCAACAAGACTTCCATTTGAAGATTTTGAACCCATTTTAGAAAAAATGGATAAAGCTGGCTACTATTCTGTAGAATGTTGGGGTGGAGCGACTTTTGACTCGTGTCTTAGATATTTAAGCGAAGACCCATGGGAAAGACTTCGTAAAATAAAAAAAGCTATGCCTAATACAAAACTTCAAATGTTACTTCGTGGACAAAATATTTTAGGATATAAACATTATTCTGATGATACTGTAACACGTTTTGTAACAAAAGCTGTAGAAAACGGTATAGATATTATCCGTATTTTCGATGCATTAAACGATTTTAGAAATATCGAAACAGCTGTAAATGCTTGTATTAAAGCAGGTGGACACGCACAAGGTACAATTTGTTATACAAAAAGTCCTATACATAATTTAGAATTATATATTAAACTAGGTCAAGAAATAGAAAAAATGGGCTGTCACTCTCTATGCGTTAAAGACATGGCAGGTATTATGAGTCCTTTTGAAGTATATGAACTTGTATCTGCTCTTAAAAAGAGTGTTACAATTCCGATTTCGGTTCATACACATGATACAACAGGCTTAGGTGCAATGACACTTTTAAAAGCTGTTGAAGCAGGTGCTGATATTATAGATTGTGCTACTTCTGCATTTGCAGGTGGTACTTCTCAACCACCTACAGAAACTTTAGTATACACTTTAAAACAATTAGGTCATGAATTTGATGTTAAAGAAGAAATTTTAAAAGAAGTAAACGATTTCTTCATTCCAATTAAAGCAAAATATATTGCAGATGGAACACTAGACCCTTATGTTTTAGGTCCAAAATCTGACTGTTTAACATATCAAATCCCAGGTGGAATGTTATCAAACCTTGTAGCTCAATTAAAAGCACAAAACTCTTTAGACAAACTAGACGAAGTTCTTTTAGAAACACCAAAAGTTCGTGAAGATATGGGTTACCCACCTCTAGTTACTCCACTTTCACAAATGGTAGGAAGCCAGGCTGTAGTAAATGTATTACTTGGCGAAAGATATAAAAGCATCGGTAAAGAAATTCAAGCATATATTAAAGGCGAATACGGAACAGCTCCTGGAACTATCTCAGAAGACTTAATTAAAAAAGTTTTAGGCGATGATAAACCAATGACTGGACGTATGGCTGATACTTTAGAGCCAGAATTTGAAAAAGCAAAAGAAGAACTTGGAGATAAAGCAACTTCTGAAGAAGATGTATTGTCATATATTGCATTCCCTGCACAAGCACTTGCATATTTTGAAGAAAAAGAGCTTAAATCTGCACTAAAAGTTACTTACTCTATCAAGGAGGTTAAGTAATATGAACATAGAATCGCTAGGAGCAGTAGATGCTATATTAATAGCTATTTCTGGTGTTGTAACTGTAACGTTAATGTTAGGTTGTTTAGCAATACTTATTACATTGATTTCAAAGGTTGTAATTATGATTGAAAGTAAAAACACTCCTGCAACAACTGAAGAAACTTTGCAAACACAACCAGTTGCAGAAATAAAAAATGCAAACGACCCAAATGTTGCCTATGGTGGTGAAACATTATTAATAGATGTTGACGAAAAAACAGCAGCATGTATTATGGCAATAGTAAGTGATGAAACAGGAATTGATTTATCAGAATTAGTGTTTACAAAAATTCGTGCATTATAAGGAGAAGAAATGAAATATATAGTTACATTAAACGGAAAAGAATATGAAGTAGAAGTAGAAAAAGGGCAAGCTCAAGCAGTATATCTAGGGCAAGCACAAGCACCTGCTCCAGCTTTAGAAGCAACACCAGTAGCACAAGCACCAGTTCAAGCTTCAGTACCTCAAGGAGCTGGCGAACCAGTATCTGCTCCAATGCCAGGAGCTATAGTAGCTGTGAATGTTACAAACGGACAAAAAGTTACTAAAGGACAAGTTTTGTTTATCCTTGAAGCTATGAAAATGGAAAATGAAATTACATCACCACAAGATGGTACAATAACTTCTGTAGTAGTTACAAAGGGAGCTACGGTAGATACAGGTGCAGTTCTTTGTACATTAGCGTAGGAGGTATATTATGAATTTTTCATTTTTTGGTATACTTTCTCAAATAATAACAGAATCGGGATTTGCTGCTCTTTTATCAGAACCTAAAAGTATAATAATGATTATAATATCTTGTGGGCTACTGTACATGGGTATTGGGAAAAAATACGAACCATTACTTCTTGTACCAATAGCATTTGGTGTTTTGATGTCAAACTTCCCTCTTACTGGACTTTTAGATGAAGGTGGACTTTTCTATTACTTCTATTTTGGTATAGAAAAAGCAATTTATCCATCTATAGTTTTCTTAGGTATTGGTGCAATGACAGATTTTGGACCACTTATCGCAAGACCATCATCAATGCTACTAGGGGCTGCAGCACAATTTGGTATTTTCGCAGCATTTTTAATGGCTCTAGTTATGGGATTTGAACCATCGGCAGCAGCAGCTATCGCAATTATCGGTGGTGCAGATGGACCTACTTCAATTTTAGGTGCTTCAATTCTAGCTGTAGAATATCTACCAGCTATCGCAATTGCTGCGTATTCTTATATGGCGTTAATTCCTATGATTCAACCACCTCTTATGCGACTTGTTACAACACCAGAAGAACGTGCAATAAAAATGGAGCAACTTCGTGTTGTTTCTAAAACAGAAAAAATTATTTTCCCTATCGCAGTTGCAATTTTTGTAATTTTACTTATTCCAGACACAGCACCACTTATCGGTATGCTTATGCTTGGTAATTTATTTAAAGAATGTGGCGTTACAGACAGATTATCTGACACGGCTCAAAACAACTTGATAAATATTATAACTATTTTCTTAGGTTTATCAGTTGGCTCAAAAGCAAAAGCGTCTACTTTCTTAACAGTTGATACTTTAAGTATCATAGCTTTAGGTTTAGCTGCATTTTTACTATCAACTTTAGGTGGTTTAGTACTAGCGAAAGTTATGTGTAAAGTATCTGGAGGAAAAATAAACCCACTTATCGGCTCGGCTGGTGTATCAGCTGTACCAATGGCATCAAGGGTAGCACAAATTGAAGGACAAAAAGCAAATCCTTCAAACTTCCTTTTAATGCATGCAATGGGACCAAATGTTGCAGGTGTTATAGGTTCTGCTGTTGCAGCAGGATTTTTAATCAAAGTATTTGGTTAATTTATATTAAATAATGAAACGCTGACTTTTTTGTCAGCGTTTTTGACTGTGAAAAAGTATAAATAAAAATACAGTGTGCTAAACATTGTTACAGTAAATTTAAAAATAATATTTGAAAAAAGTTTTAAAAAATGGTATACTAAAATTTAGTGAGGAGGGTTAGTATGAAAAAAATTGTAGTGGGAATTTTAGCTCACGTAGACTCAGGTAAAACAACTTTATCAGAAGCCCTACTTTATGAGGCTGGAAATATTAAAAAACTTGGTCGTGTTGACCGTGGCGATGCAACTCTTGATACGCATGAAATTGAGAGAAAACGAGGCATTACAATATTTTCGAAACAAGCTATGCTAAATTTAGAAAACGTAGAGATTTCACTGCTTGATACTCCTGGACATACAGATTTTTCTGGTGATATGGAGAGAACATTATCGGTGCTAGATTATGCAATTTTGGTGGTAAATGGAGTAGATGGCGTGCAAAGTCACACGGAAACTTTGTGGAATTTGTTAAAAACACATCAAATACCAACGTTTGTTTTTGTAAATAAGCTTGATTTGATAACCTCGAATAAAGAAAATGTTATAGAACAGATGAAAAAAAAGCTAAATCCTAATATTTGTGATGTTTTTGATATGCATTTTTTAGAAAAAGTAGTAGAAAATGATGAGAAATTGCTTGAAAACTACTTAGATGGCGAAGAAATTGAAGATAAATATATTGCAAAAGCTATAAAAAATAACGAAGTATTCCCCTGTTTTTTTGGTTCGGCTCTAAAACCTACAGGGGTAAAAGAATTTTTAGAATTTTTAGAAAAATATGTACAAATGCCTGATTATAACGATAAATTTTCTGCAAAAATCTTTAAAATTAGCCGAGATTTGCAAAATACACGATTAACTCATGTGAAAATTACAGGTGGTACGTTAAATGTAAAAGATGTGCTTTCTCATGATGAAAAAGTTCAGCAAATACGTGTTTACACAGGCGAAAATTACGATATTGTAAATACGGTTTCAGCTGGAGATGTGTGTGCTTTAGTGGGACTTTCTAAGACGTATGCAGGGCAAGGAATTGCAGAAAAAGACGCAAATTCCCCTATTTTACAGCCGATTTTGAACTATACAGTTTTGCATAATCTCGACCCGTTTATTGCATATTCAAAACTAAAAATGCTTGAAGATGAAGACCCACTTTTGAAAGTTATTTGGAATGAATTTACTAAAAATATATCAATGGGAATTATGGGCGAAATTCAGATAGAAATTTTGCAGGAAATTGCAAAAACTAGATTTGATATGGACATTAACTTTGATAGTGGAAATGTTGTGTATAAAGAAACTATCTGCGATACGGTTGAAGGTGTTGGGCATTTTGAGCCACTAAGACATTATGCCGAAGTTCGACTTTTGCTTGAGCCACAGGATGCAGGAACTGGAATTATCATAAATTCTAAGTGTAAAATTGAGCATCTAAATCACAATTTTCAGTCGTTAGTTTTAACGCACTTGGCAGAAATTTCACATCGTGGAATGTTAACTGGTTCGTATATTACAGACATGAAAATAACGCTTGTAGATGGCAAATCACACAATAAACATACTGAGGGTGGCGATTTTAGACAGGCAAGTTATAGAGCTTTACAACAAGGTTTAAGACAGACTAAAATGCAATTACTTGAGCCTTTTTATAAATTTTCACTAGAAATACCACAAAGTAATCTCGGACGTGCTATGAACGATTTAGATTCTTTATTTGCAACTATAGACCCTCCAATTTTAGAGAATGACATTGCGATAATTAACGGACAAGCCCCTGTAATTCTAATGCGTGACTACGCTCGTAACATTGCGAGCTATACTAAAGGCACAGGAAAAATTGCATGTAAATTTTTTAAGTATCTTCCGTGTCATAATGCAAAAGAAATTATAAAAAAAATGAATTTTGATGAAACTTTAGACCCTAATATGAATCCAGATTCTGTATTTTGTTCACATGGAAGTGGTTTCAATGTAAAATGGAATGAAGTTTTCGAATATGCTCATACTGAGAGGTATTTAAAAGAAGAAAAAAACATAACTGTTGAAGAAATCCGTGTAAATGCATCAAAATTGCTTAATTCTTTAGAAAAAGACAAGGAACTTACAAAGATTTTTGAAAGCGTTTATGGACCTATAAAGATGGAAAAAATGCGTTCTTTTTCGAGTACGACTCAAGATGTTCAAATTAAAACCCCTACTCAAATGAAGCCAGAAATTATTATCGTAGATGGATATAACATAATTTTTTCATGGGAAAATTTAGCTGAAAAAGCCAAGACGAGCATTGAAGACGCAAGGCACGATTTGATAAATATTTTATGTAATTACAAAGCTTTTCGTGGTTGCGAAGTGATTTTAGTGTTTGATGCGTATAAAGTGCGTGGAAATCACGGAGAAATCGAGCGAAAACACAATATTAATATAGTTTATACTAAAGAAGCAGAAACTGCTGATATGTATATTGAAAAGACAACTTTTGGAATAGCACGAAATTTTAAAGTGCGAGTTGCAACGTCGGATTCCCTTGAGCAAATGATAATTTGGGGACATGGTGCGATGAGAGTTTCGGCTGAGAGTTTTTATGAAGAAGTTATGCAAATTGACAAGGCTATTAGAGATTTTTGTATATAAAAAGGACGGAAAAAATGCTAAAAATAGAAAATTTATCTTTTTCATTCCCAGAAAAGGAATTATTTGACGATATATCTTTTACGATTGAAGATGGACAAAAATGTGCTTTTATCGGAGCTAGTGGAAGTGGAAAAAGCACGCTTGCGAGCATGATTTTAGACCCTGATAAACTTATGTTTGACGGAAAATTAGAAATTGATGGAACAACAGGACACATTAGTCAATTTTATCATTTAGATAAAGATGACAAAACAACAGTTTTTGACTATATTTCAGCAAATTTTGTAGAAATTGAGAAAAAAACTACAGAAATTTGCGAAAAAATGGCTGATACTGATGATTTAGAAAGCTTGCTTGAGGAATATCAAGTTTTACTTGACGAATTTGCATCTATAGATGGCGATAACTATGAAAATAATATTTTGAAAAAATTAGGGCTTGCAAATATGATTGCACTAAAAGATGTGGAAATTTCGAAGATTAGTGGTGGCGAATTTAAGCTAGTTCAAGTAATAAAAGAGATGCTTATTAATCCTAATTTTATCGTTATGGACGAGCCAGATGCGTTTTTGGATTTTGAAAACATAAATTCTTTGAAAAATCTTATAAATACACACAAAGGAACGCTTTTTGTAATTACTCACAGCAGATTTTTATTAAATCACTGTTTTAATAAAATTGTTCACCTTGAAAATATGAAATTGATGGAATTTGATGGAAATTTTGTGAATTATAATTTTGAATTGCTTCGAGATAAAGTCGAACTTCAAGAACTTGCATTTAATGATGACGAGGAAATTCGCAGAAATGACGAAATGATAGAAAGACTTCGTGAACTTGCAACAAAGGTAGCAGACCCATCTAAGGGACGTTCTTTAAAAGCAAGGGTTAAAATTCAAGAAAGACTTGAAGCAAGACGCATAAAAGGACCGTTTATTTCTATAAAACAGCCAGATTTGGTGTTAAAAACGGATTTAGAGAACGTTTGTGATGTTGTTTTAAAAGTGGAAAATCTTAATATTTCTTTTGATGACATGTTGCTTTGTGATGTGAATTTTGAAATTAATAAAAATGAAAAAATAGCATTAATTGGAGCAAATGGCACAGGAAAAACAACATTATTACGTGAAATTTATAAAAATATTCAAGCCAGTGAAAGCGTAAAAAAAGCGTATTTATCGCAACAACCAAATGAAATGCTGACTGATAGTAATACGGTTTTTGATGAATTTTTTGAGGCTGGATTTAAAAGCTATGACCAAATTCGTGAGTATTTATTGCCTTATGGATTTGAGCAAATGGAGCAAAAAATAGCAGAGTTTTCTGGTGGCGAAAAAAATGTTTTACAGCTTGCAAAAATTGCATCATCTAACGCAAATTTTTTACTTTTAGATGAGCCGACAAGCCATTTAGACACCTACGCTCAACTTGCTTTAGAAAAAGCTATTAACGATTTTAATGGAACGGTTTTAATGGTGTCGCATGATTTTTACACTATTATAAATTGTGTGGATTACGTGATAATTTTAGAAAATAAAACTGCTAGAAAAATAAGCATGAGAAAATTTAGAAAAATGATTTATGCAAATTATTTTGATTTAAGCTATTTAGAAATTGAGCAAGAAAAAAAACAAGTCGAGATTTTAATAGAGCAAGCATTGCATAAAAATGACTTTGAAAAGGCAAAAATATTGATGGAAGACCTAGAAAAAATTATAGAAAAGATGTAAAGTGAAAAATGTTTACAAGTGTTATTTTCAGATAAAAAAAGATGTTTTATGAATAAATTATACTAAAAATACTAAATTAATTTAAGAACTGACGCAAGTCAGTTCTTTTAGTTTATAAAAAACTGAAAATTGCAATACCAAATTGAACACTTTTTTAAAAATAAAGCAAAAACTTATTTAGATATATAAATTTTGTCAAGATGAGCGTCGAATAATTCTTCTGGAGTGCTATAGTTTAAACTT
>JAWXUO010000063.1:0-9033 GCA_044426355.1 Clostridia bacterium | reverse complement strand
AAAACTTCGATTTCTACATCAGTATTTTGACAGATATATTTTATATTTTCAAAAGAAAGCTCACGAGATAGGACAACACGGCTAAAACCTAGTTTTCGAGCCTGGTTTACACCTTCTAAATTATGCACAGTAAGCTGGGTTGACGCATGAACACGAAGACTTGGAGCAATGCTTTTAACAAGATTTAACACACCTAAATCCTGAACGATTACAGCTGTTATATCTTGTTTTGCTAAAAATTTTATAAAATCAACAGCTAAAGCTAGTTCACGGTCAGAAAGCACGATATTTAAAGTTACTAAAACATCAACACCGTATGAGTTACAAAGGGAAATTGCCTCTATAAATTCTTCTTCAGTGAAGTTTTTTGCGTTGCGTCTTGCGTTAAAATCGCCATAGCCCATGTAAATTGCATCTGCTCCATTTAAAACAGCAGATTTTACAGAAGAAAGTGAGCCAGCAGGTGATAAAATATCCATTTATTGTCCCTTTTAAATAATTATTATATGTTTTTGTAATGATTTGTCAAACTTTCTAGGCAACCTAGCATAAAGTTTTGACAATTATCAGCAGAATGTCTATCATAACTTTCAAGTGTAACTTCGTTGTTAGAAATAACTCGAACCCCTATAACAGGTACTCCAAAGCGATTTGCAACATTGTATACAGATGCAGTTTCCATATCTTCGCACATTGTATCAAGTTTTTCTATTAAAAATTCGATAAATTCGATTTCTTTGTTCCAAGTGTCACCAGAGCCTATAACGCCTTTGTGAACAGTTGTTTTTGAGTAGCTAGAAGTTGATAATATGCGAACTAAATCGTCATCTCCTTTAAAAGATGCACCTTTATCTGCGTTGTCATCGTGGTCACGAAAATCTGTGTGTTTCCAAAGTTTGTAGTCTGTTCCAGTTTTCATAGCTGATTTTTCGAAAGAACAGATATTTGCAGTAGATGTTGCGATAATAATATCTCCAACATGAGCATCTCTTGAGTGTGCTCCTGCTGTTCCTTGGTTTATGATAGCTACAGGATTATATGTTAAAATTCCGATAGTAGTAGCACTAGCAGAATTAGACATGCCAATATTTGTTTTTGAAATAATAATAGGGTAGCCTTGATAGTCAGCTTTATAAAACATAAAACCACCAATAGTTTTATCTAAAGTTGCGTTAAGGCTTGAAATTAGCAAATGGATTTCTATATCCATAGCACCTTGAATTATAATTGGACGCATAAAAATTCTCCTTATATTAGATTTAAAATTTCATCTCTATCAAAATTATATACTTCGTCGCAAAACTGACAAGTCATTTCGATTTTTTCTTCAGTTTCTGCAATATCGAGAAGTTCTTTTTTGCCAATGCTGATTAAAGCTTTTGAAACACGTTCTCTTGAGCATTTGCAATCATAAGAAATTTCGCTTTCTTCTAAAATATCTACATCAAAACCATCTAAAACCTTAAAAATAACGTCTTTTATTGAAAGTCCACTATCTAGCAAAGTAGTGATAGGTAGTATATTTTTAATATTATTTTCTAAAATTTCAATATCTTCGTTTAGTGCATTTGGCATAACCTCGACAATATATCCACCAGCTTGTTTTATAGATTGGTCTGTATCTACCAAAACACCTAAAGCACACGCAGTGCCGATTTGCTCACTTTGTGCAAAATATGCAGTTACATCTTCTGCAATTTCTCCAGAAACAAGCTCTGTTGTGCCTATAAAAGGTTCTTTCATAGATAAATCTTTTATAACAGTTAAAAATCCATTTGTACCAACAGCAGTTGAAACATCAAGCTTGCCATTCGGTTTTAAAGGAATATCTACAGCAGGATTTTGCAAATATCCACGAACTCTACCGAAACTATCGGATACGCAAACTATCGAGCCTAAAGGTCCACCACCTTTTATTTGAACAGTAACACTTCCGTCATCATTTTTTAAATTTGCACCTAAAATAGATGTAGCAGAAAGAGTTCTTCCAAGTGATGCTGAGGCTACTGGCAAAGTTTTGTGAATTTGCCTTGCTCTCTCTACAATATTTTTTGTATAGACAGCTGTAATTCGTATATTAGAATTTTTTGTAATTGCTTTTATTAAAATGTCAGACATTTTTTTTATCTCCTTTTGATTTTGCAACGAAAAAAACACGCAAACATTCTTCATGACCATCATTAAAATTAAGGTCATCAAAGCATTTTATATCATAAAAACCAGCTTTTAAAAGCTCGTCTGTTATATAGGATATAGAATAAGCACGCTCGATATGTTCTTCGCAAAATCTATCATATTTATCATTATTTTCCACAAAAATATCAAAATTATAAGTGCAAAGATTATCTAAAAAATTTGCTTGCCATACGCAAAAAGTATTGTCGTTTTCTCGAACATAAGTTTCGCCATCTAGGTTTTTAAGTTTATACTCTGTGTTAATATCAAAGATAAATATACCATCTGGGTTTAAAAAATTATCTACAAGAGAAAAAGTTTTTGATAAATTTTTAGGGTCTGTTATATAGTTTATACTATCTAAACTAGAAATGCAAGCATCAACTGTTCCAAAAAGGTCTAGTTTTTGCATAGACTGTTTTAAAAAAATTGGACGTGTACATTCTAGCTCGTATGATTTTGACTGAGCGACCATTAGCATATCTTCTGAAGAATCTACACCAATCATCTCATAGCCTTTTTGTGCTAGCTTATTAGTTAGAGTTCCAGTTCCACAGCCTAAATCTAAAATGAGGCTTGGACTTTTTTTGTGCATACGAAAAACGCTCTCATAATAATTAATAAAATCATCATAGGGAACGTCTTGTGTAAAGTCGTCATAATAAGACGAAAGTCTGTTATAAGCCTTCATTTTTTAGTCTTTCTAAAACTGTTTTGTAGCCATCATTTCCATATTCTAAGGCTTTGTTTACACGAGAAATTGTAGCAGTACTAGCTCGTGTTTTAGAAACAATATCGCTATAAAGCATATCTTGATTTAACAATGTAGCAACTTCAAAGCGTTGTTTCATCGCTAAAATCTCGGTTATTGTACAAATATCCTCAAAAAAATCGTAACATTCATCGACGTTTTCAAGTCTTAATATTCCTTCGAAAAGTCGTGTTAAACTCTCGCTATGTATTTTGCTCATATTAAAATCCTCTAACAAATAAAATTTACATTGAAACCTCACTATAAATAGTAAAGTTTTCATATATAAATATTTTAACACATTAAAGCGATGTAGTCAAATTTTTTTTATGAAATAGTAAAATTTGTATTTTCGATGTCAATATAATCGAAAAAAATTTCAGCCACATTTAAAGAGTTTAACAGACTAAGTTTTTTGTAAAAGGTTGTTTTGTCGTCAAAAATAGTGAAAATACAAGAATTTTCGGAGTCCATCTTCGTAAAATAGTTAGTACAAAGTGTTTCTGAGAAAAAAACTGGAGAATTATTCGTGTTAATAGGAAAATTCATGAATTTTCCTGCATTATTTTTCGAGGGGATTTTAAATTCACACGCTACAAGTGAAATCTGCACGCAAATTCTGCAAGTTCCGTATTGCATTTGAGCATATTCTATTATATTTTTAAGACACCCACCAGAAATTGCAGTATTTATAACGATTTTTGCATTATTTACTACATAAGCATAGCTTTGTGGAACATAAAGTGGTATTTTTTCTTTAAAACATAATTCGTCAAGCTCTAAAACAAATTCGCTTTGGCTCTCGCCTTTAAAATCCAAAAAAATTCCTGAAAAATTAAATTTACGGTACTCGAAAATAATATCAGAAAGGATTTTTTTAAGATTTTTGTTAATACTAAAAGATAAATCGGTAATTCCAAGCATTTTTCCACGAAAGTTTGAAAAGTTTTTAAGTCGCATGAGAATATTATTTTCTACCTTATATATAACAGCGACGCTTTTTGGAAAGTCTAAAACCGAATAGTTTTGTTCGTTTAAAATTGCAATTAAAAAATCATTCATAAAAATTTCTCCTTTTATAGTAGACTAAAAGATAATAATGTATTACAATATATATAATAATTTTATAAAATATTATAACAATTAAATGGAGGAAAAAAATGTTTTCAAAACTAATACCTGATAAATATGTAAAAAATTATTTTGACATTACCCCAGAAATGATAAAATCTTTAGGTGGAAAGGCAGTGTTTGTAGATTTAGACGGTACGCTTGTTTCAAAAAATACAAAAAAACCAACGCAAGAAGTTTTAGACTGGATTAAATCACTTGAAGATGAAAATATACAATTTGTGCTTATTTCGAACAATACATTAAACCGTGTAGAAACTTTTGCGAAAGATACAGGCATAAAATTTATTGCTAGTGCTAAAAAACCACTAAAAGGTGGATTTGATAAAGCGTTAAAATTTATAGATAAAGATATAAATCCGTCAAATATCGTAATGATAGGCGACCAAATTTTTACAGACACGTTTGTGTCACGAAGATATAACGCAAAATCTATTTATGTTCACCCTATCGACCAAAATTCTACGTATGTAAAATTTAGAACAAGAGTTACAGAGCCATATTTTGTAAACAAAGTTAAAAACAAATAAAGGAGAAAGAAAATGGTAAAATCAATACTTATAATTAATGGACCAAACCTTAATATGTTAGGAAAAAGAGAGCCTACAATTTATGGAAGTGATACTTTGCAAGATATAGAAAACGATTGCTTAGAATATGCTAAAAGTAAAGGCGTAGCATGCGAAGTTTTTCAGTCGAATATCGAAGGCGAAATTATAAATAAAATACACGAAAGTTTTGAAAAACATGATGCTATAGCTATAAATGCAGGTGCTTTTACGCATTATAGTATAGCTATTCGTGATGCTATTTCGTCAGTTTCAAAACCATGTATCGAAGTACATATTTCAAATGTTCACGCAAGAGAGGAATTTCGCCATAAATCGGTTATTGCTCCTGTTTGCAAAGGTGTTATCGCAGGTTTTGGTAAAAGTTCGTATATTTTAGCTATAGAAGCGATACTTAGGGAGGTTAAATAATGAATTTTAACAACGTAGATGCAGTTTTAGTAACGTCGGATATTAACAGAAGATATTTTACAAAATTTAATTCTTCGGCAGGAATGTATTTACAAACTGTTGAAAACAAGGTTTTTATAACAGATTTTCGCTATATTCTTTTAGCAAAAAGTCAAATAAAAGACTGCGAAATTATTCAAACAACACGAGAACGAGGCTATTATCAAATTCTAAACGAAATTATAGAAGAAAAAGCTATAAAAAAACTTGGTGTTGAGTTTTCTGCTTTAAAAGTATCAGAATTTAATATTTTAAAAGAAAAATTACCTGAAAATATAGAATATATAGATATATCAGGCGAAATTTCTAAACTTCGTAACGTTAAAGATGAAGCAGAAATACAAAAAATGCGTGACGCACAAAAAATAGGCGACGAAACTTTTACAGAAATTTTAGAATATATAAAAAATAATTATAAAAACGGAATAACTGAAAAAAATATTAGTGCAAAACTTATATCTTTAATGTATGAAAAAGGTGCAGATGGACTTTCTTTTGAACCTATCGTTGCAAGTGGAGTAAATGGGGCTAGTCCACACGCAAGACCAACAGACAAAAAAATCGTCGAGGGCGAATTTATAACTATGGATTTTGGGTGTATTTTAGACGGATATTGTAGCGATATGACGAGAACAATAGCTGTAGGAACTCCAACTGAAGAAATGGTTAGAATTTATAATTTAGTGCTAGAAGCACAAAAAAGAGGTATAGAATTTGCAAAAGCTGGTGTTTTAGGGTGCGATATTCACAGCAAAGCTAGCGAATATTTTAAAGAACATGATATGGAAAAATATTTCGGGCATGGTTTTGGACACGGAATAGGTATGGAATGTCACGAGGGGCTTTCGGCATCTCCAATTTGCAAAGAACCACTTTTAGAAAACTTTTTTGTATCAGCCGAACCAGGGCTATATATAGAGGGTTTTTGTGGTGTTAGAATAGAAGATGTAATACGACTTACTAAAGATTCAAACGAGGATATAACAAAATCTCCGAAAAATTTGATAATTATACAATAATTGCAATAAAAAGACTTGCAAAAGTTTTTAAAATAGTGTAGAATGTAAGTGTAAATTAATTTTAATATGGAGGATTTATTATATGGTATCCGCAGGAGATTTTAGAAACGGTGTAACTTTTGAAATGGACGGTCAAGTTCTTCAAATAATCGAATTCCAACACGTAAAACCAGGAAAAGGGGCAGCTTTTGTTCGTACAAAAGTTAGAAACGTTATTACAGGTGCTGTAATCGAGCGTACTTTCAACCCATCAGACAAATTTGAGCAAGCTTTCGTTGACAGACGTGAAATGCAATATTTATACAACGATGGTGAACTTTGGTACTTCATGGATAATGAAACTTTTGAACAAATTCCAGTAGGTCAAGATAAACTAGACGACGACTTTAGATTTATTAAAGAAGATACTACTGTAAAAGTATTGTCATACAAAGGCTCTGTTTTTGGAATAGACACACCACTAAATGTTGTTTTAGAAATTGTTCAAACAGACCCAGGCTTTAAAGGGAATACTGCAACAAATACTTTTAAACCAGCAATTTTAGAAACGGGTGCAGAAGTAAAAGTTCCATTATTTATAGAACAAGGCGAAAAAATAAAAGTTGATACTCGTTCTGGTGAATACATCGAACGTGCAAAATAAGGTTGAAATAAGTTTTAAATATGGAGGTAGAAAATTATGTTAATTTCTGAAAAAGTTGCGTATTTAACAGGTCTATTTGATGGGCTTGAAATCGATCCAACAAAAAAAGAAGGTAAAATGATAAAAGGTATCTTAGAAGTATTAGCAGAAATGGCTACTTCAATAGAAGATGTCGAGCTAGATGTTGTTGTTTTAAACGAAGGTTTAGAAGATACTTTCGAAGACATAGAAGACATTTATAGCGAACTTGGCAAAGTAGAAGTTTTTGATGATTTTTATCTTAATGATGAAAACGAAGAAGACGAATCTTGTGGTTGCTCAGAAGGTTGTTGCTGTTCAGATGATTTAACTGACCTTGAAATGCTAGAAGGCGAACTTTATGAAGTTATATGCCCGACATGTGACGAACAAATTTTCTTTGATGAAGAAACAATGAAAGAAGGCTCAATTCCTTGCCACGCTTGTGGTGAAGAGCTAGAATTTGACTATTCAGAACTTGATTTAAACGAAGAAGAATAATTTTAACGGTAGATTTATTTCTACCGTTTTTTTTATAAATTTTTCTTGACAAATACATATAAATATTGTATTATTAATTTAATATGGTGATGATAGAACTAGCATTTTAAATGCGTTTTTTTAGAGAGAGGTAAATTTGCTGAAATTACCTTATTAACGTTAAAATGTAACCACTCTTGAGCTTTTTCTATGAAAAGTAGAAACGTGTTGTTGCGTTATAAACAACTAAAGCGACAGAATTTTTCTGTAAGCAGGGTGGAACCGTGGGAATTACTCACCCCTGATTTGATTTTCAGGGGTGTTTTTTTATGCCCTTAAAAGAGAGGAAACTAAAAATGATTAAAATAACTTTAAAAGACGGAACAATTTTAGAAAAAGAACAAGGAACAACTGCGTTTGATGTAGCAAAAGGCATATCTGAGGGGCTTGCTCGCATGGCTGTTGGCTGTGAAATAGACGGAGAAGTTTGCGATTTATCTACAGAAATTACAAAAGATGTATCGCTAAATATCCTAACTTTCAATGATGACGCAGGAAAAAAAGTTTTCTGGCACACAGCGTCGCATATCCTAGCATCTGCTGTTAAAAATTTGTTTCCAGAGGCAAAACTTGCTATAGGACCTGCTATAGACAACGGTTTTTACTATGATTTTGACTATGACGCAGGATTTACTGATGAAGATTTAGAAAAAATTACAGCAGAAATGAAAAAAATAGTTAAAGCAAACCACGCTATGGAAAAATTTGTTTTACCTCGTGATGAAGCTATAGAAAAAATGAAAAATAGTGCAGAGCCATATAAAGTAGAGCTTATCGAAGATTTGCCAGAAGATGAGGTTATATCTTTTTACACAATGGGTGATTTTGTAGACCTTTGTGCAGGCCCTCATATTCCAAAAACAGGTGCTGTAAAAGCTTTGAAACTTCTTTCTTGTACAGGTGCATATTGGAGAGGTAGTTCGGATAAAAAAATGCTAAAACGTATTTATGCGACAGCTTATACAAAAAATGCTGATTTAACAGAATATTTAGAGCGTTTAGAAGAAGCTAAAAAACGTGACCATAGAAAAATTGGTCGTGAACTAGAATTATTTACTATGCTTGATGAAGGTCCTGGTTTTCCGTTTTTCTTACCAAAAGGTATGATTTTAAGAAACGAACTTATAAATTACTGGAGAGAAATGCACACAAAAGCAGGTTATCAAGAAATTTCTACGCCTATTATTTTAAATCAAAAATTATGGGAAACTTCTGGGCATTGGTATCATTACAAAGAAAATATGTATACAACGAAAATTGACGAGCAAGATTTTGCGATAAAACCTATGAACTGCCCAGGTGGAATGCTAGTTTATAAAACAAAAATGCGTTCATACCGTGATTTGCCTATCAGAATGGGCGAGCTAGGTTTAGTTCATCGTCACGAATTATCGGGTGCTTTGCATGGGCTTATGCGTGTTCGTAATTTTACACAAGATGATGCACATATTTTCATGACAAAAGACCAAATTAAAGATGAAATTAAAGGTGTAGTAAAATTAATTGACGAGGTTTATAGCACTTTTGGTTTTAAATATCATATCGAACTTTCAACTCAGCCAGAAGATTCTATGGGTGCAAAAGAAGATTGGGACGTTGCGACAGATGCTTTGCGTGATGCTATTACAGAGCTTGGTTATGAATATAAATTAAATGAGGGTGACGGTGCGTTTTACGGTCCAAAACTTGATTTCCATTTAACAGATTGTATCGGCAGAACATGGCAATGTGGTACAA